>BTQX01000011.1:0-22902 GCA_036986095.1 Gammaproteobacteria bacterium
GTAAGTCACGATTCAGCATGTGGTAGCCATTTTCATAAATGATAATCCTTCTCTGTTCAGGATCTACTTCTGGCAATGCCCTGAACCATTGGCAGGTTGGCTTTCTTGGTACAATTTGATCATTTTTCCCATACAAAATAAGCGATTTCTGAGTAAAAGCTGCTGATGCGTCTGCGGCAAGGTCCATTAGATTTGCCACACCAAATAAAACATCCACCCGTGTTGCCTTGATGACTAGCGGGTCACGCCCCAGAGCGCGTAGCATCTCGATGTTGTCGGAAGGCATCAAATCCAGTCCCTCACCAGTTAATGTCTTCGCAGGAACAGTATGAGCAGCCAGCCAGAGCAATGTTCGCTGATACCAGGGCATGGCCCGGCGTGACCAGATGGCTGGCGCAATCAGGATGACTCCATCAATCCCGTTTTCTATTTCGCCATTGAATTTAGCTAGTGATGCCAGTACCACTGCGCCACCCATGCTTTCGCCGAGCAGAAATAGTGGTTTTTCCGGATATTTCTCACGCAAAAGGCGAACGATTACCTGGTTGTCTATGATCATGCGCTTGCTGCCATGCCAATAGCCATACCCCCTGGTTGCACCGAAGCCTCGCTGATCATAGCTGAAAAATAAAATATTCTGACCGGCAAGATATTTCCCGGTTGATTCAAAGCCGAAGCTGTAATCATTGAGACCATGAATTGCCAGGATGATCGCCTTACTTTGTAAAGGGTTCCCCCAACGCCGTAGAGGAAGGGGATAGGCATCATCCATTACTACCCTGTCATCATAGAGTCGAGGTGCACTCTGCAATGAATCAGGAGGAAACACATAGGGTTTAGCACAGCCGCTAAGCAGGACTGTAAATATGATTAAAACAGCAAAAAAGCGAGTAATTAAAAGGGGCATGGGTTTTGTATGCATTAATAACGGTGCCCTTAAGAATAGCAGGACGTTTGCAATATCAGTAAGTAATCTGGCAACGTGGGTCTAGGGAACCTCTGATGTGTATGCCATGTCTCTGCGAGACCTGAAGCGTGCAGCTACAAAGCGTGCTTCGCAGCGAATGGCCCGGTCCTTTGCAAGAAGTACAATGCCGTAGATGTGCGCTTCAGGCCTCGCCCTGTGGGGCTTACAGGCTGATTCACACTCTGCGTTACAACTTTTCACCAGGCCCAGGCATGCCTTCAAAGCTGCGCCTTGATTGTGAATCAGCCTGTAAGCCAGAGATATGGCATACACATCAGAGGCTCCCTAGATATTAAAAAAATAGAAGAATTCCAGTTATCTCAAGAGGAGGCTGAAAAATTCCTGAAAGAGGTAGTTGATCATCCAGTAAAAACGGTGATTTATGGGGGAAGTCTAATAAGTCACTTTCAATTCAAACATGCCATTGTAGTTATTTGCTTTTGTTTCCGTGTAGTATTGGGCATTAGTTTCAATATCAATTTTATATTCACCAGGGGTGATCCCTTCTAGCAGGATCACGTCTTCCTGCACGTCTTCATCACCAAAATAATCATAATCGTATTCCTGCTCATTACCAGATTGCAGATTTGTAATACGAACCCGGTACCGGATGAAGGTATTAAAATCATATTCATCGGGTATCTGTTGAGGTCTTGGTGCATCTACACCAGACAGAATTTCACTGCCTGCTACAATTTTCCAGCTTACTACCAGGTCACCCTCTTCAATAGTCCCCTTGAAATACTTCACCTTAATTGAGCTTTTTTCGACAGGGGCGCTATCCCTGTAGTCGATTTTTCCAACATCGACGAGGTCATTCAATTGTTGGTCTAAAATGGAGATTAACGAAGCTTGTGTAACTTTATTCCGTACATTGTTTAGAATCTGCCTGACTTCGTCAATGGTGTAGCGTGACCGCAGGGTCTCAACATAATCAGGTATATCCCCAGCCTGTATTTTTCCGTCAAGCAAAGGCTTTATCAGATCATCAAGGCGCATATTGCCTGATTGATAATTTCCAAATCGTTCAAGCAGCATCAACTGGCCGGGGTCCCTGATTTCGAAACGATCACCCAGCCAGTCAAAATAGAGTTCCTGATTTAGGCGCATCAGTTGTTGATTTCGGTAATCACCAAACCAGATATCCTTACCATCAAAACCAATACCACTTTGCTGATTAATTGTAAGTTTGTATTGATGGGCGATGACTGGCGTTTTTCCTGTAGAACTGGAGAGATAGTAAAGAGTGATTGTATCGGCGAAGACATCGCCCCACCAAAGAAATTTTCCATCCCAGACCATGCCCTGGCAGCCAATGCCTGCGCCATCATACTCTGCTACTTTATTTAGATTTATATCAAATTTGTACAGGACAGAACGGCCTTTCTGATCAGCTGTATGCAGGCGTGTACCAGCCCAGTAATTGATTCCATCCCAGGCGATGCATTGGGCGTACTCAGGGGCTTTGCCCAATACCCGGGTGGTTTGAAATGTCAAGGGATCGAGCTCAACAAACACCTTTTTATGCTCAGACTGAAACCAGTCGCCACTGGTCAGAGCCACGTAAGATGTCCCATTCCAGGTAATACCCTGAAGACTAATTTGTTGCTGATATTCTTTGTCGACAACGGGTATGGACGTTTTTCGGAATTGACCATTTTCCAGTGGGGTAAGTCGAACAATGCCCCATGGTGAGACACGGTTGGAAAATATCAGCTGCTGCCCGTTCCATGTCATGCCATCGGGTTTGGCATCAACCTTGATGACATAGGGGAAATCTGGCGAGCTGCCGCTGACAAGGGACAGACGGTTTGCATAATATTTATTGGCTAGCCAGCCTGCACCGAAGGCAATGACTACAAAAACCAGAAGAAGAGTGATTAATCCAGCCAGGCTAATGCCGGCTTGAAATAATTTGTTCTTCATTGTGATAAAAAGTTTACCGTACGCTGCTCAAGGTAAGTGTAAAAAGGATTGTATCTCAGACGCAGCATATCACTGGCAGGTATACTCAGTATCCCCCGTTCACCTCTGGCTGCCATCAGGCCGATATGCAAGCCCTCTTTTTTGTCTGGCCGATTTCCATAAAGTGAATCGTTTCCCGAAAAGGGCAGGGCAACATGCGATAGAGAATAGATATTACGTGGCCATGATAAATCCAGCTTCCTGCGGTTTCTTGTGTTATTCAGCTCTTTGTTCGATTCATGAATTACTAAACTGTCAGTAGATACATTTGATAATAGCGAAACTCTGAAGTTCAGATTAGAGTCATTCAAAAGTTTTCTTAATCCTTCTTCTGGATCCTGTTTCAGAAATGGGATGACATTGTTGTTTCGATTTATGTCAAATAGCACAAGCTCATTCCCATCATTCCTTAGCTTTAATAACAGAGAATGGACCACGGCAGAAACGGACACAGTAGCATCGACGACTGACATAAAGGCCAGTGTTGGTGGGAATTCAGGCAATATATTTTGATCTTTCAGGCTGTTCAGTTTGTCACCGACTGCAATGGTTAGCCGGTACATCTGATCCCCGGCAGTGACGGCAAATGATGTGTATTTATAGGGATCGTATTCCGGTCCAATCGAGTTCCACGCGAGTTTTTCAAGGCCAGGTATGGCAGATAGACGAGACTGCCAGATGGCCAGAGCGGCTGCAGAAGACACGCCGATGGCAGGGGAGATTAGAACCAGTGATTTTGCACGGGGTAAGGATGTGTCCTGCAGTGCGTCCAGTGAATAATTTACTGCCTGCGCTGCACCCATCGAATAACCAATGATATGAAATTTAGATGCTCGCCCAATTTGTTTGCTAAGGTGGATTGCTGCAAGTTTGACAGCTGCAGCCATGTCCTGCCAGCTAGCATCTACCAGACCGGAAGGAATGGTACCGTGGCCAGGCATCCTCAGACCGAGAACATAGTAGCCCTGTTTATGTAATGTATCCGCAATTTTACGCAGGCTGTAAGGGGAATCAGACAGCCCGTGCAGCAGAAGCACACCTGCTTTTGCATTGTCCTGCTTCAGCTCAAAACTTCTATTCCAGTTGGTATCATAAGCTGTCGGGTCTGCCAGACTGCCTGAGTCATAGCGGATTAACTGAAATTGTTGTCTCGTGGTCTTTTTTCGATAAATTTTATCCTGCAGTTCATCAAAAAGCCTGTTTTCCAGCAATAAATATTTAGAAAATGAGTTGATTTTAGACAACTGCTTAGTGGTGAATTCCTGCTGAAGGTGAATCTTGTGCCAGGGAAATAGCTCAGGACGATTCTGCATCATATAGATGTAGAGAATGATAATGCCAAGTACGCTGCCTAGAAGGGTATAGGTGATAGCTAATAGAATTTTTTTTGTCATTGTTGATTTTCTTGTCTTTTTGGTTGGCCAGAAGGACGATTTATCACTGGTATTTGGTTCAATTCTCCTGAATATGAAGCAGTTTGTACTGGTCGTTCTCTAAATTTCTGATTACCTGACAAAAAATAGACAGGCGGTTGAATATGGCCGATGAAGTGCAGCTCTTTTACGGTGAACGTAATCTAGACTTAATTTGAACAAGGGTGTTTACAAATATTTACTTTAACTGACATTGCGTACTATTCAGCGAAAATAGATAGCGTGCGAATAGAAGACATGACAGAAAACTGATTTAAAAGGAAAAAAGGAAAAAATGTTTCGACGTAAGGATAATGAGTCAAGCAGTATAAGTATGTTCGTCGAAAAAAAGACCAGGATGCTCAAATCTAAAGTAGATTTTGCTCTGCATGGTCAGCATAGACACTACTTTAGCAAGAAAGAATCGCTCGATTCCACGGCAAACCCGGCATGTAAAATCTGTGGCATGTTGCTTTCTGATTACAAAATTCAGAAGAAATTTGAGGCATTAAGTAAAGAGATGAAGGAAAAGAATCAAAAATAGTTCTTGATGGTACCCATAATATATGATTCCTTTCCGGTATTCACAGGCTTGCTAGAAAAAAATCAAATAAATTATTCCTGCATAAATAATATATTTTACAGTGTAATAAAGGTGTTTGTTGTATTTTTTCAGGCGCTTCCCCACCAACCTTATCTGATAAACATAGTGAAATACCCGGTTTAGGATACCTACCTTGTCTGTATCTGCGTTTTTCGTTGCTGCAGCGGAAACAACAATACGACCAAAAAACCGATTAAACCATCGCGCAATCGGGTTATTCATCGGGCGCTCAACATCGCAGAAAAAAATCAATCGGTCTTTTTTTGTGTTGTTTTCGGCATGGTGAATGAATGTTTCGTCAAAAAAGACGTCTTCGCCGTTACGCCACGAATAATCCTCGCCATCTACACGAATAAAGCAGTCATCAGAGTTTGGTGTTACAAGACCCAGGTGATAGCGTATTGAGCCGGCATAGGGGTCACGATGCCGTACCAGCGTGGCGTCAGGTGGCAGCAGAGTAAACATTGCGGCTTTTACCGATGGTGTCTGTTTAAGCAATTCAATTGTTTTTGGGCAAAGTTCCTGTGCGGATGGAAGATAATCCTGATACCATTTCAGATAGAATCGTTTCCAGCCGGTTCTGAAAAATGAATTGAAGGCAAGATCATCGAGTTTTTCTGATTTCTTTACATGGCCGACCTGCGCAGCATTGAGAGCTTCATCTCGAATAGTCTGCCAATTGTCTTTGAATATCCTCATTTCAGGAAAATAATTGTTCTCAAGATAAGGCTTGTTCGGAACTCTGGAAAACATATACATGATACAGTTGACCGGTGCCATGAGCGTCGAATGATCGCCCAGCTGTCTGAAAAAGCTGTGTCTGACTTTACCGCGAAAATGAACATAAATGGCTGACAGGATGAAAAGATAAAGTATCAGTAGCTTTGGTGTAAATAGATCTGCCATTGTGCCTCTTCTAAGACCAATTAGGTGGGTAAATCCTGGTTCAGGACCATTTTCTACCTTTATTGCTGCCAGCTATCTTTCAACAGATAATAGAAACAGGCGCTATAAAATAGTGCCATTATAGGTGTGCTTGCGGTAATTCACCATGACCTGTAACACTGGATATTAATTTGTCTATTTTGTTGATAGTGTGGGCTTATTAGGCTATGTATGTGGCCTTATAAAAAAAGGGGGATTAAAACGCTATGGTGACTGAAACGGCAACACAGGTAAATGATATTTCTGACGAAGAACAGGAACATCTGGAACGTACAGCACTGCTTGGGCTGGAATATGTACTTGCGGATTTTGTTCGAGAATTTCAGTCTGCAACGAAACGCTGGGAGAGAATTGCTTTCCCGGCAATGGTTATATTTGCCCTGCTCGCCATTTCCGGTTTCTGGTTGATATACAGCATTACAGAAGATATGCACCGCATGTCACAAAATCTCGGCGATATGTCAAAGAACATTACTACCCTCACTAGTAACATAGATCATATGGATAAAAACATCTCTCAATTAGTGGTTAGCATTGACCAGATGAATTCGAATATTGCTAACATGGATGTATCAATGTCTAAAATACAAGGAAATATATCAGGCATGTCGAATGACATCGCGCAGATGAATCATTCAATTTACGCCATGACCTGGAATACAGGTGTGATGTCAAACGATATGAATCGTTTGAATCAAAGCATTGGCAAACCAATGCGTTTTATGAATAATTTTCTTCCTTAGAAAAGCCAAAGACTCGGGACGAAAGACGAAGGATGAAAGACTCTTTTGTTTTTTCTTTAGTCCTTTATCCTTCATCTTTTGTCTGCCTTGTGCTTCAGCACAAGACATCCCTACCATTTCTCTGGAAGATTTTTCTTAATGATGATTGAAGTTTTATTGATATCAATATAACCGTGTGCCTTTAAATCTGAGAGTATGCGGCTGACCATTTCACGGGATGCACTGATCTTATTGGCAATATCCTGCTGCGTCGGCTTTGGTTCCAGCCTATGAATGCCGTCACCATCCTTAGCTGATGCAAGCAAAGTCACCCTGAGACGCCCATAGACATCCATTAATGCCAGTTGTCGTTGTAATTCGGTGGCGTCACGCAATCGTTTGGTGAGCACCTGTAGCATGATCAGAGCCATTTCTTGATTTTCAGCGAGGCATTTCAAAAACCCCTTTGATGTGATGACAGAAAGCTGACTGTCACAGGTGGTCATAGCGGATGCAGATCGTGGTTTTTGATCTATCAGCGCAAGTTCACCAAAATAGTCACCAGGCTCAAGGATCCTTAACTGCATTTCTCTACCATTAGTATCACTGATGTAGATCTTTACTTTACCTTCGTTGACAATGTAAAGAGAATCCGACTGATCACCTTCAGCGATGATGACGCTGTTACTGGCATATTTCCGATGTTGGATTTGAGCTGATATCAATTCTAGATGCTCACTGGCCAGCCTGGAAAAAAGAGGGATGGAAGTCAGGGTAGAATTCATTTCAATCTATCTGTACGAATAGTTTGATGGTGCTGACACAATAATATATGAACAAATGATTCAATTAAATACTATCATGAAATCTTGAATGAAAGGTTACCCAAAATTATATAATATAACCTACCTTAAAGAGATTGAAAATTGATCTAAAAAGATCTGGTGTAATGGAGTCATCAGCCACGTGAAGAATCACATTTTACCTGTCAGAACCTGTTTTTTTTATCTGCTTTTTACAGTGATATACTGGCAATCTCCCGTTGTTATTGCCGAACAAAATACTATACACCGCGATGACTGGTATATGTCACAGCCAGAAGAAAGTGCAACCATACAGATGTCCGGTCATGAATCCGAAGAAGGTGCTATTGCCTTTATTGACAGCTTGAATCTGTCTGGTGAAATCGGTTATTACCAGACCCGCTATAAAAATAAGCCCTGGTACGCCGTTACCTATGGGGCATTCGATACACTGGCTGAAGCACGAAGCCACTTGAAATCACTACCGGACGACTTACAACGGAATTCCCCCTGGCCACGCACATTTAAAACAATTAAATCGTTAATAAATGTTGCGGAAAAACTTCCTGGCGACAGCCGACTGGAGGAAAGTACTGTAAAAAATGCTGCTTCGACACCCGCTACCTGGGAGGAAGGTCAGGCCGCCTACGATGAGGGTGACTTTAGCAAAGCATTTAAGATTTGGCAGGTATTGGCGAAGCAGGGTGATGAGCTGTCCCAGTTTAACCTTGGTGTATTGTACAGCCGTGGAGAAGGAGCCGAGAAAAGCGGCAGCAGGGCAATTGAATGGTACATACGCTCAGCCGAGCAGGGCTATGCACCTGCACAGTTTAATCTCGGAGCCGCCTATCTGGATGGCAGTTCCGCTGTTGTTGATAAGCAGAAAGCGGCTGCATGGTGGAAAATAGCCGCTGAACAGGGGTTTGTTCAGGCGCAATTTAATATCGCCGGCCTGTATTGCAGGGGCATCGGTGTCTCGCTTGATACGGAACAATGCAAATTCTGGTACAGGCGTGCAGCATCTAATGGCGATACACTCGCTCGAAAAATGCTCGACCGCATCATGAACAATGAAAAGGCCAGGGCATCTAGTGAGTATAGCGAACAAACAGTCGAATCAGCTGCTGAAATGGACAATGAGCTTGCAGTTGTAGCGGAAGAATCATTTGACGATGAAAGGCAAAGTAACAAACGTGAACAAAAGCCTGAAGTGCGTAAAATTACCTCTCAGGAGCAGATCATGCTGCGTAGGGCACAATCGGCATTTACGCGTAACAATTACATGAAATCGCATGATATCTGGCTGCCACTGGCTGAAAGTGGCATCGCTGAAGCACAGTATAGTCTTGGTTTTCTCTATCAGAGTGGTTGGGGTCCTGAGCGCGACATACAAAAAGCCATCGCTTGGTACACAAATGCAGCAGAGCAAAATGAGGCGCGGGCACAGTTTAATCTTGGTGTGTTATTGCTCAATGGCGAAGATGATGTCAAAAAAGATACCGAAACAGGCGTGTTATGGCTTACTCGGTCTGCTGAAAATAATAACACCAGAGCGAAAGAATTCCTTATAGGTCTCTACAGCGAAGGCAAATACGGTATTGAGAAATCTAAAGCGAAGGCAGATTACTGGAAGTCACGCTGAATTACTAAGCCTAATCATGGTTCGGCTTAGTAGCTACAGGCTTTGCAGGCCTGGATTTCCCCCTCTTTTGTTTTTATGGCTATATTGCATTTATGCCCAGCACTTTCTCACTCGTAGCTAATTTCCTTTCTAATTGTGTATTGATTGAGTATAGTTATAGATAGATATAAAAGTTTTATTGCTAACTGTATCTGTGTGGAGGCTATTTAGCATGAATATCGAAGTAGACGGTACACTTATAGCAACAAACGAGCAGGGATTTATTGCTAATCCTATGGAATGGACGGAAGGATTCACGCTTGCAATTGCCGAAAGGGACGGCATTGAGCTGTTTGTCGATCACTGGGAGCTGATCTGGTATGTAAGAGAGTATTATGATGAAAAACAGTTGACCCCAACCATGCATAATGTTGTCCGTGAGCTGGGTAAAAAGAATACTCGTTACCATGACCAGAAAGACTACGAGAAACACATTTATAGCCTGTTTCCGACCGATCCCTGTCATGAGGTATGTAAGTTGGCGGGATTGCCTATGCCGCAGCCGGACGACTGATTTTATTTTTTTGTGCTGGCACACGGCTGAGGTTTTTGTACTTGCTGGACGAGTATATTTCTAATTTTGTTCTTGTGCTGACGCACAGTCGAGTTTTTCACACTTTATGTGCGAGTCGGTTTTCTTCTTTGTTACCCATGCCCTTGACTCGTACACCCTGCCGTATTCGTTAAGATCAAAACCTTTGTTAAAATAGGAAACAGGTTTAGCCCCGGGCGTTGATTTTGATGTTAAAAAAAATATGAAACAGAGGGTATGCCCCGTCTACAAACAAAATATATGAATCAGGATAATTCCAGCAGGCCAAAAAACCAGAAGGACATCCTGGCACTGGATCGTGCGCATGTCTGGCATCCCTATGGTGCGATGGGCAAGGATGACCCAGTATTTGCTGTTGAGTCGGCAGATGGTATCCGGCTCAGGCTGGTAGATGGCAGAGAGTTGATCGATGGTATGTCATCCTGGTGGTGTGCTATCCATGGTTACAATCATCCTGTGTTAAATGCTGCGGTAGAGACTCAGTTAGCAAAAATGTCTCATGTGATGTTTGGTGGCCTGACCCATGAACCAGCTGTCAGGCTTGCTCAAAAACTGGTGGAAATAACCCCTGAACCACTACAGACGGTTTTCTTTTCAGACTCAGGTTCTGTTGCAGTGGAAGTGGCGATGAAAATGGCAATCCAGTATTGGAATGCTAAAGGCCTGCCTGGAAAGCAGCATTTCCTGACTATCCGTTCCGGCTATCACGGTGATACCTTTGCAGCGATGTCTGTCTGTGATCCTGTCACCGGTATGCATAATCTATTCTCGGATGTTTTGATTTCACAATACTTTGTTGATGCACCGACCTGTCGTTACGGTGAGGCTAGCTCTGAGAGTGATATGGCCCAGATGAAGAGTTGTCTGCAGGAAAATAATCAGAAAATAGCAGCAGTCATTCTGGAGCCTGTTGTGCAGGGCGCGGGGGGAATGCGCTTTTATTCGGCTGACTATCTGAAGCAAGTCAGACAGCTGTGTAACGAGTACGGTGTATTGCTAATTCTGGATGAGATTGCTACTGGGTTTGGGCGTACGGGTAAGCTGTTTGCCTGCGAACATGCCGATATCTCCCCCGATATCATATGTGTGGGCAAGGCAATGACAGGCGGCTATATGACGCTTGCTGCAACATTGACTACTGCAGGTGTCAGCAAAACCATCAGCACAGGTGACCCGGGCTTATTTATGCATGGTCCGACATTCATGGCTAATCCGATAGCATGTGCCGCTGCGTTGGCAAGTATAGAGATACTGTTATCATCAAACTGGTCTGAGAGTATCCGCAGGATTGAAAAAATGCTGGCAGCAGGGCTTGCCGAATGTCGGAAAATACCTGGCGTGGTAGATGTGCGTGTGCTGGGGGCCATAGCTGTTGTTGAACTTGATCGCCCAGTGGACATGATGGACCTTCCATATCAGTTTGTTGAGCAGGGGGTATGGGTAAGGCCATTTGGCCACCTGATTTATCTCATGCCACCGTATGTGATAGACGATGCGGACATACTGACATTAACCCGTGCAGTGTGCAAAGTAGTTCAATCTTTGTAAACTTGTCCAATAAACCAGGGAACCTCTGATGTTTTATCTTGATGTATGTCAAGGAATGCATCCCCAGTCTGCAATAGAGTTAATTGTCAGGATTATGAAGGGGTGACAAATGCTTGATGTAATGATTAAAAAGAATGGTCAGCGAGCAGACATAGAGCCTTACAAATGGATTTTTACCGAAGATGGTTTGCCGGCTGCCCCAGTTAATCCAGACAAACCCAGACTTTTCTATGTCCGGCTGGATGGTGGCCGCACCGAAAGGGCCTACTACAAAGGAGCTGTTCTGGAAAAATGGTTATCAGAGTCAAACACCCATATTGTAATTAATGAAAACGATGTTATTGCCTGGCGCTATCTAAGACCTAAGTAGCGGTTTAGCACATATTTACTTACTGCATTTTCCCCTGGCCTGAGTATCACTCACAGTGATGCCTTAAGGGCACCTCTATTAATTCTGGATAATTCAGATTGGATTCAAAAGCTGTCAGATCAAGGCAAGAAACGCACGTAATAGCTAGCTATTGCGAAGGTTCTTAACGCAGAGATGGCAGATTTTGGATTCAAGATGATTATTCATGAATTAATAGAGGTGCCCTTAAATTCTCCTATCTCGTGCTTTTGCCACTGGTAATTTTCATAATTACGGCTGGGCGGGGGCATTCATTACTGGAATTCAGCTTATAACCTGGTTTACTATGTTGTTGCAGTGCATGAAAATGCTGTCAGCTTAGCTGTCCCTTTGCTGTGAATTAGAAGTAACATGCTGACATAATCCTTAATCTCCGGTTCAATCTCATCCCGTATGTCAATGCATTCAGGAATCAGACACGTCATTTTTTTACTGCTTAACGTATCTATTACAATGGCACAGGCAGATGTGTTGATTTTGAAAAATGGAGACAGGCTTACCGGTGAAGTACTAAATGAAACTGATGGCGTTCTGAAGTTCAATACTTCCTATGCAGGCATTCTTTCGATTCAATGGAATGAGGTGAGTGAAGTCAGGACTGATAAGTCTATGGTTTTGTTACTTGAGGAGGGTGAGGTTCTAACCGGGCTTGTAGTAAAAAATAATGGAGACACGCTACAGCTTGAGAACGAGGATAATAGAGCTGTAAGGGAATTGACGAAAAGATCTGTCAAAGAGATTAATCCTGAATCCTGGCGGCTTGGAAAGGGCTACAAGTTTTCCGGAATGATCAACATCTCGATGAAATATGATCGGGGTAATAACGATAATGATGTGATTGACCTGGATGGAAACCTGGAATTCAGGCGCCTCTACGATAGAGTCAGATTTTATGGTGAATATGATGTAAATCGCACAAAAGGGATAACGACAAAACTCAAATGGTTAGTTGCTGGCGCATATGATTATTTTCCCACTAGTGACTGGAGTTATGTTTTTGATGCGCCGGACTGGTTCATTGGACTTGGGTTAAATCTAAAGAAAGATGAATTTGCTGAACTCAATTTAAGGACCCGGTTTGGCCCCCATATTGGTTACCAGTTTTACGAAAGCAAACCACTCAACCTGTTAGTCCAGGGTGGTTTTGAAGCCGTTAAGGAAGAATTTACTGGTGGAGAGGACAATCAGTACTGGGCAAATACCTGGCGGCTAGTGTTTGACAGGTATCTGTATAAGGAAAAGGTGCAATTCTACTTCATTTCAGACGGGTTTTATGGCTTTGCCTCACCCGATAAAACAATACTGGAAAATTGGACAGGGTTTAGATTTCCACTCAAGATTGGATTCGTTGCATCGATAGAAGCAGAAACTGATTACGATAGCCAGCCGGCCGAGAATGTTGAAAAGTTAAGTACTTCTTACCGCTTTAAACTTGGCTATAAATTCTAAGGCAGCTCTGATTAATTCATTGAATTGGATCATTGCACTCTACTGGCATTTCCTGCAGGATGGCTACACTTTCCTTGCGGTTACTTTTGCCAGTATAATGATCAGCATGATCGCCAAAATAGGGGTTTATGTATGAAATCTAAATATGCCTTCATATCATTGTCACTTGCATTAGTGATATTGCTGTCTGCCTGCAGCAAGCCGCAAACCCCGCTGGAGGTCAGTCAGGTGTTCTGGCAAGCCGTTATTGAAGGGAATGTTGCAGATGTCGTTGATTATTCTACCCTGGGAAGTGAGAAGGGCTATGAGGCATTTTCCCGTGACTGGAGCGGGATGCAGCCTTCGTGGGGAAAGATAATCATTGAAGAACATGAGGCGCGTGTTAATACACAGGTTTCAAAACCTGATGCGGCGCAAAGCGAGATGCTTTATTTTGTAACCTATCTTGTCAAGCAGGGTGATCAATGGAAGGTGGACTACGATAAGACCGAAAAGGTGGTGTTGGCTAGTTCAGCAGTATCGGACTTCGTTAACCGCATTACTAGCATTGGCAATGAAATAACGCAGCAGTTTGAAGAGGCCAGCAAAACGGTTACAGCCGAGCTAGAGAGTCTGAATAATCAGCTAATACAATTGACTGAAAATTTAGGTGATCAGGCATCAGGCGCTATTAAAAAATACAGCGATATACTGCGCCAGCATCTAGATGCTCTGGCGAGTTCAATAGAGAAAGCCATCAACGAGCAGGGCAGCAGTATAAATCCTGCGGACAAAAAAATAATGGAAGAGACAGTAACAGAGCTGGGCAAAAGCAGTAAGAAACTGGCGCAGCCGGATATGAACAGTATCACTGAAACGGGAGAGGTGATTATTATTACCCGGAAAAATCTCGAAACAATTGATGCTGGAACTTTTCAGGAATATCTGGGTCAATGGCAACAATGGATAAATGAAGTCAACGTTGACCTGGTAAACCTGTTTAATGAGATGTCTGCTGAGATCAAGTAGCCTTATTCACAAAATTAAGGAGCCCCTGATCACATGCCATGCCTGGCAGAGACATGGCATGTGATCAGAGGCTCCTTAACCCATTTACCGGAAAATACCCGGATATCACAATCGAAGAGGAAGAAAATGAAACTTAAAAATATCGCCCTGGCCACTCTGGCCATAGCTCTGGCTACTCCGGCCATTTCCATGGCTGTTGAATTAAAGAGCCATAAGCAAAAGTTTAGTTATGCTGTTGGTTATCGTCTTGCAATGTCATTAAAGAATGAAGGCCTGGATGTTGAGCCAGCAGCTTTCTCAGCTGCAATGAAGGATGCGCTGAGTGGAGCTAAAGCCGCAATGACGACCGAAGCGATGCAGGCAGCCATGGTGGCAGAAAGGGACAAGCAGTTAAAAGTACTCAAGGATAAGATTACCGCAAATAAGAAAACCGGCGACAAGTACCGTGCAGATAATGCAAAGAAATCTGGAGTCAAGTCGCTTGATAACGGCATCCAGTACAGGGTCATTCAATCCGGGAAAGGTAAGCAGGCTGCTAAAGACAGTGAAGTTACCGTCCATTACAAAGGTAAGTTGATCAGTGGAGCTGAATTTGATTCATCCTACAAGCGCAAAAAACCCGCAACTTTTGGTTTGACAGGTGTGATCAAGGGCTGGCAGGAAGTTGTGCCGCTGATGAAAGTGGGCGATAAATGGGAAGTTGTTATTCCACCAGAACTTGCTTATGCAGATAAAGGTGCAGGGTCTACAATAGGTCCGGGTGAAACCCTGATTTTTGAGATCGAGCTGCTGGAAGTTAAGTAAGCTGAGATTTCTTTATCAACTCCGAGGGTGGTTTGTTTACAAATCTTCTAAGCTGGTGGGACTGCACTGTCTGGCAGGCTGATATAAACAATCTGCCAGGTTGGAAACGCAGGAGTTTGCTTTTTTTTCGGGGGCTGCATATGTTAGTAGCCGATCTGCTGGCCGGAAATAACAATTTGTACGCGATGGGGCTGGTATATATGTCCATCCTCTCGATGGTGCCTTTGCTTGCGGTCATATTTTCAGTACTTAAAGGTTTTGGTGTACATAATCAACTACAGCCCCTGTTACTGACCGCCCTGGAACCCCTGGGAGAAAAAGGAGTTGAAATCACTGCTACTGTTTTCAGCTTTGTCGATAATATCAAGGTTGGTGTACTTGGCACAGTCGGTCTGGGTATTCTATTGTTCACCGTTGTGTCGCTGATTCGCCAGGTCGAGGTAGCATTTAACAGCACCTGGCGCGTTAGAAAACTCCGGCCGATACTTGAACGGTCCAGCCACTATATTTCAGTACTGATAGTTGGGCCAGTACTGATTGTTTCCGCAGTAGGATTATCCCAGTCGGTAGGGCGTTTCAGCCTGTTCAAGCAGGTAGTAGAAACAGATACAGGTGCCTTTCTGTATGACACCCTGTCGGTTTACCTGCCGTTTTTCCTGACCGTGCTTGCAATAAGCTTTGTTTATATGTTTGTACCGAATATACGTGTCAAACCTATGGCGGCACTGTTTGGTGCAACGATAACGACGATCTTATTCAAGCTTGCCAGTACAGTGTTCACTCTGTTTATTGTTGGCTCGACAAAGTACGATGCAATTTATTCTGCATTTGCGACCGTCATTCTCCTGTTTATATGGATCTACATTATCTGGGTAATTCTGCTATTAGGGTCCAGCATCGCGTACTATTACCAGCACGCAGACAAATTACTTTACCTATTTCAGGGTGATGATGATCTGACTCCCTATGAAAGTGAAACACTTTCACTACAGTTAATGGTGCTGGTTGCAAGGAATTATTACGCAAAAAAACCACCGATATCATTAGAAGTAATTGCGCAACAGCTTCAGTTGCCCGAGGATATGGTCGAAAAATTTGTCTACCAGCTGGAAAAGGGTGGTTTTTTAAAAGTTGTGGATGATGATGAAGATCGTCTGATTCCCGGTCGTCCTCCTGAAGAAACCACCACGGCTGATCTTCTTGCATATATTCATGATTCCAAAATGGAAAGATCAAGGAGAGTGGATCTCCAGGCAGATGGAAGCGTTCTAAATGTCCTTATGCTGGCTGAACGGGAAGCGCTTTCTGCTATAAATGATATAACTATCAAGCAGCTTGCTGTAGATCAAGATAGTTTGAAACAGGGAAAGGTATAAGGAAATACCAATGAGGCGATGAGCGTAGTATATAAACTAACTTACGTTATGGATTCTGGAATTCACGGCAAAGGTCTTTTTGCCAAAGAGGACATAGAAAGTAATGCTTACCTTGGTGAATACGAAGGGCCTGAAGCTAAAAGGAATGGTAGCCATGTGTTATGGGTATTTGATGAGGACAGGGTAGTTGGACGATCGGGTAGAAATAAATTGCGCTATCTCAATCACAGCAAGGAATGCTGCGCGGAGTTTGACGGTTTTGAACTGTATTCGGCTCGTCACATAGAAGCAGGTGAAGAAATCACCATAAATTATGGTGAAGACTGGGATGACATTGACTAATTAACAGAGATCCCCTTAAAGGATAAGGAAGATAGAACAATATGCCGATTGATTATCAGATTATAAATGAAGACATGATTATTGTTACTGCCTTTGGTGTGGTTACGAGGGCTGAGCTATCGGATCATGTATTCTCCCTGGTAAACTTGCATGGGATTTCCCTGAATTCCGGCTATAAGCAGATTTTTGATGCCATGAAAGTTGAAAGAATAGACTTTAATGAAGAGGACATGAAGCATATTTCTCAAATTGTTCTGAATTACGGTCAGGGTCGGGGGAAGATTACTATTGCATTCGTTGCGATCAATTCCCGTGTAAGGGAAATGATTAGCTATTATATGCAATTGTGTGAAGTTACTGATGTAAGAGCTGAATTATTTGAATGCAGACAGGATGCAGATGACTGGTTAACATCGGTATAGGGGTACCCTGTAATTATACCAACTGAAGAAAATTAAGGTATAGAACATGAAGGCTGCGAATAAAGACATTCTATTTTTATCATTAATAATTGTATTTTCGTTTCTACTTAGTGCGTGTAGTACTACAAGTCTTGTCACTCGCTGGAGTGATCCTGATTTCAAAGGCCCGGTACTGAAAAAAATATTGGTCATTGGCATTATCAAAGATGATATCAAGAGGCGGTCGTTTGAGGAGGAGTTTGCCAGATTGATTACAACGGCGGATAGATCGGGTGTTGCGAGCTATACTGTATTGCCGGATTTAGAGAGTGCAGACAGGAAGGAAGATGTGCTTGCCGCGGTTGAGAAGACAGGTGCAGATGGAGTTCTGGTAGTGACTTTGCAGGGAGTAAGTAAGGAGAAACGGGATGTCCCCCCATCAATTGATTATGTCCCGACTATCGGTTTTGGCTATGGTATGTATGGTTACTACGGCGCATCTCATGCCGCAGTTTATCGCCCGGGTTACACTGTGACTGATACCGTAGTAAGACTTGATACAAAGCTGTTTAACGCTGCCACGAAAAAGATGATCTGGGCAGGCAAAACAGAAAGCTTTAACCCCGCATCGGCACAGATAGTCGTAAACGAATTGGCAAAGTTACTGATGACCGATATGAAGAAGAGTGGGATGGTTAAGTAGGTATTCAGATTTTCGAGTGTAGTAGCAGACCTTATACCTGTTCTGTATTATTTAAGTGGCGGTTGGACGAAGGATAAAGGACTAAGGATAAAAGAAAAACCTTACTTATTTTCTTTTATCCTTAGTCCTTTATCTTTCATCTCCTTTTAAATTACTCCACCATCCCCGTCCCAATCCCGACAGTGCTAAAACCCCCATCAACATAAACGATTTCACCGGTAATTCCTGATGCCAGATCAGAGCAGAGGAAGGCGGCGGTATTTCCAACTTCTTCAATGGTGACGCTGCGGCCTAGTGGGGCAGTTTTGTCATAGAAGTCGAGCATTTTCTTGAAGCCGCTTATGCCTGCTGAGGCAAGGGTCTTGATCGGGCCGGCTGATATGGCATTGACCCGGATGCCGTCAGGACCCAGACTCTGAGCAAGGTAGCGGACATTCGCTTCCAGGCTGGCTTTGGCCAGGCCCATGACGTTATAACCGGGCATTGAGCGCACGGCACCGATATAGCTCATGGTAATCAGCGCTGCATTGCGACCCTCCATCATTTCTCTTCCAGCTCTTGCCAGGGCAGTGAAGCTGTAGGAGCTGATTTCATGCGCCATGTTAAAGCCGTCCCGGGTGGTCGCATCGAGAAACAGGCCTTTAAGTTCCTCTCGCGGTGCGAAGGCAATGGAGTGAACGATGCCATCCAGACCATCCCATTGTTTACCCAGTTCCGTGAATGCATTTTCAATTTGTGCATCTTCAGATACATCGCAGGGTAGAATGATGGTTGACCCGCAGGCCTCGGCAATTTTTTCTACACGCTTCTGTAGTTTTTCTGTCTGATAGGTAAAGGCCAGTTCGGCACCCTGTGCCGCCATGGCAAGCGCAGTACCTGAAGCAATTGAGCGGTCGCTGGCGACGCCGGCAATTAATATTTTCTTGTTCTCTAGAAATCCCATAGTGTTTCCTGTTTTAGTCGTTTTTTTTGAATCAATCAGAGGCTGCTTTAGTCGTTATCCTTTGCTATTTATCGGTATATAGAATTGATTATGATAGAGAGCCACAGGCACTTCAAGCCGGTTTTTTCCAGCGTTTGGTAGCAACATCATCGCTATGGCGATTTTCTACCCAGCGTGAGCGGTTTTCCAGTGTTTCCTTTTTCCAGAAGGTTGCCCTGGTTTTCAAATAGTCCATGATAAACTGATTCGACTCGTAGGCGACCGCTCTGTGCGGGCTGGCTGTGATAACAAGTACTATCTGGTCGCCGGGAGCAAGGGTGCCGACACGGTGAATGATGGTAATACCCTGTAGCGGCCAGCGCGATTCTGCCTCCTGGGCAATCTCCTGCAACTGCTTTTCCGTCATGCCCGGGTAGTGTTCAAGCGACACCAGGCTGACCTCATCACCTTCATTGAGATCGCGCACCAGGCCGGTAAAGCTTGCGATAGCACCAATATCAAGCCGGTCACTGCGCAATAAGCTTATTTCCTGCTCGAGACTGAAATCTTTTTCCTGTATGCTTATCCTGATCATAGCGAAACAAATATAACAATGCAGTAAGCAGAAATCTATATACCTGCAGATATAGGTTTAGCTCAAATCAATACATTGTAGGAGCGCCGTCCTCGGCGCGATTTTTATTTGAAATTTTCATTTTTTATGAAGAAATCGCGCCGAGGACGGCACTCCTAACAGAGTATTTTAGGAATCATTTCTGTCCAGGGCAGTATAATCACGCCTAACGATTAAAATAAGAGATATGTGTCAATGAACCTGATTCGCCTTTGGTGGCAACGATATTTTTCTGATCCCCAGGCACTGATATTGCTGTTCCTGCTGGTTGGCAGCCTTTTAATAGTTCTGACTATGGGGCATATGCTGGCACCGGTGTTCGCCAGCATCGTAATCGCTTATTTGCTTGAAGGTATTGTACGAAGGCTCATTAGCATGAACTGCAGCCGTCTGGTCGCCTCGGTGATCAGCTTTACCTTTTTTATGGTGTTTTATTTTCTCATGCTGTTCTGGTTATTGCCTCTACTATCTACTCAGGTGAGCCAGTTGCTACAGGAGACACCGAGCATGATATCTGCCAGTCAGAGGAGTTTGCTGGAATTACCTGCAAAATACCCGGCCTTGATTACTGAAAACCAGATTCGTGAACTGGCAGTTATTCTGCGTTCAGAGATAGGCGGTACAGCACAATATATTTTGACCAAAACACTGGCGTCGGTCCCCGGGCTACTGGCGATGGTCGTCTATCTTTTTCTTGTTCCGCTGCTAGTGTTTTTCTTTCTCAAAGACAAGGAGCTGATTTCAGACTGGATCAGTGGTTTTCTGCCAAAGCAACGCAGACTGGCCATGACAGTATGGACGCAGGTAAATAGCCAGATTGCCAAATATGTACGTGGCAAGGTGTGGGAAATAATTGTTGTCTGGTCTGTGACCTATGCGGCCTTTTCTTTATTCGGGCTACACTATGCCATGCTGTTATCTGTACTCGTTGGATTATCGGTAATCATTCCCTATGTTGGGGCCGTGGTAGTGACCATTCCCGTTATACTTATTGCCTTTTTTCAATGGGGCTGGGGGCCGCAGACTGGCTGGCTGATCGTCACCTACGGCGTGATTCAGGCCCTGGACGGTAATGTACTGGTTCCTCTGCTGTTTTCTGAAGTGGTAAATTTACATCCGATTGCCATTATTCTTGCTGTGTTGGTGTTTGGCGGGCTGTGGGGCTTCTGGGGGGTATTTTTTGCTATCCCGCTGGCAACGATAGTTCAAGTGCTGCTCAAGGTCTGGCCACGACGTGATGTGGTTGATGACTCCGCTGATTGATTGTGCTGCCTGGCAAGATCCCTCTGCTGGAGAGCTGTCTATCCAGCTTGCCGGCAGAACTGATTGATGCGCTGGCCTTATTAAACCTTCCAACATGTAGTGAAGCCCCTGTAGCAGGCTATTTCTTATCCTGCGAAATGAATCGCCTGGTATTAAATACAGAAGATGGAGAGAAAATACAGCCGGTTTTATCGAAGCCAGCAGGGTTAACCGGTAAACAGCCTTTTCTTCGCGCGCTCGCGCCGGCACGCGGTGGAATCGTCATTGATGCGACAGCTGGCCTGGCCGGAGACAGTCTGAAACTGGCAATAATCGCTGACAGGGTGGTTGCTATCGAGCGAAATCCGGTAGTCTTCGCGTTACTGGTTTCAGCGCTGAGTTCGGCACGAATATCATCACTCTCCGCTGCAGAAAAAATTGAAGCAAAATACGGCGACGCCATAGAATTGATACAGCAATTGCCTGCCGCCGATGTGATATTTATGGATCCAATGTTTCCCCCTAAACGTAAGCGCTCGGCCTTGCCACCCAAGTCGGTTCGGGTCTTACGCGATATCGTTGGCGATGACAGGGATGATGAAAAACTTCTTCGAGTTGCACGCCAGCATGCCCTGCGTAGAGTAGTTGTAAAGAGGCCTTTACATGCACCGCCACTGGCTAATGATCATGTAGCACTGCATGAGGGAAAAGTCGTTCGCTATGAAGTCTACCTGCCAACGAGAAAGCCATTATGAGTATGCCAACGTTCTATCTTGAAGAAGGATTTATCGAGGATGGCCTGATTACCTTGTCGGGCAAGGAGGCATGGCATGCGCTGGGTGTGAGACGGCTTAATGTCGAAGATCCCATTCGTCTAATTGATGGCAAAGGCAAGGTTGCGCAGGCAACCGTTGAGCAAACGGAAGGCCGACATTCTGCCAGTTTACGGGTAGGGGAGATAACCTGTATTTCCCCTCAGGTTCCTGACATCATACTTGCCACAGCCATCGCAAAAGGTGATCGTCAGTCCACAATGCTGGATATGGCTACACAGTTAGGCATTAGTGCCTGGCAGCCTTTACTCTGTCAGCGCAGTGTCAGCAAAGTCGGCAAAAACAGTTATGAACGTTGGCAGCGCATATGTCTCGAGGCCTGTAAACAAAGTGGTTCAGCATGGCTGCCGGAGCTGCTGCCAGCCGCAACGCCTGAAGATGCAGCTAGAGAAGCATGCGCCAGTGGCAGAGAAGTCTTATTGGCACACCCTATTGGCGAAGAACTAAACACCGCCAGCGCAGTGGATAAATTGTTACTGGTAGGACCAGAAGGAGGTTTTACAGACGAGGAAGTAAATAAAATAATTGCAGCAGGTGCAAAAAAAGTAAGCCTGGGACAAAACATACTGCGAATCGAAACGGCAGCTGTGAGTTTTTTGGCCAGGTTTCGTTTTGGTTGATAAATTCTTTAACTTCAAAAGATATTTACCACAGAGGACACGGAGGTTCACAGAGGAAAACCTTTTAAAATTTTTTAAACCGTCTTCATTAATGTATGCAATCATCATAAACACAGCATAATTATTGGAAGGGCATAAAATAATCTATAAGCTATTTTTACCTCTGTGAACCTCCGTGTCCTCTGTGGTAAAAAAGATTTTGACTTCCACATTCAGTTGATAGTTTTTAGCTGAGCTTTTACTGTTCTTCGCATGGCATTAATTGCATTGGTGATGTGTTTTACGCTGTTCTTATCTTTTCCCAGGTTTTGCCAGTTATCCGACCAGACCTGTTTCAGGTCTGATGCCATTTTTGAAAATGGAGATGGCATAAGGAAGCTCAGGTCTTCAATTATGGCAACATGACCCCAGCCGGTTATGGGATTTCCCTGCTCAGAATTTTTGTCATAATGAGCATAATCAGTGACCAGTTGTAGCTTGCCGAGTTGAATCAATATTTCGAATGAAGCTACTCGTATATTCCGGTTTTCTTCAGAGGTTTCATTGCGCCAGGTATTATAGCTAAGCGCACTGATGGCCACGACGAGACTGATTATCGCGAGCAGATTGCGCTGAATTTGTTGGCCGATGGTATACTCGCTCTTTTTCATTTTTCATGAATTCAAATTTGTAAGTCTTAAGGGCACCTCTATTAATCCATGAATATTCATCTTCCATCCCAAATCGTCCCTCTCTGCGTTAAGAATCTTCGCAATAGCCTAGCTATTACGTGCGATCCTTGCCTTGATATGAACAATTTGGAATGCAATCTGACCTATCCAGAATTAATAGAGGTGCCCTTAAGTCTTATGTTTTATGTCGTAAATCGTAAATCGTAAATCTAATCCCTTAGAGCATCGAAACGCTTAGATGTTCCCATACGAGTATGTATGCATAAATTTCTGTTAACACTTGCCGGG
>BTQX01000012.1:0-22787 GCA_036986095.1 Gammaproteobacteria bacterium
CGACAAAACCGCCGAAGACTAAAAAATAATACAGACCAAAACGCCATACCCGCAAATCTTTCAACGGTTGCAGCATTTCTTTCATATTTTTTCCGTGGGAGGCGGGTTTTTTGTTCTCGGCAAAGATAAAAAATACAATGCCCATGACGACCAGCAAGCCGGCATAGTAAACGGGCAACTGACGCCAGCCCTCAATATTGGCGCCATTATCAGTAAAAGTGTTCAACAGCGTTGGCGCAAAAACCAGGGTCAGTGCCGCTCCCGCATTGCCCGCGCCAAAGATGCCCAGGGCCGTTCCCTGATTTTTTTTCGGATACCACACGGACGTATAGGCAATACCAATGGCAAAACTGACACCCGCCAGGCCAAAACCAAAACCCAGAATGGCAAATTCCACAAAGCCGTCCGCATAGGACAGCAAAAACATCGGCAGGGCGACGATGAAGAGTAATGACGAATAAACAGGCTTACCACCAAATTTGTCCGTCAACATTCCTGCGGGCAGGCGAAAAATCGAACCCGTCAGGACCGGGATACCCAGCAACCAGCCGATTTCCACGGGCCCCCAGTCATACACCTGGTTTGAAACAAGAAAAGTGACCAGGACGCCGTTGAGCATCCATACCGCAAAACAAATTGTAAATGCAGTGGTGCTTAGAAACAGGGCTTTATGTGATTTGGCAGTAGCAACTTGTTCCACGGTAAGCCCCTTACAGCTCTCATACTAGTTATTCTTTGGCCGGGTAGACTGCCATGCCGTCCTTGGATTGCGGACCCGGTCCTTGTCCCAGTTCCACATAACAACCTGATACCGGCGACCGATATAATGGAAAGGTGCCACCAGGAAATGCACCAGGCGTGTGAAGGGAATTAACAGGAAAATCAGGAACGCACCGACAATATGAAGCTTGATCACAACAGGCAGGGCACTGACTGCCTCGATCTGTGGATCAAACTTGAAAATAGACCATAAATAAGGCGAGAGATCAGCCGCAAACCAGGATGATCCCCAGCGATAACCCAGTGCGATCCAGAGACCCAGGACAATTTGAGCCAGCAATAGCACTTCGATGACTACATCCATACGATTCGTGACCATTTGCAATCTTGGATTAAACCATCTTCTAACAACCAGGATCGTCAACCCGAGCAATACGGATATGCCAAAGGTAAAGCCGATCCCTTCGTGCAGGATGAGGCGTACAGGATTACTGTTCCATCGCAACACGTCTTCCGGTAATAAAAAGACAAGCAAATGTCCGAGGAATATTAGTATTATTCCGAAATGGAAAGGGACGATACCCCAGAAAACCGTTTTCCCCTCAATAAACTGCGAAGACAGGCTTGAGACTTTATATGGAGTCGCTTTGTAGCGGTAGATTGTCCCGACGAGAAAAACGACTATAGCGACGTATGGAAATGCAATAAACAGGAAATTATTTAATGAAGTCATCGTATTATCTCTCACTTATATTGCAGGTGTCTGAAAAACAGGCACCCGATTGTTCAGCTTTTACTTCTATCTCATTTTCTTTTATTACCGATTGCAAAAAATCACTCGTCGGTTTCGATATAATCCTTTCGTTAATTAAAAAATCCTGCTTGAGCACTTCATACAATGCCTTTAGTGCATATTGGTAAAGCGTAGTAACCTCCAGTTTTTTAGAGGGCGCTTCAATCAGGGTTTTGAAGTGTTTCCTGTATGCCTCATTTTTCTTTTCTACACGTTCAGGAACGAATTCTTTGATCATCATTGAAAGGGCTGGTGCAATGATTTCCTGCACCAACTCGTCAGTCAGTTCATCATCTTTCAATTTCCCCATCAGCCGTAAAAGATTCGGCAGATGGTCAGCCAGCTCGTGCCGGCAATCATTATTTACCGCGAGGTGTTCCCGGTTTAGATTGGCCAGCAGTTCACCCCTTTTATAGTCATCTCCAAAAAGGACATAACCAATATCCAGAGTGGTGGCCGACTGGACATCAAATGTGCGGGTAAACAACTCCTGCATGGTTCGTAATTCTTTTTCAGGAAGCAGATCCAGGAACCTTTCAAGTTCGGCTACCGCTTTCGGGTAGCCCCCGTTTAGAAGATCGACTGTCTTCCTGACCTTTTGCGGATACTCATTATCAGGATAGTCAAATAAATCCGCCATCGAATGATAGTGGGCTAGTAGCTTCATTTCACAGCCCCCTCTTCATAGTATCCTGCTTGAAACCAAAGCCGGTACTTCCCTTTACGTCGCCTGTGTTTTCCACCATTTCGATGGCCTGCTCACGATGCGCCGCAGGCACCACGAAGCGATCATCAAACTTGGCAAGTGAGGTCAAATAATAGATTTCATCTGCAAGCTCTGGTGTCAGTCCGACATCGGTTAATGCCTGCCTGGCTCTTTCTTCAGGTATATCTCCAACTGTTTTCCATCTCCGGTGTATTCTCACAGCCATTAACTTCTTGATGCGCAGTTTGATCATTTCCGTATCACCTGCACTAAACAGGTTGGCCATGTACTGTATCGGGAAACGGGCCTGTTCGACGGTCCCCCATAGCTCTTCGGTGCTGGTATCGTAAAGCCAGTTATCCGGCCAGTACTTACTGATATCACCGAGTTTTTCCGCCTGTTCAGAATTATCAACATTCGCCAGCGATGCCATGACAGGAAGTAATGGCGGCACGTAGAACAACATCGGCAGGGTGCGGAACTCGGCATGCAGCGGTAAGGCCATGCCCCACTTTTTCACGAACTTGTAAATCGGTGATTTTTGGGCTGCCCTGATGGTCGAATCTGCGACCCCATTCTTTTTCGCCGATGCAATGACTTCCTCGTCAAAAGGATCCATCAGCATGTCCAGCTGCTTATCGATCAGCTTGTCTTTGTCTGCTGATGCAATTTCATGGATCTGGTCAGCATCATAAAGCATGACCCCCAGGTAACGGATACGCCCGACACAGGAGTGCATGCAGGCAGGTGCGTAACCCGCCTCAATACGCGGGTAGCAAAGTATGCATTTCTCGGACTTGCCGGTATGCCAGTTGTAATACGCCTTTTTATAGGGGCAGGCAGTGATACACATGCGCCAGGCACGGCAGACTTTCTGGTTAATCAGGACTATGCCGTCTTCCCCTCGTTTATAAATCGCACCTGAAGGACAAGCGGCAACACAGCCTGGATTCAAACAGTGATTACAGATTCTCGGCAGGTAGAAAAAGGCCATCTTCTCCAGCTGGAACATCGCCTGTTGCTCCGCAGGCGTAAGGTTCTTCATGTTGACATCGTTCCTGGCATAATCCGGCGTGCCACTTAAATCGTCATCCCAGTTTGGCCCCATCTTGATGTCCATGGGTTTGCCGGTAATCAGGGAAACCGGACGGGCCGTGGGTTGATCGTCGCTCGCAGGGGATTCAATCAGATCCAGGTATTTGTAGGTAAAGGGTTCATAATAATCATCGATTACCGGCAGGTGGGGATTGTGAAAAATATTGCTCAGGCCCTTTTTCTTGCCTGCGCCCTTTAACTGGATGCCGCTGCCCTTCTTTTCCCAGCCGCCTTTATAGATATCCTGATCTTCCCATTTTCCGGGATAACCGGTGCCCGGTTTGGTCTCCACATTGTTCCACCACATGTATTCGGCGCCTTTGCGGTCTGTCCAGATATTCTTGCAGGCAATCGAGCAGGTATGACAGCCGATACATTTATCCAAATGAAACACCATCGAAATTTGAGATCGTATATCCATCTTATTTTTCCTACATAAAATTTGACTTTAAGAAATTAAAAAACAACTTTATCCATCCTCTTCACAATGACGTGGGTATCCCGTTGCGGTGCAATGGGCCCCCAGTAATTAAAGTGATAACTGAACTGGCCATATCCACCGGACAGGTAATTGGGCTTCAGGTGAATTCTCGTCACACTGTTATGGCCACCACCCCGCCGGCCGCCACGAAGCTGTGACTTGGGTATACCGACTGTCCTTTCCGGTACGTGGTACACGATGCACACGCCGCGAGGAATGCGCGCACTTACCACCGCCCGGGTACAATAGACACCGTGGTCGTTATGTACCTCGACCCAGTCGTTATCCTGTATACCCAGGTTTTCGGCATCGACCTCACTCATCCAGCAGGGCTCACAACCGCGCGACAGCGTCAGCATGCGCAGGTTTTCCATATAGGTCGAATGGATATGCCATTTGCCATGGGGAGTGAGATAGTTCAGCACCAGGGCCTCACCATTTTTCAGGGTTTCCTTCAAATCCCCGTAAACCTCTGGCTTTGGCGCCGGTTTGTAGGTCGGGAGATTCTCGCCATAACCAATATACATTTCATGATCGAGATAGAAATGCTGGCGGCCGGTCAATGTCCGCCACGGCACCAGCTTGTCGTAGTTATAGGTATAGGCACAGTATGCCCTGCCGTCATTCATCAGGCCTGACCACAGGGGAGAGGTATTGTATCGCCTCGGCTGCGCCTGCAAATCCGCATAACGGATCTTTACGTCCTCACTGCCCTTCGCCAGATCGACCAGATCCAGACCGGTTTTCTTCTCCATATTTTCGTAGGCCCTGACCGTCAGCTTGCCATTGGTCAGGGACGATAGATGCAGTACCGCATTGGCGGCCATCTCATCTTCTTCAATAGATGGATAGACCTTGCCGTCCAGTTCCCGTGTTGGGAAATGATTGGAGTCAATCATCTCATCGTACTCGGCCTCACACATATAGTGATTGCCGTGCGCGCCCAGGCCCTTGGCCCTGATATTGTCCCCGAGGGTGATGTACTTCTCGTAAAGCATCGTATAGTCACGATCGACGATCGCAAGCTTGTGCATGGTCTTGCCGGGGATCGCCTCGCATTCACCCTTGTACCAGTCCTTGATCTCCGGCTGGGTAATCTCATCGGCGGTATCGTGGGCCAACGGGGCGGCAATGATGTCCTTCTGCGGTTCGGAGAGGTGGGTCTTCGCCAGTTCGCTGGTGGCCTTTGCCAACTCTTTAAAAATATCCCAATCCGTTTTGGATTCCCACACAGGGGCGATCGCTGCCGACAATGGATGAATAAAGGAATGTAAATCCGTGCTGTTCAGATCCGCCTTTTCGTACCAGGAAGCCGCCGGTAATACAATGTCTGAATATAGCGCCGAGGAATCCATGCGGAAATTCAGATCCACCACCAGATCCATTTTTCCGACCGGGGCTACATCATGCCACTTCACTTCTTCAGTGTGGTCGTCCGAATCCTTACCGATTACATTGGAGTGCGTACCCAGATAATGTTTCAGGCAATATTCATGGCCTTTCATGCTGCCGGTGATCGCATTGCCACGCCAGATATACCAGACCCTGGGGTGGTTTTCTGGGGCCTCGGGATCGGCGATTGAGTATTCCAGCTCTTTGGATTTCAGTTTTTCCAGCACGGTCTTTTTGATTTCGTCGTCGTCTTTGGCACCAGCTTTTACCGCATCCTTGCAAAGCTCAAGCGGGTTAGCGTTAAACTGCGGGTAGTAAGGCATCCAGCCATTGCGTACTGATTTGAATATTGTGTCCGCCGTATGCATGCGGGTCATTTCATTATCGGGCACCGTATTGTATCGGGAATACTGGCCATCATAACGGTACTGACAGGTGTTGATGTAATGCCACAGCGGCGCCTGTTGTAGCCGGATCGCATCATGCCAGTCCTTGGCAAACGCTATAGTGCCCCAGGAATCCATGGGCGCGAGTTTTTCCTGACCCACATAGTGGTTAAGCCCGCCGCCGTTACGTCCAACACAACCGCTTAACATCAGGGCCATCGCCCCGGAGCGATACATCAGGTTGGCGTGGTACCAGTGATTGATGCCAGCACCGATGATGATCATGCACTTACCCTTCGTTATATTGGCCGTATTGGCCCATTCCCTTGCAAACTGCAGAATCGTCTTTGAATCCACACCGGTAAAGATCTCCTGCCATGCTGGCGTATAGGATGCATCTTTGTCGGTATAGTCAGTGGGATAATCACCTTTGAGGCCGCGACCTACCCCGTACTGTGCCATGATCAAGTCATACACCGTGGTAACCGCTTCGATCCCCGAGGTCGTATTCACCTGTTTGACCGGGACTCCTCTTAAGGATTTCTTATCAAGTCCCCATTCCACAAACTCCGTTTGCAGGACTCCATCATTGTCATTCAGGAACGTCAACGCAGGGTCATAAGGCCTGTTGTCCACCGTGTTTTCGAGTTTCATGTTCCATTTGCCGGGCTCTTTATCCCAGCGATGACCCATCGAGCCCTTGGGAACTACCAGGCGCCCGTCATTTTCGTCACAGCTGACGAATTTCCAGTCGCCATTACTGATATCTTTGTATTCCTGTAACTCTTTGGCACGCAGTAACCGACCTGGCTTATAGTGGTCACCCTCTTTCTCCAGCTTCACCAGGAACGCGCTATCGGTATATTTTTTGGCGTATTCAAGGAAATAGGGTGTCTGTTTATCATGGTGGAATTCTTTCAGGATGACATGCGTGACGGCCATCCAGAGTGCGCCATCACTGCCGGCGTGCAAAGGAACCCACTGGTCGGCATATTTACAGACCTGTGAAAAATCGGGTGAGAACACCACCGCCTTGGTGCCGTTGTGTCTGGATTCCGCAAAAAAGTGGCAATCCGGTGTGCGTGTCATGTTCAGACAGGCCCCCATGTCGGCAATCATCTTTGAGTTGTACCAGTCCGCGCTTTCACAAACATCCGTCTGCTCACCCCAGATTTCGGGGAAGGCAGTCGGCAGGTCGCAGTACCAGTCGTAGAAACTGAGATTGACGCCGCCGAACAGCTGCAGGAAGCGTCCACCTGCCGCATAACTCAACATGGACATGGCCGGAATCGGTGAAAAACCAAAGAGCCGATCCGGCCCGTATTTTTTGGCAGTATAGATGTTCGCGGCCGCCATAATTTCAAGCACTTCATCCCAGCTGGCACGCATGAAACCACCCATGCCCCGTGCTTTTTGATACTTCCGGCGCTTTTCGGTATTGGCCTGCAAAGACTCCCACGCGGCAAGTGGATCGCCACCCACCTTTTCCTTTTCTTCACGATAGGCTTCTATCAGTGAGCTCCTGATCAATGGGTACTTAATGCGTAGCGGGCTATACAGGTACCAGGAATAGGATATCCCTCTTTGACATCCCCGGGGCTCATAAGGCGGGAGTGAATCTTCAAGCAACGGATAATCCAGCTGTTGCGTTTCCCAAACCACGATTCCGTCCTTAACGTGAATCTGCCAGGAACAACCTCCGGTACAGTTCACACCGTGCGTACTTCTGACAATACGATCGTGTTGGAAACGATTCCTGTAGAACTCTTCCCACTGTCGAGTTTCTGGTGAAATTATGTCTTTTATCCAGCCCATGATAGTTACCCGTTCTTTTGGTTAAACTTGTTTAATCGTCGTCTAAAGTCGTGAACCTTTTTTCTATTCAGATTTGACCTGCCGGTCATAGATCTTCTGGTTTACCGAATCTTTTCTTCGCCGCAACCAGAGCATGGAGTAAAATCCAAATAAAATGAATGCGCCTACTAGACCACTGATGAGGAGTCCCGTGCCGTAATCTCTTGGCTGTTGATAGGCATGTTGCTCATCGGCACTCTCCAAAAAAGCAACCAGTGAAAATACTTCGTTTTTAGTCAATGCCTTGTCCTTGTAGGCGTGCTCCATCACAGGAAAAGGTGCCTTACCCAGGATGGCCCGTACTCCGGTACCACCCATTTTAGAAAAGACTGTGGTCAATTCCCTGGCCAGAACACCACCACCTATCACGGCATCATTTTTTACATCATGACAGGAGATACAGGTTGGTCCAGCGTTCTCAAATCGGACTTTGCCCTGAAACAACTTTAGCCCCAGGGTAATGTCCTCTTTGGTAGCGACCTTTTCCGGCTCCTTTGCAGCCACTTGAGTTTCGCCCGCACCACCCGAGCCGGCAGCACTAGCCACTTTAATATATGCCAGTACTTCCTTGATTTGCCCTTCTGTTATAGGGCTGTCTGGCATGGGGATTTTGTTGAATTTTTCAAATAGGGCGTTTGCATAAGTATCGCCGCTTGCAATCACTGATTGCGATGATTTTACAAAATTCTCAAGCCACGCCTGCGGTCGCCTGTCATGGACGCCGGCCAAATCGGGACCAACAAGTCTACCGCCTCCAATAGAATGGCATCCTGCACAGGCGCTTTGAAAAACCTGTTCGCCTGGCTCCGCCGCCCTGCCTTCTGGTACCGACCCCATGAAAAGGACAATTGTAAAGATCACCAAAGCAGGAACCAGCCATCTATTGGCCTGTGCATTAGCGATTTCCGCTTCTGTTACTTGCTCTATTGATGATTGCATTTGTTTCTCCGTCTAATCCTTCTGCTTCATGTTTGAGCCTGTGCCTGGCTCTGATTTCGATGCATCCTTGAGCGGTTGTACAGTCAACGGAGGTCCCGTCACCCCGCTAACCTGACTTAAGAATTCGCGCATTTTCATCAAATCCTGAAAATACTCATCCTTTTCGCTCTGAACATGCCGGATGTGCCCGCGCCACGTTGCGCCTCCATTTTCTTCAGGCTCCAACCAGATACGCGCGACGAAAGACTCCTTGATATGCTTCCCGATCATAGCGCCTGACCCAGGCCCAGCCTCCGAACTAACGATGTAAGTATGTAGTAGGCAGTAGGTGTAACATTCGCTGGTGACACTCCGGTGACACAAAATTGTCAGCACCCCGTCTCAATTCCGGGGATTTGCCGTAGTTTTTCTGATGGGTGGAGCCAGTAAGAAACAGGGAAAGAACCGTTGTCGGCCTGGTTATGATTGGGACAACGGCTTGCTACATCAGGTTGGTGGTGCTAGTTATGACCTTAGCCGCTAGCCAGAGTGTTATCTCCCCCATTGAGAATTTTCTGGTACAGGTGTTGCGTCTCGGGCAGGGGCTGCACACCAAACTCCCGACATAGAATTTGTTGGCAGTGGCGGTACTGAACCAGCGCCAAATCAGGACGGCCGTCCTTCACCAGGTACTCCATCAGTATAAAATGGAAGTTCTCCCGGCAAGGATCGAACACCAGGGCTTTGCGACAAATGTGTATCGCATCAGCATACTGACCAAGTTCTACGTAGCATTCCGTGGTCCTGGCCAGCATCTCCAGATAAAGTTCATGCAGCCGCTCCCGCTCTTCGGCACACCAGTCCGAATACGTCTCTTCTTCCAGATAATCGCCCTGATATAGATGTCTTGCCTCTTTGTAGCGGCTCAGAGCCTCGCTCCATTGCGCTCGTTGTTGTAGCGCCTGTCCCTCGGCGACGAGCCGTTCAAAAACATCTGTGTCCACCCAGATCACATCGCGTCTAAGCAGGTAGGCATTATCGATCGTTTTCACGACCTCATCGCTTACGCCACTAGCTCGCAACTCTTGCCGTAGACAATACATGGTGACTTTTAGGCGACCCCAACCCTGCCTTTCATCGACGTCCGGCCACAGGCAGTCGATCAGACGTTCGCGGTGTACCGGATGATCGAGCTGGTTGACCAGGTATTTCAGCAGTGTCACAGCGTGTTTGCGTTTCCACTTGCCGATATCAATGCTGTGTCCGCCCACCACGACACCAAAACCGCCAAGGGTAAATACCTGCAGTGTATGATGTTGTGGCACAGACGTTACGATCGCCTCATCCCGGAGGAAAATGATGGCCATGATTTTGTTAGCGTACAGACGGCGGGCCCGTTCCGACATGGCAACCGATGAGATACTGGCCATAACCCATTTGCCGCTCTGGTGTCGCAAACGGCAGCTGGGTACGTTGTAAGGTACGCAGTTCCGAAAAGACCGCAATACATCACAATCAGGGTGACACAGAGGCTCGCCGCCGGGCAGGGTGGCCTGCAGTACATTGCAACACTGCTGGCCAATTGCCTCGGATGGGGTGTAGCCGAGCATCTGTTGCGCCCTGGTGTTCCAGGCCACAACCCTGTCATCGACGTCGATGGCTAAGGCGGCATCGGAGGCGAACTCAATTAAATCAGTGGCATGAGTAATCACTTCATCTGATCCTGAAATTTCATTTAGTACTCTACATACTAATGATAGTCCACTTAACTAAGGCACATCAATTAAATTTATCCTGTACTCCAGGCCCTGGGATGCCTCATCCCCGCAATTTTGCAGGCCTGCTTCACATATCCATAGGGAAATATCTTGAAGAGATAATTCCTTGCTTTTTTACCATAACCCAATTCTTCTGCAATAAATTTTGCAATATAACGTGTGCCGGGAGCAATATTCTGATCATAAAAATAATTACGCATACAGGTGATTATTTTCCAGTACTCATCATTGAGTTCAATACCTTCACCCTGTGCCAGATGTTCACATATCTCCCTGCTCCAGTCATCAGGATCAATCAGGTAGCCCTCGTCATCTGTGGGGACGGTTATCTCGCCTACTTTTAATGGCATACAGGAATACTCCTTTCCTAACACATTGCATACAGTCGATACATACTACAGAAAATCCACAATACAGGAATTGATCCATATCAATTAATAACAATAAAATGGAGCAACCGCTGCCTCTCTTAACAGGGCAAAACAACTCAATCAATCGAGTAGTACTTAAACTACCTCCACAATGAATGGGACAAGCTGATTGCCTACATGGATGATGACCGGAATGACCACTCGGTATTTATTCAGACGTTTTTTTCATTTCACTTCCAGCTGGCAATCGCTTTCAGATTACCGATTGCTTCCTGAATACCTGCATATCGCATTGTTGACAAGAGGTCTCGCAGACCAAAGCCATGGCGACCTTCATGAACCACGCCGACCTGTGGCTTATCAGCAAGCCCTATGTCACGCGCATGTTCAATAAAACCCTTGTTTTTCCAGAAAAACGCACCAGGCATAGTGGTGGGTATGACCAGTACATAAAACAGAGCGCGCCCGAGTACCGCAGCTATTAAAGTAGTGATGGCAAGCAGTCCAAACGCAAGCGAAGATATATCCGGGTACATCACAATCCCAGTTGCCGATATGAAGCTTAGAATTAGTAGTGCGTTTCTTAACCAGTAAGGATAAGCGTAGGTAGTCAACTGTTCATAAAATGATGCAGCACCTTCGTCACCATTTTTTTTCATGTCATGAGCATGAAATACCAATGCGATCATCTCAAGTAACAGACCTGACAAAATTATACCTGCCAGCACAGCCGCAAGTTTATTTGTCATAGCGCCAAATAACAGTGCTGTCAATGAAATCAGTACTGGCCCCAGAGTCAATGATGTACTCAGGAATGCTGCACCTGTATACCAATGATCCCAGAATGGGCGAGCCGGTATCCGATAAAGCCTGTACATATAGTAGCTACCAATAATGGCACCCGAGAGACCCAGCAAGGCAAATATCAGTCTCATAGTGGTGGCGAATCCACCCGAAAATAAAGCAAAAATGGCAAAACCAGCGAGACCAACAAAGAATAAGGATACCCCGGCAATTTCACGGCTAACCGGAGACCAGCGTAAATTGTTAAAACCACGATAAAAGCGTTGTGGTTTTCCAAGGTGCATGTTTAGTTTGAAAAGCCCAAAACACATCAAAATAAGACTAACCCCAATCATCGGCAGATAGGCTTTACCAGCAGTAAATTCAGACAGTGAACTGACTTTTTCCCATAGCCCCACAAGCAGTAGTACAAAAGCACCCATTACAGTCTGTACGCTAAGAGTGAAGGCTATATGGGCATTTTCATGCGAACCCAGCAAATTACGGAGATTCCATTCACGATTGAAGCCGTGCTTGGGATCTACGGTAGGCCGAAATCCACCACACTTTCCAGTACGATGATACTTCAATGGGGTACTGTCCACACGCACCATGTCGTGCTGTGTTTTCCTTGCCTGCTGAAAACGAATATTCGGATGGGTTATGTCAGCACGGGGAAACCCTGGTATCACACTCTTAGCCTGGGAGCGTCCTTCAGGGATATTTTCGATCACACCAAAGTCGAGCGCATTGCCAAGACAGGCCGCCACACAGGATGGTTTTAACCCCACTTCCAACCTGTCCACGCACATATTACACTTTGTAACCTGCCCCTTAATCGGATCTAGCTGGGGGGCGTTATACGGACATACCCAGGTACAGTAACCACAGCCAAAACAGATGTCAGGGTCCTGTAGTACCGCCCCGTATTCGGCAAATTTTGTATAGGCACGGGTAGGGCAACCCTTCAGGCAAACAGGATCATCACAATGGTTACATGACATGGAGATGTTAAGCCGCTGATAATCCGGATAGGTCCCCCCTTCGACAAAACCGACTGAGCGAAAGGCGATATGAGGAGGATTATCGTTCTTCTCACTACACGCCGCTTCACAGGCATGACAACCGATACAGTTGTCAGCATTGAAATAAAAACCGTGCTGCTTATAACGATTAGGGTTATCGCCTATTCCAGTATTGCTATTGATCTTCAGACTACTACCGAATAGATCATGACCTTCCGTGACAATCTCGATAGGTTTGCCATAGCGGTTGGTCTCTTTCGAAGATTTGTCGTTTAAGAGGGCGTAGTCGGGTTCGTTGTCGCGTCGTTCAAACATAGTTTTTTTAGTTCCAAAGTTCCAAGTTCCAAGTGTCAAGTTTCAAGTGTCAAGTTTCAAGAAAACTACACACTACCCAGAGCTTGGAACTTGGAACTTGGAACTTTATTTTGTCAAAACGCCCTCATCTGCATACTCAGTTTCGCTGCTTCCTTCTGATCGGCGATAGGCTCAATCCTGACAGCTGATTGCTTATAGGCCGGCTGACGTGAGTAGTGATCAAGCAGCCCCAGAGTCAGACGATTCGCGCAATCATGAAAATGAAAAGGCAGGAAGACAGCGTTACTTCCTATGCGTTGTGTTGGCATTGCCATGACGACCGCATCAGAACGTTTTGAAACCAGTCTCACATATTCACCACGTTGAATACCCAGTTCTTTAGCCGTATCAGGATTGATTTCAATAAATGGAACAGGGCTGTATTTGTTGTTGTAACCGATCTTGCCGGTCTTTGAACGCCCATGCCAGTGTTCGATCAATCGACCAGTATTGAGCCAGTAAGGATATTTTTCACATGGCACTTCGTTGTTATCAACAAAGGGTAAGGGTATTAGTTTTGCCTTGCCGTCCGGATGACTAAAAGTAGCGTCCTCGGTGTAAAGGCGCGTTCCACCAGCGGGTGGCGATTCACCATTTTTTACCTGTTCCTGTGTATAGGGCCACTGTATGCCACGATGTTTTTCAATCAGCTCGTGGTCCATGCCTGAGATATCAGCCAGACGCCCTTTGGAGAGCTCTGTCATCTCATGGAAAACATCCACTGCTTTGTCAGGGAACTTGACCTTGCCATCAGTATTAAATCTTTTAGCCATCTGATTAAATATCCACAGGTCAGACCTGGCCTGACCGGGTGGAGCAGAGATAGGTTTGACCAGATTGACGCGACGCTCAGTATTTGTCATCACACCTTCTTTTTCCGCCCATGTGCCGGCAGGAAGAAAAACATGGGCATATTGCGCGCTTTCAGTATCCTGATAACAGTCCTGTACCACACAGAATTCCAGACTTTCCATCGCCTTACGTACCCGTGCCGTATCGGGCAATGATGACATCGGATTGGTAGCAATCAACCACAGCCCCTTGATCTGACCTGTTTCTATGGCATGATAGATATCGGTTTGATACATGCCACGTTTTTTCGGTAAAAATGCCTCATCTATGCCCCAGAATTCAGCTATTTCTTCGCGGTCAGCAGCATTCTCCAGGTATCGATAATTTGGCAAACCTGAACAGGACGACCATTCACGCGTCCCCATAGCGTTACATTGACCAGTTATTGAATGACTGGTGCCACCTGGCTTGCCAATATTGCCCGTGATCAGCGACAGATTGTTGATCCCGACAACACCGTCAGTACCGTGCGTTGACTGGTTGATCCCCATGGTCCATATCGACATTGAAGCATCTGCAGTGGCATAGAGTTTTGCCACGTTCCGTATGGTGTCTTCGTCAATACCGGTAATTTTTGCTGCCATTACCGGGTTATAGTTTTCCACTTCCAGTTCCAGCTCGATGATACCGGTGGTGTTGCTCTCAATATAGCGCCGGTCTTCCAGTCCCAGGTCAAAAATGACATGCATCATTGCATTCATCAGCACTACATCGGTACCGGGTGTTATCGCTAAATGTTTATTGGCGTTTTGTGCCAGCATAGTGACACGCGGATCAATCACAACCAGGGGGAAGCCTCGTTTCTCCTGAGCTTCTTTCATTCGCCAGTAGATAATGGGATGCTGTTCCGGCAGGTTGGAACCCCAGGCAAACAGGCAATCCGTATGTTCAAAATCCTCGTAACATCCCGGCGGGCCATCCGAACCAAATGAACGCTTGTAGCCGGATACCGCCGAAGCCATACACAGCGTGGTATTCCCGTCGTAATTGTTGGTACCGATGAGGCCCCGGGTAAGTTTACCCAGGGTGTAAAACTCTTCCGTCATCATCTGACCGGTGGAAATTATGGCAAAAGAATCGCGTCCGTATTTTTCCTGGATACGTTTGATTTCATCATGCGTGCGATCCAGCGCCGACTCCCAGTCGGTAGACTGCCAGTGTTGATACCACTGATCACGAATTAAGGGTTCAGTACCGCGGCCGTCGGAATCAAACAGCTCATGTTCAAAGATGCCTTTTAGACACAGCTTGCCACGATTAACATCAGCATCAGCGACCCCTCGAGAAGCCACCGGCTTACCGTCTTCATTTAAGCCAACTTCAATTGAACAACCGGTGGAGCAGTAACCGCATGCAGCATATTTCCACTCAACCACGCCCTTGTCGGCGATCGTGATCGGGTTCTTTTGTTTGCGTCCAAACAGCATTTTATATTGTTATTCCGTCTCGGCTTCACAATCATTTTGCTGCTGCAATGACAGAAACACCTTTTCACCTTCAATCTTTATCGGATACGTCGGTGTACAACCTTCATCGGGTGCAACCGCTTCACCATTGTGCAGCCCTAAACACCAGTTGTGCATCGGGCAGGTTACGGTCTTTCCGTAGACAATCCCTTCAGCCAACGGACCACCCCTGTGAGGGCAGCGATTTAGCAGGGCAAAAACTTCATTGTCCGAATTTCGAAAAATGGCAATGTCCCCTTCTGTTCGTTTGACCACACGTGATCCCAATTTTGGGATATCTTCAATCTTGCCAACTTCAAGCCAGTCATTACTTTCTGAGACAACGGCATTCATATTCAGACTCCTAACGATTTCAACGGTGTGAATTCATGTGCATATTCACCCTTTGCACGTGCTTTCCATGGATCGTTCTGGGCAATCTCCTGTGACACAAGGAATCGTTTATGTAACGCTTTGCGACCGGCTTCATCATCAAGAATACGTTCTTTCACATAACTAAGCCCAACGCGTCCCAACCAGGGGGCGGTTCGTTCCAGATAGCGCGCTTCCTCACGATATACCTGGATGAATGCAGCGGCATATTCTTCCACTTCTTCTGCTGTTGTCACACGACAGAGCATGTCAGTCGCGCGCACTTTTACGCCACCGTTACCACCGATGTGCAGCTCCCAGCCGGACTCAATCGCTACCACACCAAAATCTTTAATCGTTGCTTCTGCACAGTTGCGCGGACAACCGGAGACGGCCATTTTAAATTTGTGCGGCATCCAGGATCCCCAGCTCAGCCTTTCCAGATCAATACCCATCTGAGTTGAATCCTGGGTGCCAAAGCGACACCAGGTTGAACCGACACAGGTTTTAACCGTACGTAGTGCCTTGCCGTAAGCATGACCGGATACCAGTCCGCGATCACCTAAGAAATCCCACATTTCCGGCAGCTTTTCCTTTTTGATTCCAAGCAGGTTGATACGCTGTCCACCGGTGATATGCACTTCACCGGCATCAAACTTTTCAGCGGCATCGGCAATCGCGCGCAACTCATCAGGTGTAGTCTTGCCACCCCAGATGCGGGGGATCACCGAGAAAGTACCGTCTTTCTGAATATTTCCGTGCGCTCGCTCGTTGATGAAACGTGATTGCGGATCATCTACCGCATCTTCCGGCCAGCTTGAAATCAGATAATAATTCAGTGCAGGACGGCAGACATGGCAACCATCGGGATTCCGCCATTCCATGTAGTCAAATACCATCTGCATGGAGGTCAGCTTGTGATCGCGTATGGCTGCACGAACCTGATCATGCGTAAAGTCAGTACACTTGCACACCGGTTTACATTCAGGTGTGGTGTAGTCGCCACCCAACGTGCTTTCAAGCAACTGTTCAACCAGTCCAGCACAGGAGCCGCATGACGCCGCTGCCTTGGTATGCGCTTTGACATCGTCCAGTGTGAACAGGCCTTTTGAGGTGATGGCAACAACAATTTCGCCTTTGGTGATACCGTTACAGTCACAGACCTGCGCATTATCACTCATGGCCATTGCAACGTTCCCACCACCATGCCCGGAATTACCGAGATGTGCCTGGCCAAAGAGCAGTTGCTGACGGATATCGGAAATATCGGTTGCTTCACGCATCAACTGGAAGAACCAGGCACCGTCGACGGTATCACCATACAGCACTGCACCTTCCAGCTTGTTATCACGTAAAACCAGACGCTTGTAAATCCCTGCTTTGGGATCCTGGAAGATGATATCTTCCGTGTCTTCATCACCGCTAAAGTTGCCGGCAGAGAACAGATCGATACCGGTCACTTTCAACTTTGTAGAGGTAACTGAACCTTCGTAACGACCATAACCCAGTGTTGCCAGATGGTTAGCACAGACTTTGGCCTGCTCAAACAATGGTGCAACCAGACCATAGGTATTACCACGATGCTGTACACATTCCCCGACCGCATAAATACGTGGGTCAAAAGACTGCATGGTGTCGGATACCACCAGTCCACGCTCACAATGCAGCCCTGCTTTTTTTGCCAGCTCAATATTGGGCAGTATGCCCACAGCCATGACGACCAGATCAGCATCAAGCTCACTGCCATCAGCAAACTTAACTTTTTCCACTCGCTGATCGCCGATGATTTCGGTAGTCTGTGCTTCCATGAGAAAGTTCAAACCCTTCTCTATCAGGGAAGTTTTCAGCAGATCTGAAGCTGGTGCATCCAGCTGGCGCTCCATCAGGCTGTCAAGCAGATGGACTACGGTGACATCCATGCCCTGAATCATCAGGCCGTTGGCGGCCTCCAGACCCAATAAGCCACCGCCAATAACAATCGCCTTTTTATGATCCTTTGAGGATTGAATCATGGCATCCACATCAGCGATATCACGGAAACCGATAACACCGTCCAGATCATGACCCGGGACGGGAATAATGAACGGGTTGGAACCGGTAGCAATCAACAGGCGATCGTATTTGAATTCATCACCTGCCTCAGTTTTCACAGTATGTTTTACACGATTAATTTCACAGACTGCTGAACCGGTATGCAATTCGATATTGTTGTCAGAATACCATTCACGACTATTTAAGATGATGTCATCAATGGTCTTTTCACCCGCCAGCACCGGCGACAACAGGATTCGGTTGTAATTGGGGTAAGGCTCAGCCCCAAACACGGTAATTTCGTACATGTCCGGTTCCAGCTTCAGCAGCTCTTCCAGGGTACGCATACCGGCCATGCCGTTACCGATCAATACGAGTTTTTCTTTCATTCATCCTGTCCCGTCATTCGTTCATTTAGAGGCATCAATATCAGAATATGAGCAAATACCATGCCATAAATAATTACTTACGCTATTTCAGTCACTTGTGAAGGTATACACATCTACTTATGCACCAGGCAAAGGCATGTTTTTCAACGATGCACTGAAACAATGCATACGCTCTGAGGCACGAATAAAACACCTTTTTAAACTGTGGTATTGTCGGGGGGCGCGCCCTCGCGGCGAAGTAAATTCAGGGGAAAGGGAAAAGGGGAAAGGAGGAAAGGGGAAAGACTAAAGATGAAAGATGAAAGAGGGATTATGGTTTTGGCTGATTCACACTCTGCGTTGTCACTTTTCCAGGCCCAGGCATGCCTTCAAAGTTCCGCCTTGATTGTGAATCAGCCTGTAAGCCAGAGGTATGGCATGTAATCAGAGGTTCCTTAATTTAGTATCTTGCCTTTCTGAGCTTCGAACTCAGCATCAGTGATTACACCCTTCTCCTTGAGATCGGCCAGTTTGCTTAGCTCATCAGCAGTCGATGTACCCGCAACACTCTGGATGTAGGCACGTTGTTGCTCTCCTGCATCCCTTATAGCCTGCACACTACGCTCTTGCATCCCATTGCCCCGGATAATTATATAGGACAATGCACCGAGCCACGGAATGATGATGATGAAGAATATCCAGAGCCCCTTGGCCAAGCCGCCTAAATCGTTGCTGCGAAAAACATCGCTGATCACTGCAATAATTACCCATATCCAGGCAACCATGAGAAAAATCATAAAAATTGACCATATAACATCAAAAAATGGCATAGATATCTCCTGTTTTTTATTGTTCGCTAAAATTGAAAAAGCCGCAGCATAATCGCATAAACAAGTAGACCCTACAAGCCATCCGAGAAATATGGTTTGGTATTTTCTTACCTATGATACAGAAGGCCCTGGCCACTCAAATTAACAAGCCTTAAATTAATCATATTGAGTGATCAAATCACGATGACTGGAACTCCAATAACATAGGGGTGAACAAAAATAATCACGACATAGACAACTATTCCAGTTATAACTAACTTCACATCTTTCGAAGCTGGATAGACCCGGGTGCTTTTTTTATATCTACGCCGGTTTGCAGACCACATATCAAACAGAGCATAGGAACCAAAGCTACCAAACAGGATTAAAGAAGCTAAATCTCCATTTGCTAATAGATGAGCACTTGCCCACAACGTCACACCCCAGAGCATGGGATGGTGGATGGTTCGTTTGATATTTGAGGGAACATCGGCTGCCACTAACAATATAATCGCAGGTAACATTAAGGTCATGGCCGCATGCCTCCCCCAAACAGGCGGGGTCCATAAAGGGACAAAATCACGATAGACCATGCCAATGATGATGACAATCAAACCGGTAATTGCAGCCAGAGAATAAAGTCTTTTGTAACGCCTTTCTCCGATCCTCCTGATCAACCGTGTCCTGATGCTGGAGAATGTAGGTAACAGGTGAATACCCAGGAATATTATTAAACCCAAAATAAGTATTGTCATAGTTATTTCCTCATTTTTTATTCTTGTGTCTAGCGTGATATCCACTCTTGAAATAACACTCTAACTGCCTTACAAAAGATAAATAATATTTTGTAGTTCTATCGTTTCTCTTAGCTTATGGCTCCCACACTCCAGATGCGGCGGCAGCGCTACAGAAGTCGGTAAAGTCTACAGGCTCGCGACCCAGTGCTCGTTGGACGCCATCACACAGGTGCGCGTTCCGACCGTCGAGGACGGTGGCAAACAGATAATTCAGCAACCACGCTATGTCCTTCGGTAGTCCAGCCTCAGCCACCCCGGCGGCAAAGTCCTGTTGCGGGATCTGTACATATCGAATCTCACGTCCGCTAGCGCGGGCGATTTCGTTTACTGCGTCGGCGAATGTGAGCAGTCGTGGCCCGGTAAGTTCGTAGACCTGGCTGGCATGGCCGTCTTCGGTTAGTGCAGCGACAGCAACATCGGCAATGTCGTTTGCATCGATGAATGGCTCACCGACCTCTCCGGCAGGAAGCGCGACCTCGCCAGCCAGCACCGTGTCGAGAAATGCTCCTTCTGTGAAGTTTTGATTGAACCAGCTACAGCGAACGACGGTCCATTGTATGTCCGGATGCTGAATGATGCGTTCGCATTCCTGGGCCTCCGCTTCTCCGCGACCGGACAACAGAACCAGGCGCCGGACCCCGTGTTCCACCGCACGTTTGACGAAGGCGCGTATAGCATCGGTCGCCCCCGCGATAGCAAGGTCGGGGGCATAACAAATGTAGGCAGCGGTGACATCCTCGAGCAGGGCATCCCAATTGCTCTGATCGCCCCAGTCGAAAGGTGGCTCAGCATTTCGCGACCCCTGCTTCACAGTGTGGCCCTTCTCGGTTAAACGCTGGACGATTCGTCGACCTGTTTTTCCAGTACTTCCCAGCACGAGAATCGACTTGTTTTCGGTGGTTTTGTTGGTGTTATCCATTGCCTTCTCCATAATGTGAGTATTCCTCATGTTTAAAACATGATAAACTCTCACATTCTAAAGTCAAGCTTTTTTATTGAGATGAATGTTCCTCCAGATACAAAGGCCGAAATCAGTCCGGGTGTCAGCCCAGATAAAACAACCGGTTTACGCCGGGTGCCTACACAGCGTCGCAGTCAGGAGCGTGTGGAAAGAATTCTGGAAATCGCCACCCGTTGTATTGTCGAGAAAGGCCTCGATGCGGTTCGAATGAGTGAAATAGCGGAACTTTCTGAGGTATCCATCGGCTCGCTTTATCAATACTTCCCGGACAAAGCATCCATAGTGATGACACTGGCTGAACGCTACAACAAAGAGGGGAGAGACTGTGTTGAAGCTGAGTTAAATGCGGTGAATTCAGAGCAGGAGTTACTCGAAGCGATGCGCAGAATTGTAGATGGATACTATGAGATGTTCCTGACTGAGCCGATGATGCAGGCCATATGGCAGGCCACCCAGGGCGATAAGTCTCTACAGGAAATTGATACCGAGGACTGTAATGTCCATAAATCGATGCTACTGGATGCGCTGGTACGACTTCGTCCAACACAAGAAAAAACGGCATTAGTACCACTTGCTGCCCTGGTGATGCAATTTATTGGTACCACAGTACGGCTAGCCATATCAGTGGATCGCAAACAGGGAGATAAAATAATCGAACTTTTTAAAAAGATGTTGGTGAACAATCTTCTCAATAGCTGACTAATGTTCAGTAGGGTCAGGGTCTGGTGAAGCTAAGTTCTGGCTTGAGCCAGAAATTGAAAATCCCCGTGTCGGCAGTTCGATTCTGTCCCCGGCCACCATTCTTATCAATGATTATTGTTACATGCATCAGTGCCATTTCACTTTTGTGGGACATCCGTGAGACTCACTCAACTGAAAATCCCCAGCAACGTTTAAGTACCTTTTAGAATATAAATTTCCTCTCAAGGACTCTGCTCCTTGATATCAATCCCCCTTTATTCAAAAGCCACTAAAAAGTACCTCAGTTTTCGATACAAGAAATTCTTTATATCGAAAACTAACTATGTATTAGACATAATGCTCTTAAGAAGCCAGATTTCGATATAAGATCTCAATTAAATCGAAAACAAAGGCAATATTCGACATAAACGATGGAAATAAGTGACTTTAAATCTGGTAAATACCAGCAGCAATACGAGTATAAAAGCTTTTCGCCAGAAAAAATCAATCATACCTGGGAATTTTCTGATGGTGAAATACAGCGCTTACTCAGCGATGCTGACCGTGTTCTGGGTGAATTAAATGCTTTTTCCCAGCTTGTGCCTGATGTCGATTTCTTTATTCGCATGCATATCACCAAGGAGGCGACACAATCCAGTCGGATAGAAGGGACTCGAACCAATATGGAAGAAGCCCTGCTTGATGAAAGTGATATCGAGCCGGAAAAAAGAGATGACTGGGAAGAAGTTCAGAACTATGTCAACGCCATTAATAATGCCATTGAACAGCTGGAAAGTTTGCCACTATCAAATCGACTACTACGGAACACCCATAAAATACTGATGCAGGGGGTGCGTGGTGAAATCAAGCAGCCCGGTGAATACCGTAACAGCCAGAACTGGATAGGTGTCAGCCTGAAAAATGCGGTATTTATTCCGCCGCACCAGGATGAAGTGGTAGAACTAATGAGTGACCTGGAAAAGTTTATTCATAACGATGAATTGCAGGTTCCCCACCTTATCAAAATTGCCATTGCACATTACCAGTTTGAAACCATCCATCCTTTTCTCGATGGTAATGGTCGCCTGGGCCGATTAATGATAGCGCTTTACCTGGCAAGCTTTGGCCTGTTGCATAAACCTGCCCTGTATTTGTCAGACTATTTTGAGCGCAATAAAACAGAATACGTAGACCGCCTTATGGCAGTATTTGAAAGCAACCAACTGCAGCAGTGGTTAGTCTTTTTTCTATATGGTGTAAAAGAAACAGCTGAAAGCTCAATACAGGTATTTAAAGATGTCATCGCGTTAAAGGAAAAAATAGAAAGGGAAGTATTACCGCATTTTTCAACACGCAGGCAGGGTAATGCACAAACATTGATGCAATATCTATATCAAAATCCAGTTGTGAATATAAAAATGGTCGCAAAGCTTCTTGGAATCAACACAAACACGGCATCAATGCTTGTAAATGACTTTGTAAAGCGTGGGGTGTTAGAAAACCTTTCTGGGAAACAGCGCAATCGTATATTCTGGTTTAAAGATTATATAAGTATCTTCAACCAGAAGATGAACAGCAAGTAGTTAAAAAATGGGACAAGGAATATATACAAAGTGCACCACATGCCATGATGAGAAGGATTACCTCCTCGGTGTAGGTATGACGTATGCATCACTTTAAAAATGTTATGAATAAAAGAGATTAGGGGGTCAAACCTATTTTACTATGTATAAATATCTTTCCAACTTCGTTACTTCCTTTTTCCACTCACCATGTTCTAACTCATGCCGAATCTTATTGATAGAAAATGATGCA
>BTQX01000013.1:0-22781 GCA_036986095.1 Gammaproteobacteria bacterium
TACTAGTAGATTCTACCTTATAAAGAAGTTCCAAGTTCCAAGTTCCAAGTCTACAGATTAAAACCAAAAGACTGAATCGTCAGATTTTGACTTTCGACTTAGAACTTAGAACTTAGAACTTAGAACTTAGAACTTGGAACTTGGAACTTGGAACTTCTTTTATCCTTCTACCTTGACCTGAAACCTGAACACTATTACCGCCGCTAAATTATGTACAAAAATTAAAAAGGCGGTTATAATGCGCTGCTCTCAAAATTATTGATGTATTTAAAGGAACTATTGCATGCCAAGTGTACGTATCCGCGAAGGCGAACCCTTCGATATCGTTCTCCGTAAATTTCGTCGTTCTTGTGAAAAAGCCGGTGTTTTTACCGAAGTCCGCCGTCGCGAGTCCTACGAAAAACCTACCACCGTCCGTAAACGCAAGATGGCTGCAGCGAAAAAACGTGAAATGAAGCGCATTTCTCGTGATCGTCAACGCCTTACCCGCAACTTCTAGTCTACCGGTTCAGCGAGTTTTCCCTGCTATGGCTTCCATTAGTGTCGTGTTTCATATTATTTAACGATTAAGAGGCTCACAAATGGTTCAAGACAAGGCGCTGTTCGCAGGCAATGGTAATTCCCTTGCCAAAAACTGCAACGCCGTATTGAGCCATTTGTGGGCCTCCCTTCGGGCGCGGCGAGAAGCCGTCATCTACGGCGTTAGGTTCCTTGCAAAGGGAATAACCATTTACTGCGAAACCTGCCTTGTAGCTAACAGCTTCTCGTCGCGCTTAATCGTCAAATAATATGAAACACGACACTAAGGAACGCATAGCCAGTGACGCCATACAGGCAATGCGCGACAAAGATGTCGTGCGTAAAGACACACTGCGCATGTTGCGTGCCGCCATCCAGCGCCGCGAAGTAGATGAACGCACTGAGCTTGATGAAGCGCAGGTACTTGCCGTCATCGAGAAACAGGTCAAGCAGGCACGTGATTCCATTTCCCAGTTTATAGAAGGCGGTCGCCAGGATCTTGCCGACAAGGAACAAAATGAACTTGACGTCCTGATCGGATACCTGCCGGAACAAATGTCGGTAGAAGAAATTCATCAGCACATTAAATCCGTGATCGAACAGACCGGCGCCAGTAGCATGAAAGACATGGGCATGGTCATGGGTGCGCTAAAACCACTATTGCAGGGCAAGGCCGACATGGCTGCAGTCAGCAAAATCATCAAAGACCAGCTACAGAGTTAATTCCCGAGAACGCTTGATGGGCGGACGCATACCACCGGAATTTATCGACGAGCTGTTATCTCGTGCAGACATAGTCGAAATCATCGACAGTCGCGTGCCCTTAAAAAAGGCCGGACGTGAATACAAGGGCTGCTGCCCGTTTCATGACGAGAAAACCCCCTCATTTACCGTCAGCCCGGGCAAGCAGTTCTATCATTGTTTCGGTTGTGGTGCGCACGGCACAGCCATTGGCTTTCTGATGGATTATGACAATCTGGGCTTCCGCGAAACCATCGAGGAGCTGGCCGGACGCTACAGCATGATCATTCCTGAAACAGCCAGTCAGGATAATTCTGCCGAGCGACGCAAGCAGGCCGACCTGTATGGTGTACTGGATTTAGCTAACAAACATTTCCAGCGGCGTTTGCGCGAAACTGAATCAGCAAAAAACTATCTGATCGAACGCGGCCTGTCGGGCGAAATTGCCGCCCGTTACGAACTGGGATTTGCCAGAGAAAGCTGGGATGATCTACTCAATTCCCTGACGTCAAAAAACATCTCCAGAAAAGACCTCGCGACGGCAGGACTGACATCCTCCAACGACCAGGGTCGTGTTTACGACAAATTTCGCGACCGCATCATCTTTCCTATCCATGACCAGCGCGGGCGCGTGATTGCCTTCGGCGGCCGGATACTCGGTGACGGCGAACCCAAATACCTCAACTCTCCGGAGAGTCCTGTCTTTCACAAGGGCAAAGAACTATACGGCCTTTATCAGGCGCTCAACGCCATCGGCAAACAAAATCAGTCACTGGTTGTTGAGGGCTACATGGATGTCATCGCGCTGGCACAGACCGGTATAGAGAATGTGGTCGCTGCACTGGGAACGGCAACCACACCCGGTCACATTGAACTGCTGTTCCGTCGATGCGATGAAATCATTTTCTGTTTTGATGGTGACCGTGCAGGGCGCCAGGCAGCCTGGCGGGCACTGGAAAACTCCCTGCCATCAATGCGTGACGGTAAACAGGCCAGTTTCCTTTTCCTGCCGGATGGTGAAGACCCGGACAGCTATGTCAGAAAACTCGGACATGACGGTTTCTTTGAGCAACTACGCGAGAACCCACTGCCCCTGCCCGAATACATGTTGAACCATCTTGCAGAAGACATTGATCTAAGTCGCATGGACGGCAAGGCAAAGCTGGCAGCACTGGCCCGGCCATTATTAAACAGCCTCCCACGTGGAACACTCAAAGCCCTGCTGATGCAAAAACTGGCAGAGATTACCGCCATGGATGAACAGGGCCTGGCTGACTTGATGCTGGATCAGCCGAAACAGCAACCAGGGCGCCAAAAAGTCGCTTCGCCTAACAGCAAAAAACACAATTTAATAGGCAAAACCCTCACCCTGTTGCTCAATCAGCCGGAACTTGGGCGTGAAGTCAGCAATCTGGAGTATCTGCGGTTGCTGGAACTGGCTGGCATGGATGTTCTGAGTGAGATCATTGATTTAATCAAAGGTCGCCCAAATTTGACAAGTAGTGCTATAATAGAACGCTTTCGTCAAACAGTTTATTACGACCGCCTTTGCGAGCTAGCCAGCTCAGGTATCGAACTTGGAGATGTAGCGGTAAAAACAGAGTTTCTTGATGCGATTAACCGTCTGCATTTAATGTCCATCGATCAGGAAACAAAGAAAATAACCTCGCGCTCAACTAAACTAAGTGAAAAAGACAAAATGCGACTGCGTAGCCTGCAGCAGGAACGGCTTGCACTCAAACATTAGGGCATCTCTATTAATTCTGGATATGTCAGCTTGTGATTCAAAACCTGCCATCTCAAAGCAAGGACCGCACGTGAGCTAGCTATTGCGAAAATTCTTAACGCAGAGAAGGCAGGCTTTGGATTCAATATGATTATTCATGAATTATAAATAGAGGTGCCCTATAGCTACATAGATGGAATAAGCGCTGTACCATTTCCGTCATTAAAAAGCAGGGTTATTGATATACGGGCATTTGGCTCCATCTTTACCTGACCAGGATTATATTTATCTACTGCCAACTTTTCTGTCACGAGTCTCATCTGTATGGATCTTGAAACAAAACGATTACAACTTAAAAAGCTAATTCTAAAGGGTCGCGAGCAAGGTTTTCTAACCTATAGCGAGATCAATGATCATCTGCCGGAAGACGTACACGACACTGATCAGATAGAAAATGTCGTACAGATGATCAATGACATGGGCATTGACGTCTACGATCAGCCGCCTGATGCTGACAGCCTTATCATGAAGGCTGAAACAACGGATGAGGCAGTTGTAGAAGAAGCTGAAGCGGTACTCACCTCCGCAGTGGAAAGTGAATTTGGCCGCACGACTGACCCTGTGCGCATGTACATGCGTGAAATGGGCACAGTTGATCTGCTTACTCGTGCAGACGAAATTAAGCTGGCCAAGCGCATTGAAGAAGGTATTCGCCAAAGCATGGGTGCCTCTGCCACCTGCCCATTTATTATTGAGTCCCTGCTGGAAAAAGTTTCACTGATCGAAAATGAGGAAATGCGGCTGACTGATCTGCTGCTGGGCTACATCGACCCCAACGAGCCGGATGTTATCCCTACTCCTGCGCAAGTAGCAATCGGTGCGGAGAAAAAAGACTCGGATGAAGTCGACGAACCTGTTGGGCCTGATCCTGAAGAAGCAGTTAGACGCTTCAAGAGCCTTAAGCGCCTGTATAACCGTCTGATAAAAGCAATCGACCAGAAAGGCTCAGCAGACCCTGCGGTCAAAAAGATTCAGATGAAACTGTCTGAAGAATTTCTGGAGATTCGTTTCACCCCTAAACAGACCCAGATGTTCATCTCTGGCGTAAAAACCATGGTAGGTGAAATTCGTACCAGCGAACGTGAAATACTGCGTATCGTCGTCAAACAGGGACGTATCACCCGGAAAAATTTTATTGAGGTATTTCCGGGCCATGAAACTGAAATCGAATGGCTGGATGAGATCATTGCATCCGGTAAAGGAGATGGCTCAGCTCTGACCGGTAAGCGAGACCGTATTGCCAGCCTGGCGGCCAGGCTGACTGCTATTGAGGAAGTGGCCGGCCTGCCGATTCACGGGCTAAAAGAAATTAATCGCCTGGTATCTATTGGTGAAGCGAAGGCGCGTCGTGCCAAGAAAGAAATGGTGGAAGCCAATCTGCGTCTGGTTATTTCTATTGCGAAAAAATATACCAACCGCGGGCTGCAGTTTCTTGACCTTATTCAGGAAGGTAACATCGGCCTGATGAAAGCCGTAGACAAATTTGAATACCGACGTGGTTATAAATTTTCCACCTACGCAACCTGGTGGATAAGACAGGCCATTACGCGATCCATCGCTGACCAGGCGCGCACCATTCGTATCCCTGTACACATGATCGAGACCATCAACAAGCTGAACCGAATATCGCGTCAGATCATGCAGGAACTTGGCCGCGAGGCGACACCGGAAGAGCTTGCTGAGCGCATGGAAATGCCGGAAGAAAAAATACGCAAGGTATTGAAAATTGCCAAAGAGCCAATCTCCATGGAGACTCCCATCGGCGACGATGAAGATTCACATCTCGGTGATTTCATTGAAGACAAAAACATCGAAGCACCGATGGATTCAGCTACAGGTTCCGGTCTGAAGTTTGCTACCACTGATATTCTTGGTACCCTGACACTACGTGAAGCCAAGGTACTAAGAATGCGTTTCGGTATTGGTATGAATACTGACCACACACTGGAAGAAGTAGGCAAGCAGTTTGATGTCACCCGTGAACGCATTCGTCAGATTGAAGCCAAGGCACTGCGCAAGCTCCGTCACCCTTCGCGCTCAGAGCACCTACGCAGCTTCCTTGAGCCAAACCAGTAATCTGTTATCAACAACCAGTAAGGGGCCTATAGCTCAGTTGGTTAGAGCAGGAGACTCATAATCTCTTGGTCCGGGGTTCGAGTCCCTGTGGGCCCACCAACATTTCTGATGAAAATCAGGTAGTTAAGCGGGTGTAAAATGCACCCGCTTTTTTATTGTTTTTCTCCACGTGACCAGATCGTGACCTCCGTCATCCTGTGATTTCAGGTAACACACTAATATTTATACTAATTTCTTGCACTTCCACTACATAAATAATTCGTTTTTGCTAAAGAGCAAGTGATTATAATCTCCGGGTCTTTGTTCAGATCAGCTCTTTAGTCCGTAACAACATAACTAAAGAAATTTAAGAATAGCCCTAATAATCAGAAGTAATTCCAGTTTATTACTTCTCCGCCAATTCACCAGCCATCATTGCAACCACAATTTCTGTCAGTGCGCCTTCAACATCATAATCGAATAATACGTTTCCAATCGTCAGAGGTAAGCAATAAATAATTTGCAAAAGTTTTAAGATGATTCACATTGCTATTTTGACTATTATAAACTCCTTCATAATATAGTCTTGACTATTATACGATGCTGTAGATAATAGGTTAGCATGACACCAAAAATTCGATTATACGACACCTTACTTGCAGAGCATCTGCAAAATAATCGTCAAATGGCCTTTATCAGTGGGCCAAGGCAAGTAGGGAAAACCACTACCTGTCAGACGCACGGCGACACTTACATCAATTGGGACAACATCGACGACCGGGAATCCATACTCTCTGGCCCAGGCAGTCTGATTGAGAAATTTAAGCTGAACCGCTTATCCAAAACTTCTTCGGTAGTCATCTTCGATGAACTTCATAAATACCCTCGCTGGAAACAGTTCTTAAAAGGTTTCTTTGATACCTATGCGGATCAATTCCATATCATAGTCACTGGTAGCAGTCGCATGGACATCTATAGGCGTGGGGGTGATAGCCTGATGGGGCGATATTTTTTATATCGGATGCATCCCTTCTCTATCGCTGAAATTGTGACACAAGATTTACCCGATGAAAAAAGGATTATCCGCTCACCAAAAAAAGTGAGCCCGGCTAATTTTGATGCACTCTGGACCCATGGCGGATACCCGGAGCCTTTTCTGAAGCGTGACATGCGCTTTAGTCGCCGCTGGCAATCCCTGCGACGCGAACAACTGGTTCGCGAAGACATCCGTGACCTAACCCAGATTCAACAACTCGACCAGCTTGAACTGTTGGTCAAACTTCTGACTGAACGCTCTGCTCATCAACTTATCTATGGCAACCTGGCAAATGATGTACGTGTATCCATTGACACGACCCGCCGTTGGATTGATGTCCTTGTTAACCTGCATCTTGGTTTTCTGATCAGACCGTGGTTCAAGAATGTTTCACGGTCGCTGCGAAAGGAACCAAAATGGTTTCTGCGTGACTGGGCTTCTATCAAAGACCCCGGAGATAAGGCAGAAACATTTGTCGCCTGTCACCTGCTCAAGGCCGTCGAAGGCTGGAATGATATGGGGCTGGGAAAATTTGAGCTTGGCTATCTGCGTGACAAGGAAAAACGTGAAGTAGATTTTCTGGTTGCGCGTAATGGGGAGCCCTGGTTTTTAGTGGAAGTAAAACAGAAAGACGAATCAATAAGTCCTGCCCTGAAATATTATCAGCAGCAACTCGACGTACCTTTTGCCTTTCAGGTCGTACTGGAGTCGAAATATGTCGATGCTGATTGTTTTGCCAAATCAGGTATCCCACTTGTTGTTCCCGCACGTACGTTTCTATCTCAGCTACTCTAAAGATACTGATCTAATGTTCTGGTCCGGGGTTCGACTCCCTATGGGCCCACCAACATTCCTGACGAAAATCAGGTGCTTAATCGGGTGTTAATGCACCCGCTTTTTATTTCCTTCTCCTTAAACGTGGCCAAACGTGACCTTGTGCCATGAAGTAGACTGTGAGGAAATATAGAATCGGGGTCAATTATTTTATAATTTTAACTCCGGCCCCAATCCCCAAAAAACCAGACTCATCATTACCATCATCACAACAAGAAACAGCACAGTCATACCCCCGCCTGCTTTCAAAAAATCAACAATTCGATATCCGCCTGGCCCCATAATCGGTTCACAGTGCTTACCATTGTTGCACGGCGCAATGATTGCTTGCTCCTGAAAACTACTTGACTCCGTACGTGGGTACTGTGCATAAACTAGGCGTAATCCAAAATCCGGCGGGGACGCCCTACGGTAACCTGTGTCAACCGCCAATGGTAGATTCATTGTCATTTCATATCTGTTACCGGGAAAGGAGGAGGTGTTTCATGTCTAGTACTTCAAGGGTTCAAAGATTCGTTGTCATCGTAGTTTGGAGCATTGTACTGTCAACCGGCCTGGCTCTCACGGCACATGCCGCCGCGAACAAGCAGCCAGTCATGCTGGAATCGTCCAAGTCCTTCAAAGACACCGTGGCTGGTATTAAAGGGGCGATCAAGAAGAAGGGCCTGGCTATTATCTTCGAAGCCAACCATCAAAACATGATCGCCATGGTAGGTGGATCTACCACCCCGGGTGTGGGCATCGGCTTCGCAAAACCGCAGGCGGGTCAGCAACTTCTGTCCAGAGAGCCGCTAGCCAATATAGAGATGCCCTTACGTATTGCCGTCCGGGAACTGGCGAACGGCAAGGTTTACGTAATCTATTACCAGCCATCCTATCTGTTCGCGCACTACAACAATCCCAAACTCAAAAAGCTGGGTGAAAAAATGGATAAGATGTTGGACATGATCGCCAAGGCCGGCACTCAATAGTTTGTTAATCCGGTGGTTGCTTGACCTACCAGGGAGGTTGTCATGAATAAACACCCGTTCCTTACTGTTCTCGCACTCATACTTGCAGCCGGCACCTGGGGGTTGGCGCCTCCGTCAGTAGCCGCTCCCAGTCAGGGAAAATCTGAGGCTACGTCGGAAGCGCACGCTGGCCTGGTCGCCGCCAACCAGCCGGAAGCGTGTCAATCATGTCACAGCGAGATCTACGACCAGTGGAAGGATTCGTTTCATGCCAGGGCTACCACAAGCCCTTTTTTTCGCGGCGTGGCGACGTTATTTAACTTTACCGTCGGGCCCAAGTATGCCAGCGAATGCCTCAACTGCCATGCCACCGACGTCAAGCTGACAGGGGACTACCAGGCCCGTTGGCAGGCTATCCTTGCCGACGAACCGGACACCCCGGGTATAACTTGCACTGCCTGCCACGCGATCCGCGATGTGAAGAATGCCCCTGACACATCGGTGCCAGTGAAGATGACGGCGCTCAAAACGCCTTTTCATAACGTCGAGAACTCGCCTATGTTCAAGAAGGAAGTCGCATGTTCCGGTTGTCATGATTACAATAACTCTCTCGCTCTGCAGGGAGACTGGAAAAAAGGGCCGGCCTGCTGCACTACCAACCGGGACTTCAAAAAAACAGAGATGGCCAAGAAAGGCGTGAGCTGTCAGACCTGCCACATGGCACCGGGCCTTGATAAGGACCCGAAAGCCTGGCAGAAGGCCCTGTCCTCCAGTGGCAGTATCAAGAATACATTACTGGGCCTGGTCAACCTGAACCGTTATGCGGAAAACAGGGAATTCCGTGGTCACCGTTTCCCGGGCAGCCATGATACCGATTTCTTGAAAACCGCCGTTAAAAACTCCTTCAATGTTCAACGCGAGGGGAACAAGGCCCAGGTCAAGGTCAGCATCGAGAACCTCACCGGCCATTCTCTCCCCAACGGCTGCCCACCGCGTACACGAATATTCCTGAGGATATGGCTGGAGGACGCCGATGGCTTCGAGGTCGACAGTCAGCAAGAAGAGTACGGCTTCAACTTCAAGGATAAGGACGGCTTCGAACCCGTCATGGTACCAACGGCGGTGGCCCGTGGCTTCGACCACGTGCTAGAGCCGGAGGCCACCGAAAACGTGAGAGCGGAGTTCACACTACCAGTCGAGGGCGGGCCGTTCACAGTAAAGGCTAGCCTCATCTACAACTACTTTGTTATACCACCGCCGGAGGCACAGAACCGCATACAGCAGGGCATTATCCGGCGGATCCAGGCCAGTACTCCAGCACAAAAGGACTATATTCTTAACGTGGAGATCCCGAAACGCATGGCGGCAATGAACCTGCTAACGAGCACCTATCCCCCGGTGCTAATGTGGCGTGCGGAGCAGCGGCTCGCGCCGTAATAGCAGGAGTCACTGATGCGCTTCGTCATGGTGGTATTGGCAGGTCTTCTTATGCCGCTTGCGGTGTTTGCCACCGTCGAGCCGGAAATACCAGACTGGATGCACGCAACGGGCGACGGCTCGCGGGCCGCCTGGGAGCAAAGTGTACACTTCAAAGAAGGTGTGAAATGCATCGCCTGCCATGGCTCGGGTGATGAGTCGAAGGCTTCGCTTGAAGGTAAGTTACCCCAGGAGTGGAATGAGGTCGAGGCGGCGAAAATCGGCCCAAGGAAGCGTGCCGAGTACGACGTCCTGTGCGTGCGCTGCCACGGTTCAGCCGAACAGAACTTCCGCCGCACCTTTCACGGTAAGCATTCCTTGCTCGGCAAAAAAAACATCCCCACCTGTAGCTACTGTCATGTGGCTCACGAGCCGCCGCTCGCCTCGATTCATAACGCCTTGTCTGTCGATACTCTCGGTAGAGTCTGTGCCGGTTGCCACGGTGGTTCCGATGAAGAAGGCAAACGACTCATGGCGACCAATTTAGCGGGGACATTGACAGGCCCGACACTTTACGGCCACGATCCATTTGGCTTGGGCAAGATTCGTGGTAAAAATATTATCGACGGTTTCTATATATTGTTACTCACAGGAACGATCGGTTTCCTGTTGTTTTATATCGTAGTAGATATTCCCATTGCCCTGCAGGACAGACGCAACGGTAACCAACAGAAACTACACCGGTTAACAATTGGTCAGCGCCTGCAACATGGCGTACTTGCCCTGACATTTATTACGCTGGCGCTGACTGGATTTGCCATCTTGTATGCAGATAGTGCCTACGCCCAATGGCTGACACCATTACTGGGGGGGCCTGATAATCGCAGCCTGATCCACCGGTTGGCAGCCCTGCTGTTTGTTGCCAACGCCTATCTACACTTTGTCTATTATATCTTCATCTATCACGGGCCACGTACCATCGGTTTTTCCCGACAGAACCTGCGAGACGCCTGGCAGGACATCCGCTTCCGCTTAGGCAAAGGAGAGCGTCCTGTACACGCAGGAAAATACGACTGGTTGCAGAAGTTGGAATACTGGGCGGGTGTTATCGGCCTGCACGTGGTGCTGGTCACCGGCCTGTTGATGTGGTTTTTCGATTCGACCTTGTCCTATCTCCCGTACCAGATATTCAAGTACGCCCAATGGATCCATAGCTGGGAAGCGATTCTTGCGACATCCGTGCTGATTCTCCTGCATGGTTACTCGACTATACTCAGCCCGCGGGTATTTCCCATGGACCTGGGCTGGATTAAAGGGCGCAAAAAAGTGTAAGTTGTAACCCGCAAGCAGAGGATGTAAAAGATCATGCAGGACGATAGAAGGGACATTTTGAAGATCTGGTTGCGATATGCTTGTGAGCCGAGCGTAGTCTGGAGGGCAACCAGGTACGCTTTTCTCGTCGGGATCATCCTGATTCTCATTAATCACGTGGATCATATTTTCCGGGGAGAAGTAACGGGCGTCAATCTAATCCAGATGGGGCTTACGGTACTGGTACCGTATCTTGTCTCGACCTGCTCCAGCGTCGGGGCCATCATTAGACCGCCCGGCAGTGAGTGAACGGCGTTTCTCGTACACCGCAAGCGGCAATATTCGATACGAATTAAAAACCTCGTACTTTGATGGCACGACACATGTCATTTTTGAACCACTGGATTTCATCGCCCACTTAGCGGCGTTGGTCCCCAAACCGCGAATGAAGCGCAAGATCAATCTCTCGTCGAACACCGCGCGGCCATGACCTGGGGGTAGCACCTGAAGCGGGTGTTCAACATCGACATCGCATCGAAACCTGCCGGGAATCTGGCAGCACCGTGAAAGTTATCGCCTGAATCGAAGACCCGGTCATCATCCAGAAGATTCTCACCCATCGGGAAAACTACCCGGTTTCTAGTGATAGCGAACCACGCCCCCAAGTCGTGCACCGACGCAGGCAAGGCTATTTGATTAAGGAAAAACCATCCCTGAATTCAAGTCCTAAGTGGAATCCATTTGCATCTGTGAAATCCACCCATTCGAAAGCGCCTGCTTCAGGCATTGAGCCGCAAACTGTGACACATCTTTTTGCGGTTCGAGTCCTGCAAGCTGTTCACATGCCATTCCAAATGTGCTGTTTTCTGCGAGTACTTCAAAAAACGTATGGTGTGCTGGTGTGATTGTCTGGACAGCGGGTCCGTTATGGGTACGTGAGATTACCAACGATTCCGGTTTATTGTTTTGAATGGCCGGTAATGACTTTTTTCTGATGTGCGCGTTCCATAGCTGCATCACATTGGTTCCGACATCGAGCAATGTAAGCGAAGGGTGGAATTTGAAACGCAGCCGCAGCCATTGTTCAGGCCCAATGTTTAGTAAATTTTCACCTGACAGCCTTTCAGCATCGGCGGCATCAAAGGCCTTTAGTATGGCCCATTCCAGTTTAACTAAATCAGCCAGTCCGGGTTTGTTGTGTTGATAAAACCATTGTGAAAGATACTGACCGATGAAACGTAAAGAAGGTGTCGTAGAAGGATACGATTGAAGGTAAGCCGCCATTTCTCGACCGAAGGCCTGATCACCCATCACCGCTAATAACACCGGAAAATCATGTGCCAGGGCTTCCTGCAGGCGAATGTAGTAGGCATTGCGATAGACATCCAGACGAAGAATCGAATCAATACCATTGGCCGAGGCAACACTTGATGCGAGTTCTATCTCATTCCTGCCACTGAATAAATAGTCTTTAAACTCGGATTGCAGACGCTGTAGGCCGGGACTCTTCATGCTGCTACTGTCCGAGTATGCACCTGGCGTGCAATATCCAGTTCAGAAAGTAAATCTGACAGAGGCGGGATCGCATCATCACGTTCAATCATGGTGGCAACCGGCCCAAAACGCGTAACTGCCTTTGCATAGAGATCCCAGACAGGATCACTGACGGGGTGATCGTGGGTATCAATATACAAAGGGCCAATGATACTGTGACCGGCCAGGTGAAACTGTTTAACGCGTTCAACCGGTATGTTGTTTAGATATTCATTGGCATCAAATCCATGGTTATGTGCACTGACAATAATGTTGTTGATATCAAGTAGAATTAAACAGTCGGCCTGGTTTGCAACATTTATCAGAAATTCCCATTCATTCATCGCGCAGTGGGTAAATTCTGCATAACTGGATACATTTTCAATCAAAATCTGCTGTTGCAGTTCGTTCTGTACCTGCTGAATCCGTTTCACCGTATTTGCCACTGATTCATCGGTATACGGCAGGGGTAACAGATCATGCAGATGATTGCCACCTTGCCGTGTCCAGCATAAATGATCCGATACCCGGATCGGTTCGGCTCGTTTGATAAGCGTTTTGAGTCTGTCCAGATAATGCCTGTCCAGCGGATCCGTCCCGCCGAGATTCATTGAGACGCCATGTAAGGCGAGTGGATAATGCTCACGTACCGCATCCAGAACAGCGAGGGGTTTGCCGCCATCCACCATAAAGTTTTCGCTTATGATCTCAAACCAGTCGGCATCCACTTTGCCCTGCATTGCGACAGAGTAAAATGGAAGACGAAGACCAAGCCCGAATTCAGCCAGACTTTCGCGGGGAATAACAGGGCCGGGCGTGACTTTCATGGCAACATATAAGCGATATCAGAGGCCGGTGTCGGATAGACAAACCTCGCATCTTTCAGATCGGCCACCTTAAGCCCGGTGCGAATTGCCAACGCATAGATATTAATCACTTCCGCCGAGTCTGGCCCCAGCAAATGGGCACCAAGTATTTTCTCCGAGCCCTCTTCAACCAGCACTTTGAATGCATAGGCAGTTTCATTGACGCGCCGGGCTGTATACCATCCCGGTACCGACTCGTATTTTACCCGGAAATTCAAATTCTGTTCGCGCGCCTGGCTTTCCAGTAAACCGACCGCTGCCAGTGCCGGTACTGTAAACACGGCCGAAGGGATACCTTTATAATTGACCGTAGAGTGATTACCTTCGAGTAGATTGGCCGCCACGGCCCGTCCTTCCTGTGCTGCAATTGGCGTCAGGGGGTAGCCCGTGTTTGCAGCATCGCCTGCAACATATACAGCTGGATTGGATGTGCTTTGCAAGTATTTATTCAGCTTAATTGTGACACCGTCGTAGATGACTCTCCCTGCATCCAGATTGAGATCCCCAATCGCGGGAATGCGGCCGCCACTATGCACGACCAGATCAGCGTCGAATGTTTGCTCGCCATCCGGGGTGCGGACATGGACACGATAAGCCCGCTTGTGTTTCTCTACCGATAAAACGGTATGTCCAGTTAGTACGTCAATACCTAAAGCCCGAGATCGCTCGACCAGCAGCCCAACCAGATCAGGGTCGAATTGCTTCAGTGGCTGTACACCACGATTCAGGATAGTTGCCATCGCGCCCGCACGTGCGACCACATGCGCAAATTCGAAACCAATATAACCGCCACCGACAAAAACAACACGCTGCGGCAGTTCGCTTAGCTCCAGAAACCCGGTACTATCGACAAGATGTTCTGCACCCTCAACAGGCAGTTTGACCGGCTCGGCACCGCTCGCGATTACGATATATTTTGCCTGTAATACAAGGTCACCGACACGCAGCTCATTCGGGCCGGTAAAATGGACTCTCTCGTGAAAGGTATCAATTCCGTTAGCCTTGAATGATTTTTCCGAGTTGCTCGGTACTGTATCAGTAAACGTCCGTTTGAAAGTCTGTAAAGCGCCCCAATCGATGTTGAGTTCACCATTTACAACGCCCTTTTCTGCCATGCGTTCGGCTGCATCCATTGCGTCGGCGGCAGCCACCAGCACCTTCTTGGGATCGCAGCCACGATTGGCACAGGTGCCACCAAACGGCTGGTAATCAGTCACGGCTACCGTCCAGCCACGGGCACGGCAAGTATGCGCTATATTTGAAGCCGCTGTTCCTGTTCCGATTACTATTAGATCATAGCTGGTACTCATGACTGGATTCCTTTTTTTCAGGGTTAAAATCAAATTGTCGCTTCTGACTGTAGAAGGACTGTCTCACGTAAGCATTTTTTATGACTGAAAATACTCGCGGGTACCTCTCTCACTGATCGCACCGGCTATACGTTCTACGCCATGTATATAAGCCGCTGTTCGCAGGCTGGTGTTTTTTTCTTTCGCCAGAGCGAAGATACACCTGGCCTCTCGATCCACAATGGTCTTGAGTTTGCTGTTCACCTCTTCAAATTCCCAGTAATAACCCGCGCTGTTCTGAACCCATTCAAAATAACTGACGATGACACCACCACTATTGACCAGGACATCGGGGAGCACAGGAATACCACGTGTTGCCAGAATCGCATCAGCCTGCGAGTTTACCGGGCCATTGGCAATTTCAATAATCTGTCGGGACTGAATACGGTTGGCGTTCTCGGCAGTGATTTGATTCTCCATCGCCGCCAGCACTAATACATCCACATCCAGCTCCAGCAGTTCCTCATTGGTGATGGTGGTATGATCCGCTTCCTCACAAACGGAGGCATCACAATAAAGCATGGCCTTGAGCTCACGGCGGGTACGTTTATGGTGCATGATTTTATCGACATCCAGACCCTCTTCAGAATACACAGCACCTTTTGAATCCGATACAGCCACGATACGATAACCCGCCTGTTGGGCCAGACGTGCAAACTGGTAACCGGCATTGCCAAATCCCTGCACGGCAACGGTCGTTTGCCCTGGCTCAAGATTGTGTTGTAGAGCCCTCTGCTGCAGGACATAAAGTGCACCTTGACCGGTAGCCGCTTCACGGCCCAGGGAACCACCAAGGTGAACCGGTTTACCTGTAATCACACCGGGCAATTGTTTGCGCATGATTTGATAATATTCATCCGCCATCCAGCCCATGATGGTGGCATTGGTGTAAACGTCCGGTGCCGGGATATCGCGTTTGGGTCCAATAACATCGGCGATGGCACGAATGTAACCGCGCGACAGGCGCTCGAGTTCCAGATTAGATAATTCTTTGGGATTAACGATGATGCCGCCTTTGGCCCCGCCAAAGGGTAAGCCGGCGACGGCGCACTTGATGGTCATCCAGAAACTGAGGGAGGTGACTTCATCGAGTGAGACATCGGGATGGTAACGCACACCGCCCTTGGTAGGGCCGCGCGTATCGTCAAACTGAACCCGGTAACCGGTAAAAACGCGTAGGCTGCCATCATCCATACGCACCGGAATGCTGACGGTCAACGATAATTTCGGGTTGGCCAGGCGCTCACGAATATCATCGGACAACGTAATGTGCGCAAAGACATCCGTCAGCCGGGTTTGAGCATCATTGAAAAGTTCATTCACAATAATTCTCCATTACCTCTTTGCAGGGTTGGCTTCAGAATCCTCAAGACGCACGCCACCTTTTGCATAACATTCTTTCTCAGGCACGTAGATGTAACCACGCCCGCGGCACTCATTCGCACCAGTGCAGGCATTAAATGCTGTCGTGCAGGCTGTAGTGCCCTTACATTCGTTAATCCCCCAACAGGCAATTTCACCCGCTTCGGCACTTTCTATAAACACGTCAACGGATTTGTACATGCCATAAAAGGCCACAGCTGCGCCTGCACTCAGGGCAGCGCCGGTGGCCGCACGCCTGCCTTTGTCAACGACAGGCTTTGTTTCACAGACGTCTCCCGTCGCACAGACCGCTGCCTTGCGCCCATTGATGAAATCCCAGATGCTGCCACTGATCAGGATTACCAGACTTACATATACCAGCCAGGGCACAGGATAGAGTCCGGTTACCATAAACCACAGTGCGACCGCTCCAATCACTCCACCGACGGTACTTAACCAGAATGGCAGCATATTCTGATGCGCCTTCGAAGAACGATAAAGCAACCACAGGCTAAATCCAGCAAACCCGACAAACAGAGGGAACAGGTAGGCATCATGAATAATAAAACCCAGGCCCACGGCTCCAAGTGCAGTCAGTACAACGGGCAATCCCAGGCAGCAGGCGGCGGCAATCCCCGCACCGAACATACCCGCGAACTGTTCAAAAAGTTCTTTCATTATTTAGCTCCTAAATTTACTGTCACTCGGTTGAATCGATGTCTGGCACCAGGTTTGTATCACGACCATTTTCCTGTTTTCTGAAATACAGTGATCCAGGACACGACGAAAATATTCAGACCTTGCATTGCACACCTTTGATGACTTTGCTGGCATTCTGATACAGGGCAAACCAGAGCAATAAACTAGCGGCGATAAACAATTCAATTTGATGCGTCGCAATAAAGCCCTGTATTTGAATACCAAAGGATCCAGCAAGTGTGGGTAAGAGCGTGGCAATAAAACCGATGGCAATCGGCAGTATCGGAGAGCAGCATAATATAGGCGCAAGAACGCCAATGAGTACCCCACCTGTAGCCGATGATTTGCTCGATTTTTGCCCCTGTCTGATTAAATAAATAATAAGTGGTATTAAGAGCGCGACCAGTGCAGCCATCAGGACAGAAAAACCAACCAGTGTAGGATTTAGGTACTGCAATGCTTCAAAACTACTGTATCCACCAGTATATGATGCCGGCAAGGTCATTAAATATAATAATAAAAATACCACGAAACTGATTGCAGCAATCCATTGATAGGACCGATGACTTAAAACTGTTGCTAAGGCGCTTAGTATCGTTTTCACTGTGGCGCTTCCCTGGCAAACTTCAAAATCACGTCCATTGTGATGTTTGGTGCCGTATTGACAGCTTGCACCCATCCTTTTTCATCGATCAAAAAGTATATATCGGGAAATTTTTTTGCATTCAGCTTTTGATCCATCTGCTGTGATGCCTCACCGATGGTCCATGCATTCGTTTGCTTAACCTGCGGGGCAAATCGTTGTATAAATGCTGGCATGTCTACGCCGGGGTATCCACCGTTTTTATAGTTACGCAGTACCAGAATTTCCAGCCCCGTTTTTTCCCACGTAGCCTGTTTTTTCTGCATGGCTTTTACACTGGCAACACAGGTATGACACCAGGTTGAGAATAACCAAAGCATAACCTTTCGGCCTTTATATTCTGTCAGTGAATGCTCACCGCCCTGACTGCTAAAACGGACATCCGGTGCAGTAAAGGGCACTTTTTCAGGTGCAAGATTGAAAGACCATGCAGTCAAAGACTGTGTCATAAATAACAACAAGACGACCATTTGTAGCACGGTTTTCAATTTGCTTTTCTCTTAAATGTGTTTCTTTAACCTGCACAGCAGGAAAGTTGTTTCACATCCTTATTGAATGTTTGTGCCGTAAGCTTAAGTCCTTCCACCATTGTTAGATATGGAAACAACTGGTCGGCCAGATCATCGATAGTCATGCGATTACGCAGCGCCAATGCTGCACTTTGAATAATTTCACCGCCTTCATTTGCCAGCACCTGGCAGCCGACGATACGGCCAGTTTCTTTTTCCGCAACCAGCTTTATAAAACCGCGTGTATCCATATTGGCCAGTGCGCGCGGGACATTTTCAAGGTCGAGTGTGCGGCTATCCACCTCCAGACCCTGGTCACTGGCCTGTTGTTCACTCAAGCCCACGGTGCCCACCTGTGGATCTGTAAATACGACTGCAGGCATGGCCGATAGTTCAATGGCCACATCATCACCGGTCATGTTGCGTGCAGCTCGTGTACCGGCTGCGGCTGCAACATAGACATATTGCGGCTGTGAGGTGCAATCACCGGCGGCATAAATATTTTCAACGTTGGTACGCATATGATCATCAATAATGATATTGCCATTGCGACTTGTCGCTACGCCGGTATTGTCCAGTGCCAGCGTGTCGGCATTGGATTTTCGCCCGGTTGCGACCAGCAGCTGGTCACACTGCACTTCACCCTTATCGGTGATGACCGTAAAAGATGTTCCGTCATGGCTGACAGTATTCGGTACTGTATGCAGTTCAACCTGAATCCCTTCATCTTCAAAAGCGACTTTCAGACCTGCGCCAATTTCCGGATCTTCTTTCGACAGGAAAGTACTGCGTGCCATCACTGTTACCTCGGCACCCAGATGACGAAATGCCTGCGCCAGCTCCAGTGCCACAACAGAACCACCTAGCACCACCAGGTGCTTTGGAACCTCTTCGGCAATCAGTGCTTCAGTCGATGTCCAGTATGGGGTATCAGCAAGGCCCTCAATGTTCGGGATCATCGGGCGGGCACCGACGGCCAGCAGGAAGCGATCAGCCCTGATTTCTTTTTCACTGCCGTCGGATCTAGTCACGACTAATGTACTGGCATCTTTAAATCTGGCCATGCCTCTAACTAGATTTATTCCAGGGTTTGTCTCCAGAATACTTTCATATTTGGCATAACGCAGTTTCTCTACCCATTGCTGCTGTTGTTCCACCATTTTCCGCCGGTCTACGGCTGGTGTATTAAACGGGATGCCGGCAAAGGCATGATGCCCCTGGTTATGGATGACATTGGCACCGCGAATAAAAATCTTCGACGGCACGCACCCAACATTGACACAGGTACCACCAATTACTTCACCGCCTTCGATAATGGTTACCTGTGCCCCCTGCTCTACGGCCTTGATAGCAGCGGCAAAGGCACCCGAACCTGTGCCAACGATGGCGATATGCAACCCACTGCCATCACCACTGGTGGTAACACCACTATTACTATTCAATAACGTTGCCCCATAACCACTGGACTCAATCGTCTTAAGCAACTGGCTGTTATCGACCACCCCCTGAGTTTCGACCCTGGCCAGTTTTTCATCATAGGAGACGGAAGCCGTGACCCCGTCCAGCGCATTCAGTGCATCCTGTGCGCTTGTAGCGCAGTGGTCACAGGTCATACCCGTAATTTCTATGTTGACAGTATTCATGTAAATCGTTCTTTTAATTTAGTGTTAGGTTATAGCGTGCGGCATTCATTTTCTTACCGATAGCAAAGGCATCATCAAGTGATAGTAAAAAGGTACTGGGGTGCTCAGCCACCCAGCGCTCACCTGATTCCCGTGAGCGGAAGAAGAAAACATAGTGGCAAAAGCTGGTGATAATATTTTCTTGAAACTCACCTTCTTCAGGGATAAGGAAAGAGACCATTATCTGATCGGGTTGAGCATATTCGATGCCCCTGGGCGAAAGGGTCAGCGTAATTTCATCACCGCTCAGCGCACAGTGCGATGTAATATGTGCGGTGGCACCGAGTAGTTCGGGTATAAATAACATGTCCCAGGCACACCACGTGTAAACCCGCTTTCCGTCAACTTTAAAATGGTGGTTCGTTTCATCAACGGCAACACCCCAGAAACCGACGATGCAATGGTTGTCGTCGAAAAATACACCGGGCCAACTTTCGAGCACCGTTTTTACTTCGGCTAACGGCATGCCGGTACGTTCGGACAAGCGTTCAAGCGGGACTGTGTCACCCTCACTTAACAGGGCATAAAGTTCTAACGCCAGCTGTTGTTCAGTGATGTTCATCACAGGAAATGCATCAATAAAGATCTGAGCTAACCGATCAGGATTGTATGCTACAGGGACATTATCATTTGCTGTACTATCTCTTGTCTCAATCATTGCTATGCTTCATTGCCTAAAGTAGTTTTATTCAGTTTCACTATTAGCCGCGTCCACCGCAATGGCCAGTTTCAGCATGGGGAATCGTATTTTACGATTCATATATTTCACCAGTTTTTTTGACATGTGTACTCTTAATATTCTCGAATGAATAATATTCTAGACTCCGTTCTTAAGTACAGAGTCAAGAGGTTTTTAAGTCAGCAGGAAAATATATACATTTTGAAAAGAAAATGAGCAGCACAGAGTTGTTCTATTTGAAACTGGAGTGAGATACGAACCATTACCGCCCCGTAGTGCACTCACAAACGTGACCAAATCGTGACACATATAGGTCAGAGCTAGTCATTTACAGTCACATATAAGAGAATTAGCGCGGGGCCAGGTACGCTAACTTGTTGAAATTGTTAAGTGCCAGCAGGGCAACAAGGACTCATAATCTCTTGGTCCGGGGTTCGAGTCCCTGTGGGCCCACCAACATCAGGGCCAGGTTTTCTAACCTGGCCCTTTTTTTAAATTCAGATTAAAGATGAAGGATTAAAGATAACAGGAAAGATCAAAACCACAACCAACAACAAGCCACCCCTAAAATCCTTCATCCTTAATCCTTCATCCTTAATCTAACACCATCGCGCCGGGACGTCGCTCCTACAACTTTTCCCTTTCACCTTTCGCCTTTCACCTTTTATCGCTATGATCCATCAGCATGATAAAACAATTAAAAGAGAATCTACTCTTTGAGCACCTTACTCTCGAACAGCTGGAACGGGTTGCTAAACTTGCTGAACGTATGCACCTGAAAGAGGGAGCACAGCTGTTTCACCAGGATGATGAAGCGAAACGTTTTTACCTGGTTCTGGCGGGACAGATTAAACTTTTCCGTCTGTCACCCGACGGAAATGAAAAAGTCATCGAGATCTTCACGGCCGGACAAACCTTCGGCGAAGCACTTATGTTTCTTGAACGTCCCCATTACCCTGTCTGTGCAAGTGCTCTAAGTGATACAGAAATCATCTCCCTGAACTCGAAAGACTTTGTTTCTATGCTGAGGGAATCCATTGACAGTTGCTTTCTGCTCTTGGGTGATATGAGTATGCGACTTCATGGCCTGATCAGGGAGATAGATGTCCTCAGTCTGCAGAATGGTACCCGCCGGGTAGCCTCATATCTGCTTGAACTAGCCGGTACTGGACAGGATAGCTTTGATCTGGATATACCCAAGGGAGTTATGGCGTCACGCTTATCGCTGAAACCCGAAACCTTCTCACGCATCATTCGTGACCTGCATGACAGGGGCATACTCACCGTTACACGGCGTAATATTGAAATCCACAAACGCGGAGAATTGCAGGCCATCTCGGATGCCTGTGAGGTTTGAGCTCACCTAGTGCATCAGCACAGGAACAAAAATATAACTAGCCCAGAAGGGGTGAACCCCCAGCCACTGCGCCAGCACAAAAATGAAAAAGCCCTGCACAACGAAGGTACAGGGCCCTGTACCAGAAAAGTTTCAGCATCATCCTTGATTCATGCGGCGAATCTATCGATCCACATGGCACGATCCGATATCCATATCGTCTCTATCCACTTTTCTAACGGCACGAGAGAATACTACAAAACAAAAATCAAAAAATATGTGACGTATTCACGTTTTGCACAAAAAATACTAATAGGGAGATCATTGCCATCAGCTTTTTTTATGGTTGAACCGCCGGGGCACAAAGACACCAGGTTCTTATGAATTGAGTGTGCTGCCTGTGCTTAGCAAGGCAGTTATTGGATATTTTTGACTCAAGATGATTATTTTCGAATAGAGACGCCCTTTATCATTGGCGTACCTTGCGTCTTTGCGGTTCAACTTGTTACAGGCTCATCAAGCAGGAGATTTCTGATCTTTTCTGACCAGGCGATTGAGCATTTCCCATGCATCATCACCATCCAGCTCATTATCGTTGGCATCAAACAGAGCTTGATCATAATCATTCCAGCCTTTTATACCTGTCTTAAGCGAAACAACCGAACGATATCCCATCAACTGCATGACCGAGCAAGCGAGGACACTGCGGTAACCAGACCGGCAGATCACTACGATATCCCGATCACGTGCAGTGACGAGATCAGGTTCTGTCTCTTCATAATCATAATCACAGGCAGATTCCAGAACGCCTCTCGGTACATTAAGTGAATCTTGGATGTGTACTATATTAAATTCATCCGGCTCTCTAACATCAAGAAGCAAAGGTGCCTTACTATCCAGCAGATCGACCAGATCCCATGCCATGATCTCGTTAACTTTATTATCCTTTGAATCCAGGCATGCCTGAACCAGTGTCTTATATGACTCTTTTTTCACTTTACAAACCCGTATGTTGCTTTGCGGAAAGAAAAACGGACACCCATTGGGTGCCCGTAATCTGTGTTGACAGGAAACAGCGCTATTACGGCACTATTTCTTCTTCCTTGCCTTCTTCTTTACCGCTTTCTTTTTGGTGGCCTTCCTGGCTGCCTTCTTCTTCACCGCTTTCTTTTTGGTGGCCTTCCTGGCTGCCTTCTTCTTCACCGCTTTCTTTTTGGTGGCCTTCCTGGCTGCCTTCTTCTTCACCGCTTTCTTTTTGGTGGCCTTCCTGGCTGCCTTCTTCTTAACGGCCTTCTTTGTAGTTTTTTTCTTTACTGCCTTCTTTTTAGTTGCCTTCTTTGCCACGCGCTTTTTAGTTGCAGCACGTTTTTTTACTGCTTTCTTTTTCGTCGCCTTGCTAGCTACTCTCTTCTTCGTAGCCTTTTTCTTACTTGCCTTTTTCTTTTTCGCTGCTGCCATATCAACGCTCCCGGTTA
>BTQX01000014.1:0-21268 GCA_036986095.1 Gammaproteobacteria bacterium
AATGCCTGCATGATATAATCAGCCTGCATTGAGAGGTGTGATCCCTGGAGTCTTTGTGGAAATATATAAAAAATTCAGTATAGAAGCCGCGCATCGGTTGACAAATCTGCCACCTGAACACAAATGTTCGCGACTACATGGTCATTCCTTCGAGGTAGAACTACGGGTCAGCGGGGATGTTGATGAGGAGTATGGCTGGGTGCAGGATTTTGCTGAAATCAAGCAGGTTTTCAAACCGATTTATGAACAGCTGGATCACCGCTATTTAAATGAGGTTGATGGACTTGGCAATCCAACCAGCGAAAACCTGGCAAAATGGATCTGGCAGAAGCTAAAGCCCGATCTTCCTTTATTGTCTACCATTATAGTAAGAGAAACCTGTACCGCAGGCTGTATCTACAAAGGGCCTGACAGTCATGGGACTTAAAGTATACTCAATTGCAGCAGTATTTCTAATTTTCATTACGGGTAATTTACAACTGGCTGCAGCCAGTACTCTGGTCTATTGCTCGGAAGGAAGCCCGGAGACATTTAACCCGCAGTTGAGTGCATCCGGCACTACCTTTGATGCTTCTTCCCGGCAGATTTATAACCGGCTGGTTGAATTCAAACTGGGTACGACTGAAATCGTACCGGGTCTGGCATTGCGCTGGGATATAAGTGCAGATGGTCTGGAATATACCTTTTATCTGCGCCAGAAAGTCAGCTTCCACAGCACTAAATATTTTACACCGAGCCGGGACTTCAATGCCGATGATGTTCTGTACAGTTTTAATCGACAGCGTAACACCTCCGACCCCTGGTATATGGTTTCCGGCGGCGTCTATAAATATTTTAATGACATGGGATTTAATAAGCTGATCAGGGATGTGATCAAGCTTGATGACTACCGTATCAGGATTGTTCTCAATAAACCGGATAGTCCTTTCCTTTCCAATATGGCATTGGATTTCGCTTCAATCTTGTCAAAAGAATATGCGGATTCTTTAATGAAGGCAGGTACACCGGAACAACTTGATATAAAACCGGTCGGTACCGGCCCTTTCATGTTCGTTAACTATGAAAAAGATGCCTTCATACGTTATCAGGCGCACCCCGGCTACTGGCGGGGCAGGGAGAAGCTCGATAAACTGGTCTTTGCAATTACTGTGGACCCATCGGTGCGCTATGCACGATTGAGAACGGGGGAATGCCAGGTGATGGCTTATCCTTTACCGACAGATATCAAGTCGATGAAGAAAAATCCTGCTATCAAAGTGGCTGAGCAACCCGGCCTTAATACGTCCTATTGGGCTTTTAATATACGCAAACCTCCGTTTGATCAGGCGCGTGTCAGGCAGGCGATGAATTATGCGATTAATCGGCAGGCGATACTGGATATCATCTACAAGGGCACCGGGGAAATTGCCGACTCTGTAATCCCACCCACCATCTGGTCATGGAAAGCGCCTGATAATGTCTATGTCTACAATCCCGATCGAGCAAAAAAACTACTGGCCGAGGCTGGCTTTACCGCAGGCTTCGAAATGGATATCTGGGCTATGCCTGTACAGCGGCCCTATAACCCAAATGCGCGGAAGATGGCGGAATTGATTCAGCAGGATTTATCAAAGATTGGCATCAAGGCAAATATTGTTACTTATGAATGGGGAACCTATTTGAAAAAGTCCCGTGATGGTGAGCATCAGACAATACTCCTGGGCTGGACCGGCGACAATGGCGACCCGGATAACTTTTTTTCACCCTTGTTAAGCTGTGCTGCAGCTGAGACGGGTAATAACAGATCTTTCTGGTGTAACAGGAAGTTTGATGATTTGATATCTTTGGCACGTATTGAACAGGATCAGGGAAAAAGAAAGAAATTGTACAGACTTGCTGAAGTTATTTTCAAGCAGGAGGCACCCTGGGTGACGATAGCGCATTCAGTTCGATTTCAACCTTATCTGAAAAATGTCCAGGGTTTAAAGATGGATCCGTTTGGCGGCATATATTTTTCAGGGGTTAGTCTTAAATAGTTCATCCCAGCTATGCCCCAGCTACTGCTACGTCGACTATTACTTGTAGTTCCAGGTTTTCTCGGTATCACCGCGCTGACATTTTTTCTGATACGTCTGGCTCCGGGTGATCCGATACTTTTACTGGCGGGAGAACGTGGTGTATCCGCAGAAAGATATGCCGAATTACAGCACCAGTTTGGTTTTGACCAGCCCCTGATTCTCCAGTTTGTTGATTATTTGTGGCAGGTGCTTAATGGCAACCTTGGCACATCGGTGGTGACCCAGACACCGGTGCTTGAAGAATTTGGCAAACTGTTTCCAGCAACACTGGAACTGGCTGTCATCGCAATGATTTTAGCCACCATTATCGGCATACCTGCCGGCGTACTGGCAGCGGTAAAGCGCAATACGGTTATCGATCACAGCATTACCGCTATTTCACTGGTTGGTTACTCCATGCCTATTTTCTGGTGGGCTCTGTTACTTATCCTGTTATTCTCGGTCAACCTGGGATGGACACCTGTTGCCGGACGGCTCAACTTCATCTATGACATCGATCGTGTCACCGGATTCATGCTGATAGACACCCTTCTGGCAGGTGATAAAGATGCGTTTTTTGACGCGTTGCATCACCTGGTTTTGCCGGCAATCGTTCTTGCAACTATACCGCTAGCAGTGATTACACGCATGACCCGGTCTTCCATGCTGGAGGTACTGAAACAGGATTATATTCGCACCGCCAGAGCAAAAGGTTTATCAGAATTCTCGGTTATTTTTAAGCACGCACTTAGAAATGCGCTTATCCCGGTAATTACTGTTATTGGCCTGCAAACCAGTATTTTACTGACCGGGGCAATACTCACCGAAATCATTTTTTCCTGGCCGGGCATCGGGAAATGGATACTGGAGGCAGTCTACAGGCGTGACTATCCGGTAGTGCAGGGCGGCGTATTGTTGATTGCGGGACTGGTCATATTGGTGAACACAACTGTTGATCTGCTTTATGTCGTAATCAATCCTGTCTTAAGGCAGAAAAAATGAAAGAAATCATACTCTTTGATGATTTATCTAATCTAACACCTCATCAGGAGGTCTGGTATAAATTACGCGCAAACCGAAGTGCGATGACGGCTCTTGCAGTACTCCTGTTTTTGATTGCAGGTGCCGTACTGGCACCGTTAATTGCACCTCATGATCCATACGAACAATATACCGACACTCTGCTTGTGCCGCCCTACCTTTCGGCAGAAAGTAGGCCAGGTTTTCTGCTAGGGACGGATGATCTCGGCCGTGATATGTTTTCACGTCTGCTCTATGGTGCACGATATTCATTATTTCTTGGTTTCGCAATCGTCGTTTTCTCTCTTGTTAGTGGGGTAATGATTGGCGCTGTTGCCGGCATGAAGCGCGGCCTGACAGAGACGGTGATTCTGCGTCTGATGGACATCATGCTTGCAGTCCCCGCTATTTTGTTGGCAATAGTCATCGTCGCGATACTGGGGCCAAGTCTGGTAAATGCTGCATTAGCCGTCAGCATTGTTCTGTTGCCGCAATTTGTAAGGATTACCCGTGCAGCGGTGATATCTGAAATGAGCAGGGAATATGTACTTGCTTCACAACTGGATGGCAGCAAGGGAGGGCGTCTGTTTTTTCATACAATACTGCCCAACATTTCGTCACCATTAATCGTTCTGGCAACACTTTCATTCTCCAGTGCGATTCTGGATATTGCCGCACTCGGCTTTCTGGGACTGGGGGCACAACCACCGACACCGGAATGGGGCAGCTTATTGTCATCATCACGTGAGTTGATTGAGGTAGCTCCATGGACTGTGACATTACCCGGCCTGGCGATACTTGTTACCGTGCTGGCCAGTAATCTACTGGGCGATGGTCTGCGCGATGCGCTGGATCCAAAGGTGGAAGTACGATGAATGGAGAGCCTGTCCTGCTGGAAGTAGAAGACCTGAGTGTGGATTTTGAGCTGCGCGGTGTCAGTATCAACGCCATTCAATCTGTCTCACTTAAAGTATCTGCCGGTGAGACAGTGGGGATAGTGGGCGAATCGGGTTCTGGTAAGAGTGTGACATCCCTGGCCATCATGGGCTTGATAAAAGAGCCCGGTTTTCTGCGCTCGGGCGTGGTCAGGATATTTGGTGAGGATATGCTTAAACTATCCCGTCGCCAACGCAGAAAATATCTGGGCAGAGACATCTCGATGATTTTTCAGGAGCCAACGGAAAGTCTCAACCCTGTTTTCAGCATAGCTCAGCAGATTGACGAAGTACTGAAGAGTCACGGAAGCATGAATCATGAGCAACGTACAGACCGTGTACTGGAATTGATGAAGATTGTTGGCATGCCTGAACCAGAGAAGACCCTGCGTTCATGGCCCCATCAGCTGTCAGGCGGTATGAATCAGCGCGTTATGATTGCTATGGCAATCGCCTGCAATCCTTCGCTTTTGATCGCGGATGAGCCAACCACCGCCCTGGATGTCACTGTACAGGAGCAGATTCTTAAATTACTGCGCAGGCTGCAGCAGGAAAATAACATGGGGCTGATTTTTATTACACATGACCTGTCTGTCGTATCAACTATCGCAGATAAAATTATTGTTATGTATGCGGGTCAGGTCGTAGAGCTATGTGCCACTGATGATCTGTTTCAGCAGGCTTTGCATCCCTACACTGAGGCATTACTGAAAAGCCTGCCTGAAAATTATTCATCAGCAAACAAACGCATGGACAGCATTAAAGGATCGCAGCCAGCAGCAGGGGAGATACTGCCGGGATGTAGATTTCAGCCTCGCTGCAACTATGCTCGAGAACTATGTAGTCAGCAGAAGCCCGTCCTGAATGCCATCGAGGAGTTTTCACCGCGCGCAGTGCGGTGTTTCTATCCACTGGTTTACGATTCCGGGACTGTATGATGCCAGCTCTACTCAGTGTCAGTAAAATATCAAAGTCCTACAGGGAAAGCACAGGTTTTCTCGGTACCCGCGAAAAAGAGGTGCTGAGCGAAGTCAGCTTCGAACTTGAATCAGCACAAATCTTTGCAGTAGTCGGTGAGTCGGGGTCGGGTAAATCTACCCTGGCCAGACAGGTAGTGATGCTTGAACAACCGGACAGTGGTGAGATATTTCTTCATGGCAAGCCGTTACAGTCCGAAGCCGCGGTGCACCAGCAAATAAGAATGATTTTCCAGAACCCCGTTGCTTCATTAAATCCACACAAGCGTATTTATCAACAACTTGAAGAACCTTTAATCAATTATGCAGGTTTGTCCCAATCTGAACGTGCTAACAGAATCAGGCAAAGCCTCGAACACGTTGGACTGGACGCTGATCAGGCATCACGTTTCCCGCATATGTTTTCCGGAGGCCAGCGTCAGCGTATCACTATCGCCAGGGCACTCATTCTTAACCCGGAAATCATTGTGGCGGATGAAGCAGTCTCCGCGCTGGATGTCTCAGTACAGGCCCAGATCCTTAATTTGATACTGGATTTGAAAGATGAAATGGGAATGTCATGGCTTTTTATTACGCATGATATTAGCGTCGTAAATGTTATCGCTGACAGGGTGATGGTACTCTATGCTGGCAAGGTGATGGAAATCGGCCGTGTAAAAGATGTGTTGGAAAACCCGCTCCATCCTTACACCAGAAAACTTCTGGAATGTGTGCCAAAGATGGGTGCCTCACTGAACATGGATTTTAATGAAGAGTTGTCCTATCCGGATGTTGTTGTCCCCTCAACAGAATCAGGCTGTGTTTACAGGAACAGATGCCCGTTGGCAGATCAAATCTGCCGGGAATCAGAACCACCAATGATTAGTTCAGCAAATCAGTCAGCGGCATGTTTTAAAGCGTGATAGCAGAGTGTGGTGGTCTAGAGTAGAGGTGCTTTAAAGGCTGTCATCACGCCAGCGACGCAGTGAAATGGCCATGCCGATAAATAAGAAGCCTATTAGCAGACCCATCCATACTTTCACATTCATTAAGAAACTGAGAATGTCATTGATCGAGGGCACACTTATGCCAGCCGACATATTAAAGCCCGGCAGTTGCTGTTCGCTCAGACTGTAATTATAAGCCATCAGACTGCTCTCATTACCAAGTTGCATCGACATAATACCCAAGGGTAGTCGCTCCAGCAGGATCTCGGAAATACCTGTTCCCAGCATGAAGCTGCTGTCGATAAAAACGAGGATTACTGGAATTAGAACGGCAACGATAATGGGTGGTTTTCGGCACCAGACGGAGCAGAACAACAACCAGCCCATAACTGGAAAATACCAGATAGTCTGCTGTATAAGTAAAAATATTGAAAACAGGGATAAGCCGGTTACGTCCGTCTGCTGCCATAATAAATTCACAGCATATTGGTTTCGATAAAAGAACAGGCTTTGTAATCCCAGTGTTATGAAATTAGCCAGGGCTGTGGTAAAAAATATGATGACGGGGATAACGAAGACAGCAATTGCAAGTTTGGAGAGTACTGTCTGCATATTTGAAACCGGCAGAGATTTCCAGAACAGGATAGTACGATCCTTGCGTTCTCCATATAGGCTATCAAGCAGATAGAAAAACATCACAATAAGAAGTACGGAATTAATGATCATACCGGTGGTTATCATTGTGCTGTTGATGATGGCCGTTTGCTGAGCTGGTTTCATTTGTGTAAAAACCCCGATATAACTGCCCAGCGAGCGGACTTCTTCTCCATTGCTAATGTTCAAAATTCCGGGAGAACTACTCAAAAGATAAATAAAGGCAAAATTAGCCAGCAGGACAAAGGCGAGCAAAATTAATGGAATTCCTTTCAGGCTGGTATGCTCCCACAGCTCGCGACGTAATAAAGTAGTAAAGCTATGCATGATGACGGCCTTTGACTGCAGCAACGAACAGGTCAGCCAGATGCGGTGTCGATACCTCACCAAATTCATGTAGGCGGTTTGTATCAGTATTCTCGAAAATCATCAGGGCTTCATCCAACAGGTCCTTTTCGTAAACCGGATTTAATTTACGGGCCTGTTCTGCTGTTTCTTTTGCTGTTTTTAGCTGCACATAGTGATTGCCGATCTCTTCAATAGGCATGTTGATGATGATTTTGCCCTTGTTTATGATCATGATGTCGGTGAGGATGTGCTCAATCTCTTCGATCTGATGGGTGGTGATGAGTATGGTTCGCTGCTGGTCAAAATATTCATTCATCAGCTGGTCATAAAATTCAGTACGGTAGATGATATCAAGGCCCAGTGTCGGCTCGTCCAGAACCAGCATGCGGGCATTGATACCCATAACAATGGCAAGATGCAATTGTGTTTTCATGCCCCTGGAAAGGTGCTTGATGCGATACGACTTGCTGATGTCGGTGCGGGCAAGAAAGTTCAGTGATTTGCGAAGATCATAGGACGGGTGTGTAGATCCCATTAAATAAAGCAGCTGATCAACACGAATCCATTCCGGTAAGGAGGCTACATCTGAGATGTAACTGATGTCATGCATTAGCTGGGCACGTTCATTACGGGGGTTGCGTCCAAATACCTCAAGTTCACCGCGGTATTTGATCAATCCCAAAATTGCCTTCAATGTAGTAGATTTGCCCGCACCATTGGGACCGACAAGCCCAACGATACGCCCGGGTTTTATTTCAAAATCAACATTATCCACAGCGCGGAAACGACCATAGTTTTTTGTCAGACCTTTGGCTGTGACCAGGGCTTTCATTTAGAATTTAGCTGTAATGTGTAACATGATGCGAATATTATATCTTACTGTTACAAGTTAGACAGAAAAGGATGCATGTCATGGTGAAGATGTCGGCTGCGGATTTGCTTACAAAAGGCTTGTCACAGCTACCGAAAAATAAGCTGGTTGAGCTTGCAGGAACGCAGCTGAATATCCTGGAATGGGGTGATTCGACTCGGCCCGGCTTGTTGTTTTTACATGGTGGAGCCGCCCATGTCGGATGGTGGCGTTTTATCGCCCCCTTTTTTCTTCCTGACTATCATTGCATTGCAGTTGATATCAGTGGCCATGGTGATAGCGCCAGACGGTCAGAATATACACCTGTCCTGTGGAGAGAAGAAGTGCTTGCACTTGTCCGTGACCGATCGCTTTTTATGGATTCTCCGGTCATTATCGGCCATAGCATGGGCGCCCTGATTGGCATCAGAGCGGCTGCCGTGCTTGCTAAAGAATTGCCGGGACTGGTGATCATCGACTCAGCCGTCCGTCCTCACCAGACCAACCATTCTGGCGAGGGAAATAAAAATGATAGAAATACAAAAAAAAGAAGAAATGGTTCAAATCTTCTAGGGCAGAAAAGAATCTATGAAAGTCGTCAACAGGCGTTAGTAAGGTTTCGCCTTATCCCACCACAGCCCTGTAAAAACGAGGTGCTGCTAAAGTATATTGCCGCTGAATCAATCCGCCAGACTGATAAAGGCTGGACCTGGAAATATGATCCGGATGCTTTTCGTGGTCAACTGTCGGTATCATTATTTGATGAGTTAAAAAAAATCATATGCCCAACAGTAATTATATATGGGCAGTATAGTAGAATACTTGATAGAGAAACGGCAGAACAAATGCGATCTGAGATTAAAAATGCTATAGAAGTCATTGAAATTGCTGACGCATACCATCACATCATGCTGGATCAACCGGTGGTGTTGATAGAGGAGATTCAGCAGGTACTGAAGCGCTGGAAATATTAAAAATCGTATTAAAAAAATTTACCACAGAGGTCACAGAGGACACAGAGGTTTTTTATGCTATTTTCAATTTCCTAATGAAGCTATGATTATCTGACAGTTCGTACAACACCGGAACCTGCTGTATACTACCTTTGCAAATTAGTTCCGCTTACTTCTAAATGTGTTATTTACCAAAAAACCTCTGTGTCCTCTGTGACCTCTGTGGTAAAAAATATTTTAAGTGAATTCTGTCAGGTCATTATTTTCTTTCGGTAAGTCTCATACACATCACCGCTATTGCCCAGCAAATTGAACAGGGCAAGCATCCCGCGATGGCCTAAGTTGTTTCTGAACGCTCGATCTTTTTGTCTGATTTGATAAAGCTGCTCCAGTGAGTTTTCTATATCATCAATTTTTAGTAAGCGTGATGCCAGTTCAAGCCGGATATTCAGATCTACTTCTTCGTTTAGTTTTTCGTAGAGCACATTTATGGCTTCGATCGATGATTCATTGTCTTCGGGACTGGCATTGATTAATTCCAGGTGGGTCATCAACTGGTTAATAGACGGGTCATTCTGGAGTGTCTGTGGAATGGAATAGGCAAGTTTTTCAGCCTCAACAAATCGCCCTTCCTGCATCAGTAGCTTCAGCATGTCAGCGGGGATGCGCACATCGTCCGGAGTCTCTATAACGGCCTCAGCCATCAGCTGCAAAGCCACATCAATTTTACCTGATTGAACATGTTTTATTGCCTGGGTATGTAATGGACTGAGGACCTGCGGCATATGTTTCGCCAGTATCTGTCTCAGGCTTATTTCAGACTCGGCACCACGGATAGTCTCAACTACTTCACCTTTCTTATAGATACGCACATAGGGCAGGCTGGTTACGCCCAGTCTTCGTACGAGATCAGTTTCCTGGTCGGTATTTACCATGCCGAGAAGAAATCGTCCCCGGTATTCGCTGCATAGCTTTACCAGGCGTGGTATCAGCATCATGCAGGGCGCGGCTTTGGCAGACCAGAAATTGACTAGAACAGGGCCTTTGTCTGAGTTTGCCAGTACCAACTCATCGAATTCAGAGCTTTTCAAATCGAATATATAAGGTGAGATTGTCATTCGGGAAGAAGCAATAATGAATAATATTAATGGTAGATAGTTTATATCATATTGATGTTGGTTATTAACATGTATTTATTAAGTAATTGAATAATAAAGTAATATATGATTTTGATTGACAATATTTAGAAAAATAATTACTACTTAAACATTCTGGTTATTGACAGTGTTAGATCCTTCTAATACAATAACCAACCTAAATGGTCAAGAATAGGTGCTCATAACATCAGGAGAGTCATATGAGATTATCATCAAAAGGTCAGATAGCTATTTCAGGCATGATGTTTCTTGCAATAAATGGCAAAGGACGAGCATTGACAGCAGCACAAATCGCAACAGATCAGGATATTTCTGTCTCTTATATCGAACAGCTATTTGCAAATTTAAGAGAGAGTAAGCTTATTGAGGGTGTGCGCGGACCGGGTGGTGGTTACAGGCTGGCTTTAGACGCTGAAGATATCTCTGTGGCGGACATTGTTACATCCGTTGATGACCGTACTTATACCATGCGCGAAACCATCCTCCCGCATTATGGCAACAATGTTCGCTACTTGAGCCAGAGGATGTGGAGCTCGTTGAGTCGAAGTATCTATCAGTTTCTACACAATATTTCACTGAAAGATTGCATTGAGCGGCTGGATGATGGCGATGTTATTGGTGACGTACATGCAGGCATACTGCAGACAGCGCTGCCAGGAACCTATACAGATTTAAGAGAAGTCCGCTAAGAAATTATACAGAATATATTGAATTTTACTGCTATAATAAGCAAAGCCTTATAAACGTTAGAGTGAGATTATACGGAGTAAATCATGGCCTATAGTGAAAAAGTACTGGATCATTATGAAAATCCCAGAAACGTCGGGACGCTGGACAAGGATGCTCCAAACGTAGGTACCGGAATGGTCGGCGCGCCAGCATGTGGCGATGTCATGCGTTTACAAATCCAGATTGATGATAACGGTGTGATTGAAGACGCCAAATTCAAGACCTATGGCTGCGGTTCAGCCATTGCCTCGAGTTCATTGGTAACAGAATGGATGAAAGGGAAAACTCTGGATGAAGCGGGTGAGATCAGGAATACTGCAATTGCAGAAGAACTGGCCCTGCCTCCAGTCAAAATCCATTGCTCAGTGCTGGCAGAAGACGCGATTACTGCCGCTATAGCCGATCTGAAGGAAAAGTCAGATAAAGCCGTAGCCGCCTGATCTGCATAACCGGAATGAATAAAGACCGCTGTAATTTATACAGCGGCTTTTTTTTGCCTATCGAATGAATCCCTCTTACCAACTTGATGCATTACCCCACGCCTTCCCGCAGCTCCTTATAAGTGCTGAAATTCGCACCGTCCCGGAAGATTTTATTGTCGATGAAGAACTGGGTTTTTCACCCACCGGTGACGGTGAGCACGTCTTTTTACATATACGAAAAAGAGGCAGGAACACAGAAGACCTGGCGCGGGCCCTGGCTCGTCAGAGCAATGTACCCCGTAAAGCAGTTAGCTACGCCGGCCTGAAGGACAGAAATGCTGTCACCTCGCAGTATTTCAGCGTCCATCTGCCTGGCAAGGATGATCCGGACTGGCAGGATATGGCTGACTCGTCGCTTGAGCTTCTTTCAATTAATAGACACCGTAAGAAAATCAGGCGTGGTGGCCTGCAGAATAATGGTTTTCGACTGCTGCTACGTGAATTTGACGGCAATAAAGAACTGGCAGAACAGAGGTTGGCGCAAATAAAAAGCAACGGTGTGCCGAATTATTTTACCGCTCAGCGTTTTGGCCATGATGCCAATAATCTTCATCAGGCAGATGAGATGCTGATGAATGGCAGGCGAACCAAAGACAGGTTTAAACGAAACATCTATTTTTCAGCCGCACGATCATGGTTATTTAATCTGCTGCTGGCAGAAAGAATCCGCAGTAATACCTGGAATAAAGCCATCCAGGGTGACAGCATGATGCTTAGTGGTTCCCGCTCCTGCTTTCATATCGATACTGTGGATGATGAGATACGAAAAAGAATAGATGAACTCGACATCAGCCCGACCGGCCCTCTCTGGGGCAGTGGAAGTTCCATGCTGACAAACGAAGCGGCAGAGGTTGAGTTGGCAAGCCTCAGCGACTGGAAGAGCTGGAAAGAGGGACTGGAAAAAGCCGGCCAGCAAATGGCCCGCCGCAGCCTGCGTATGCCTGTAACTGATCTATCCTGGAACTGGCCGGAAGAAAACCAGCTGGAACTGAAATTCTCATTATTGCCGGGGGGTTATGCCACGGCTGTTTTGCGCGAACTGGGAAATTTTACAGTACCGCAAATTAATAAATAAAAATAATGATTTCACCACAGAGGACACGGAGGTCACAGAGAAAAACCTGTTAAATTGATATTGTGTAGATTTTTCTTATTTTTACCTTCTGTTGTTCATGAAAGCTGATTTTTATTTGGCTCGCAGCCAAAATAGTTCAAAAAGTACGACTATCTTCCAAAGCCACCCAAATTAAAACAAAGAATTCTATTACAAGACTAAATCTTTCCTCTGTGTCCTTCGTGTCCTCTGTGGTAAATAGTTTTTGACTTTCAAGACAGACTACCACTCAGCAAACACCACAGTACGATTCTGATGCAACAGTATTCGGTCTTCCGCATGCCACCGTACGGCGCGGGCCAGTACATTGCGTTCTATATCCCGGCCAATCTCTTTTAGCTCTTCTACATCGTGGCGGTGTGATACGCGTTTGACATCCTGTTCAATGATTGGGCCTTCATCGAGGTCTTCGGTGACGTAATGGGCGGTGGCACCGATGATTTTTACCCCACGTTCGGCCGCTCTGCGGTATGGGTCGGCACCGACGAAAGCCGGCAGGAAGGAATGATGGATGTTGATGATGCGGTGTGGGAAGTGGCTGACAAAATCGGCAGACAGTATCTGCATGTAGCGGGCTAGCACGACCAGATCAGTATCATCTGACAGCAATTCGAGTATGTGATCCTCTGCTTCCGCTTTATTGCCGACATCGACGGGCACATGATGGAACGTCACACCAAAGGACTTTACTGCCGCTTCGGCATCGGTGTGGTTACTGATGACCCGGGTAATATCGATAGGCAGCTGACCGCGAGACCAGCGCCACAGTAATTCTAGCAGGGCATGATCCTGTTTGGATACCAGTATGGCAGTGCGTTTTCGTCGTGCGGCATAGCTAATTTTCCAGTCCATATTATAGGGTTTGGCGACACTTTCAGCGAAAGATTGCTCGAGTAGTGACTGACTGGTGTTCAGGTGCGGCGTCTGAAATTCCAGACGCATCAGAAAGGTTCCATCTTCAGGGTCACTGGAGTGCTGATCCAGTGCCGTTATGTTGGCGCCGTGGTGATAGAGAAAATTTGAGACGGTGGCGACAATGCCGGGTTTATCATCACAGCTGATTAGCAGACGTGCTGTGGTTTCAGTATTCATTATCATATGCTGTGTGCAGTATTATATAATGCCAAATAAATCATAAAGATGAATTATCATATCAGCTGAAGGCAAGACTTCACAGGCAGGCATTTATGAACAATAAGCATACGCGCGTTGAAAAGGATTCTATGGGAGAAGTAAATGTGCCGGTAGATGCACTCTATGGCGCACAGACACAGCGCGCGGTGAATAATTTTCCAATTTCCGGTACGAAGTTGCCACGCCCAATGATTCGCGCATTGGGCTTGATAAAACAGGCCTGTGCGACAACTAACCATCATCTGGCTTTGCTGGATGATGCAAGAACAAGAGCGATTACACAGGCATCTGCCACCGTTGCTGAAGGCAGGTATGATGATCAGTTTCCCATCGACGTCTTTCAGACCGGTTCCGGTACCAGTTCAAATATGAATGCCAATGAGGTGATCGCGAACCTGGCATCCCGGGAATCAGGTATGGAGGTGCATCCGAATGATCATGTCAACATGGGGCAGAGCTCGAACGATGTATTCCCGGCCGCTATTCATGTGGCGGCTGCATTGCTGGTAAATGAAGCATTGATGCCAGCACTGGACAAGCTGGAATCGAGTTTGAACAGGCGGATTGATGATCTGGGCCATGTAGTTAAGACAGGCCGCACTCATTTGATGGATGCAATGCCTGTCACCCTGGGTCAGGAAATCAGCGGCTGGCGTGATCAGATTGTCCGTGCCAGGTCCCGAATCAAGCAGACAGCAATAGACATTCTGGATCTGCCCTTAGGTGGCACAGCCGTTGGTACGGGCATCAATGCACCGGAAGGTTTTGCTGAGAGCTGTGCACTTGCCCTGAACGATCTGACCGGCCTTAGCTTCAGGGCGCGTGATAATTTCTTCTCCGGACTGTCCAGCCAGGATGATGCCGTTGCACTCAGCGGCCAGCTGAAATCACTGGCAGTGGCAATGATGAAGATTGCTAATGATCTGCGATGGATGAATTCTGGTCCACTGGCGGGCCTGGGAGAGATTACTCTACCAGCACTGCAGCCGGGCAGCAGTATTATGCCCGGTAAAATCAATCCGGTGATCCCGGAGGCCGTGGCGATGGTTTGTGCAGAAGTAGTAGGCAACGACACAACAATTACCATGGCCGGACAGTCAGGGAACTTCCAGCTCAACGTCATGCTGCCTGTGCTGGCAAAAAACCTGTGCTCCAGTATCGAGTTACTGAGCAATGCATGCACTGTGCTGGCAGAAAAGGCAGTAGATGGTTTCGTCGTTAACGAGGCCGTACTAAATAAGTCGCTTGAACGTAACCCAATACTGGTAACGGCTCTCAATCCGGTGATTGGTTATGAGCTTGGCGCCAAAATTGCTAAACGGGCCTATGCAGAGAACCGTGCTGTAAAAGATATTGCACTGGAAATGACAGACCTTGATGAGGTGGAGCTTGATCGGTTGCTTGATCCGTACCAGCTTACGCTTGGGGGATTGAAAAAATGATTTACGTTTTACGGTTTATGTAATGTCTAAACTGCAAGCTCCAAGTTCCAAGTTCCAAGTCGTAGCTCGTAACCCGTAACCCGTAACCCGTAAACCAAATGCTTGATCGTTGCACAGAAGGATTATCGTCATTCCCTGTTACTATCCCTGGTCCATCAGGCGATCTTGAAGGAATAGTAGACTGTGCTGCGGATGAACCACAGGGCGGGGCAGTCATCTGTCATCCGCATCCGCTCTACGGTGGCACTATGCAGAACAAGGTGGTGCATACTCTGGCTAAATCTCTGACGGCAAATAATCGTACTGCAGTCCGATTTAATTTTAGAGGTGTCGGTGCCAGTGCGGGTGAATATGATGAAGGTGCCGGTGAAACAGATGACGCGCTGGCTGTGCTTAACTGGCTAAGCTCTCATCAAACCGGTTTGCCGGTGATTCTTGCCGGTTTCTCTTTTGGTTCATTTGTCGCTTTACAGGCAGCCGCACAGGCTAAACCTGCAGCCCTGATCACGGTAGCCCCACCGGTACGTATGTTTGACTTTAAGAATTTGTCATTAATAGGCTGCCCCTGGCTGCTGATACAGGGTGATGAGGATGAAGTTGTCGATACCAATTCAGTGGTCAACTGGGTTCGTAGCCTGGAGAATCCGCCACAATTGGAGATCATGCATGGTGCCAGTCACTTTTTCCATGGCAAACTGCTTGATCTTCGATCGGTCTGCGATGATTTTCTACAAAATCTCTAACTCAGTGAACGATGTATCTGTAGGTGCGAATTCATTCGCACAGATATTTTAACAGCCTGGTGTTCTAGTACGAGAAATATCCAGGAACCCTCTTTTACCTGAACTCACGGCTGGTATACTACGCAATCAGGCATAGTATCATCCAATACATGAAACAAGGAGGAAACCATTGGAAGTCCACGATACGCATCTGAAGGGTGTTCGACTGATAGTTCCACGCGTGTTTGAGGATGACAGGGGCTTTTTTCTCGAGACGTTTAATTCAGCCATCTTTGAAGAAAATGGCCTGCCGGTAAATTTCGTGCAGGATAACCACTCACACTCCAGTCGTGGGGTATTGCGTGGTCTGCACTATCAGTTTCCAACATGGCAGGGCAAGCTGGTGCGGGTGGTAACGGGTGAGATCTTTGATGTAGCGGTCGATATTCGCCCTGAATCCCCGACCTTTGCTCAGTGGTATGGTGTGGTATTGAGTGAAGAGAACAAGCATCAGCTTTATATTCCACCTGGCTATGCGCATGGTTTTTGCGTACTCAGCGATACTGTAGATGTGACCTACAAATGTACAGCTCTGTATACCCCTGCCGAAGATGCAGGCATCCGCTGGGATGATCCCGATATTGGCATAGACTGGCCGATCAGTGATCCGTCGGTATCAGAAAAGGACCGCAATGCACCTTTGTTGAAAGAGTTAGTCCTCGCGCAGGACTGAATTTATATAGAGGTGCCCATATGAAGATTCTACTGTTCGGACGTGATGGCCAGCTGGGGACTCATTTGAATGAATCCTTAGCGGATGTTGCCGGGGTTGAGCAGTTATCAGGATATGGCATCGATGATCTCGATCTTTCCAGTCTTGATAGCCTTGTGGAAGTAATAAATGATGAGAAGCCGAATCTCATTATAAATGCCGCTGCCTACACAGCGGTAGATAAGGCGGAATCAGAAGTGGAACTTGCGGCGAAAGTAAATGCAGAGGCTCCCTCCGTAATGGCAAAGGTGGCAACGACTCTAAATGCTGGAATGATTCATTATTCTACTGATTACGTCTTTGACGGTACGGCAACTGAGCCTTATTCTGAAGATGACCCGCCCAATCCTGAATCTGTTTACGGTTCAACCAAGCTGGACGGGGAGAATGTCGTGCTGGTACATTGTAAAAACTCTCTGGTTTTGCGAACCAGCTGGGTCTACTCCATGCATGGGCAGAACTTTCTTCGCACCATGCTGCGACTGGCGGCAGAGCGAGATGAGTTAAAAATTGTCGGTGATCAGATAGGTGCACCGACTACCACACGTGCCCTTACCAATGCCACCCTGAAGCTGGTGCAATACTTTATGCTTCATAATGGGTTTTCCGAAACGGTTAGTGGGGTGTATCACATGACCTGCAGCGGTGAAACCAGCTGGAGTGGATTTGCCAGAGCCATCATTGCCCGATCAGAATTTTCCGATACCCGTGTGTTTGACATTCCTACTGCGGATTATCCTACGCCGGCAAAACGGCCGGCTTATTCAGTGCTATCAAATAAAAAACTTTTCGATTCATTCGGCATACGTTTACCTGACTGGGAAACGGCTCTCAGCGAATGCATGAAAAGTAACTAACAAACTATTGAGCATTCTTACTGACGCATCCTCTTTGCTCGGCGCTGAGGGTCCCTTTACTCATCTGCTGGATAATTATCGCGTTCGCGAATCGCAGCTGCAAATGGCATCACGTATTGAACTGGCCATAGCAGATAAAGAAATCCTGATTGCCGAGTCAGGCACTGGAACAGGTAAAACACTGGCTTATCTGGTGCCTGCCTTACTGTCAGGGAAAAAGGTGCTGGTATCAACCGGTACCCGACATCTACAGGACCAGTTGTATAAACAGGACCTGCCACTGGTTCGTCGTGCCCTGGAAGTGCCAGCCAGCATGGCTTTATTAAAGGGGCGCTCCAACTACCTTTGCCGCTTACGACTGGAGCAGGCTGAACTGGATCAATCCGGTTATCGTCCTTATCCGCATGTGGATCTTGCTGTGATCAGCAAGTGGTCGTTGACTACACTGCATGGTGATATCGCCGAAGTTAGTGGCGTGCCTGAGCAATCCAGGGTCTGGTCTGATGTCACTTCGACTGTGGATAACTGCATCGGTATGAAATGTCGGCATTATGACGACTGCTTCGTCAATACGGCGCGTAAGGATGCCATGGAGGCCGATATTCTGGTCATCAATCATCATCTTTTTCTTGCTGATGTTGCACTAAAAGAAGAAGGTTTCGGCCAATTACTGCCAAAAGTCGACGTGGTGATACTTGATGAAGCGCACCAGGTGCCGGATACCGCCAGTATGTATTTCAGCACCGGAGTCAGCCAACGACAGATACTGGATCTTTGCCGAGATGCTCAGCTGGCAGAGGTGGCAGAAAAAAGTGGAATTGCGGGCTTTCAGTCGCGTGTCGATGAGCTGGAAAAGCTGGCTAAAGAATGCCGGCTTGCGATGGGGGTATCGGTAAGCAGAGGTAGCTGGTCGCAACTTGAAGCTATTTCCGGTTTTACAGGGGCTCTTGAATCATTAAAGCAGGGCCTGCAGCAGATGCTGGAACTACTGAAATCTGCTGCTGTAACGGGTGATCAGCTGGAGAACTGTTACGAGCGTACACAGGTACTAGTTGACAGGCTGGCTGCATTGGGCATAGACAGCAACGAAGAATTTATTCGGTGGTATGAGACCAGTAAAACCGGTTTTCGATTGCACAGTACGCCACTGAGCATTGCCGACAAATTCAGGGAACTGGTCTGCGAACAGGACAGGTCGGTGATCTTTACCTCGGCAACGCTGGCAGTTTCCGGAAGCTTTGCCCATTACCAGCAGCAGCTTGGACTTGAAGATGCAAGCACTGGTATCTGGCCCGGTCCCTTCAATTATACTGAGCAGGCTTTGTTTTATCTGCCTGAAGGTCTTCCTGAACCTGGTGATTCTGATCATACAACGAGTGTGGTTGAACTTGCTGAGAAGCTGATAAAAATATCCCGTGGCAGGGTTTTTATGCTATTTACCAGTTATCGCGCTCTAAATGAGGCGGCGAGTAAACTGGAAGGTCGATTAGACTATCCATTGCTGGTGCAGGGTGAGGCGCCCAGGCATGAGTTGCTGGAACGTTTTCGCAATGCCGGTGATGCCGTGCTGCTTGGCACTGGCAGTTTCTGGGAGGGGGTAGACGTTAAGGGTGATGCTCTGACAGTGGTGATGATTGATAAATTCCCCTTTGCCGCACCGGATGACCCTGTATTACAGGCACGTTGCAAGGCTGCCAGGAGTGCTGGTCTGAATCCCTTCATGACATTGCAATTACCGCAGGCCGTCGTGGCGCTGCGGCAGGGGGCGGGTCGTTTGATACGATCAGTGGATGATCAGGGCGTCTTTATTCTTTGTGATAGCCGCCTGGTCAGTAAATCCTATGGCAAAATATTTACCAGAAGCCTGCCTGCCATGAAACGAACCCGAGATTTTGCAGAAGTATCAGCATTTCTCGAGAGGAGCTAATAATAAATGTCTATCGAAAAACTTAAGGGCACCCTTGAATTCAACTCGCAAGTGCAGAAGCTTACGGATGACAGCCTGTTTGATTTCAAAACCAGCAATCAACTGACGCCCACCAATACTTCGTATGCTGGCAAACAGGCAGGGGCAGAAGATGATAATCATAAATTTTCCGCAGGCAGTTTTAATATTCAGGTACACGTGGCACTGAAACAGTTCTTAGAAGAGAAAAAAGATATGCACAAGGATGCGTGAGACGCTAAAGAAAAAACCTGTGATACCATTTCGATAGATTTGCTTATAGGTGACCCCGTATTGTGATGGATATCAACGATTCAAAATACTACATAAACCGTGAACTCAGTATGCTGCAGTTTAATTACCGCGTACTTGAGCAGGCTCGGAATGCAGACACGCCCCTGTTGGAGCGTCTCAAGTTTCTCTGCATTTCATGCAGTAATCTGGATGAGTTTTTTGAGATCAGGGTTGCCCGTTTAAAAGAATTTTCAAAGCATGGTATTACCACTACGGGCGCTGATGGTTTGTTGCCGAAGGATGCGCTGCTGCAAATCACCGAAGAAGCACATCACCTGGTCATGATGCAGTACTGTGTACTGAACAAAGAACTGGTACCAGCGTTGTCTAAGGAAGGTATAAATTTCATCCGAAGGGATCACTGGACGGACGCACAGAAAAAGTGGGTAAAAGACTTTTTCACGAATGATATTTTTCCAGTCTTAAGCCCGGTTGGTCTTGATCCATCACACCCTTTTCCTCCAGTTATTAATAAAAGCTTGAACTTCATCGTTTCACTGGAGGGGCTGGATGCCTTTGGCCGTGATACAGATCATGCGATAGTTACAGCACCGAGATCTCTGCCCCGTGTTATCCATTTTCCAGCAGAAGTTGCCAGCGGTGATACCGACCTGGTTTTTTTGTCATCAATACTGCATCAGCATGTGGATTCCCTGTTTCCGGGTATGGAAGTTACCGGCTGCTTCCAGTTCAGAGTAACCCGTAACAGTAATCTGTTTGTCGATGAGGAAGAATCTAATGATCTGATGGATGCACTGGAAGGCGAGTTGCCGACCCGTAATTTCGGCGACAGCGTACGCCTGGAAGTGGCAGACAATTGTTCAGATGAACTGGTCAAATTACTGCAGGAAAAATTCTTACTGAATGATGATGATTTGTACAGAGTTAACGGTCCTGTGAATCTTAATCGACTAATTGCGGTGCCAGCGATGATCGATCGCCCGGAATTAAAATATCGAAACTTTACCCCGGGAAATGTGTTCGAGACACCGGTATCAGATTCATTTTTTCGTGTACTCAAACCGAATCAAAAAACGCATAGTAAACCAGGCCTGTTTGATGCCATCAGAAAGAAAGACCTGTTGCTGCATCACCCCTACCAGAGTTTTGTGCCGGTCATCGATTTTGTGCGGGAGGCCTCGAAAGACCCCAATGTATTATCCATCAAACAGACCCTGTATCGAACCGACACGGATTCTGAAATAGTCCAGGCCCTGATCAATGCTGCTTTAGCGGGTAAAGATGTTACGGCAGTCGTCGAATTGAAGGCGCGTTTTGATGAAGACGCCAATATCAAGGTAGCTAACCGCATGCTACGGGCCGGTGTGCAGGTGGTTTATGGTGTAGTTGGACATAAGACACATGCCAAGATGATACTTGTGGTACGTAAGGAAATGGATGGTCTGCGTAATTACACCCATCTCGGGACAGGAAATTACCATGCAGGTACTGCTCGAACCTACACAGACTTCGGTATTATTAGCGCGCGCCCGGAAATCGCCGAGGATGTTCAGAGAATATTTCTGCAGCTTACCGGTCTGGGTAAGTTTTCGGGCCTGAACAAAATACTGCAGGCACCGTTTACCCTGCATGAGAATATTATTGCTAAAATTGATCGTGAAGCTGAAAATGCAAGGCAGGGGAAATTGGCTGTGATCATCGCAAAAATGAATTCGCTACAGGAATTCAATGTCATGAAGGCACTTTATGAAGCGTCAATGGCGGGCGTCAGCATAGACCTCATTGTTAGAGGGATATGCGGTATACGACCGGGTATCAGGGGCTTGTCTGAAAATATCCGGGTGCGTTCAATCGTTGGCCGTTTTCTCGAACACCATCGAATCTTCTGTTTTGAGAATGACGGTAACAGAGAATTGTATATCTCCAGTGCAGACTGGCTGGACAGAAACTTCTTTCGCCG
>BTQX01000015.1:0-21241 GCA_036986095.1 Gammaproteobacteria bacterium
CCAGTTCTTTAATAGCGGTGGTCTTGGCAAGTCCAGGTGCCCCTTCCACCAGCAGGTGGCCATCTGCCAGCAGTGAAATCAGCATATGCTCGATCAGTTTTTCCTGACCGATGATGCTTTCATTTAGCTCCTCTCGCAGGCGAAAGAATGCTGCATGGGCGACATAATTCATTTTTTTCGGTTCGATTTTCAATGCGGTATCTGTTGTCATTTTCATTGCTCCTGTGATGGATGAAGTACGTCAGAAAAAGGATTGCTGAGCGCACTGTTTTTAAACTGTGCTCAAAATATATCGAACCCCTACTTAAGGTTTGATTGACGGAACATTAAGTTTTGTTAATGTGAGTTGCGACTGCATCAAACGGCATGCTAGTGTTTTGCTATGCGAATACTTGTGATTGAAGACGACACCGTTGTAGCCTCCTATCTGGAGAAGGGGCTGGGCGAAGCCGGTTATACGGTTGATCTTACTGGCAACGGCAAGGATGGACTGGTACTTGCGAGTACTGAGGAATACGATGCCATGATCATCGATCGCATGCTGCCGGGTATCGATGGGCTGACAATTGTAAAAAGTGTGCGAGCTACCGGTAATAAAACACCCATCCTGATACTCAGCACACTGGGCGAGGTGGATGACCGCGTCAAAGGTCTTAAAGCAGGTGCCGATGATTATCTGATCAAACCTTTTGCCTTCAGCGAATTGTATGCGCGACTGGAAGCACTGCAGCGTCGTTCAGTTAACAGTCTGGATATGGAGACCGGTCTACAGGTCGGTGACCTGGAACTGGATCTACTTTCACGCACGGTGAGTCGGGCAGGCAAAGCCATCGAGCTTCAGCCACGTGAATACCGTCTGTTGGAATACCTGATGCGCCATGCCGGCCAGGTTGTGACCCGCACCATGCTGCTGGAACATGTCTGGGATTATCACTTCGACCCGCAGACAAATGTGATTGATGTGCATATCAGCCACCTGCGCAGCAAGGTCGACAAGGACTATGCCACCCCATTACTGCACACAGTTCGAGGTGCAGGGTACATGATCAATGAAAGTCGTTGAGCTACTGAGAAGTTCATCGTTCCGGTTGTCCTTCATCTACATGATCCTGTTTGCCGGCTCGGTTCTGATACTGCTGGGGTTTATCTACTGGTCAACCGTTGGCTACATGTCTGCACAAACAGATGCCACCATCAAAGCCGATATCACCGGACTGGCTGAACAATACAGTTCAGGGGGGCTCAACAAGCTAGTCAGCATTATTACCGACAGGATAGAGCGTGATCCGGACAGCGCGCTGGTTTACCTGTTTGCTTCAGCGGATTACACCCCTCTGGCCGGCAATCTGGATTCCTGGCCGAAGGACAAACCGAGCGTGGATGGGTGGATGAACTTCGAATTTGCGGATGTGCGTGCAGATAATCGGATCTTTCAGGCGCGGGCAAGGCCCTTCACATTACAGGGTGGCCTTCTTCTGCTAGTCGGGCGGGATACACGTGAACTCAGGGCAACCCAGCAATTAATCATCAAGGCACTTGTCTGGGGCATCGTCATGACCCTGGTATTTGCCCTGGCGGGTGGCATTATCATGAGCCGCAGCATGCTGAAAAGTATCGACCGTATTAACCGGGTAAGTCGGGAGATCCTGGCCGGAGATATGCAGCAACGCATCGAAACGAAGGGCTCGAATGATGAATTTGACCAGCTCGCTGTCAACCTGAATGCAATGCTGGACGAGATTGACCGATTGATGACGGGCATACGCGAGGTGACGGATAACGTTGCCCATGACCTGCGCACTCCGCTCACACGTTTGCGTACCCGACTGGAACACATCCATGCTGGCATGGATGAAGACAACCCGGATATTAATAATATCGAGCAAACTATCACCGATGCCGATCAGATGCTGGCAAGCTTTGGCGCTCTGCTTCGTATCGCACGTATTGAAGCCGGGGGCTTGAGAGAGAACTTCGAGAAGGTAGACCTTGCTGAACTAATACGGGATGCAGGGGAACTCTATGATGTTGTGGCTGGAGAAAAACAAATCACTTTCGATATCCAGCTTGACGTTTCACCGATAGTAGACGGTGACCGTGATTTGCTGTTTCAGGCCATAATCAACCTGCTCGATAATGCCATAAAATACTCTCCGCAGGCGGGTCATATTGCACTCCGTTTATACAGAGATAAGGGTCATGTGGTTCTGAAAATATCAGACAGCGGACCAGGTATACCTACCGAAGAACGCGAAAATGTCGTGCAGCGTTTCTATCGTATGGACAAGAGCCGAACCTTGCCGGGTAGCGGCCTGGGACTCAGTCTTGTCGCCGCCGTGGCCGTCATGCATGATGCTGAACTGGTTTTTAGTGATAGTCATCCTGGCCTCATTGCTGAGTTACGGTTCCAGTGCTTCCAGAATAATGGCACATCACTCGAATAGATGATGAGAACAAACACAAGGCGGGTACATTTATGGGTATTCTACCCAGACAGCTCTTGATTTTGTATGATTAACTCTTAGTGTAGGCCGCGATACTAACGTCATTCTGTTGGTATTGATGAGATTATCACCCCTGTTGTTTAAAAATGGACTAAGGCCTGGAGATCCCTTGCGCTCAAATACAATAAGGCACAAAAGCATGATGCGTGGATTCTTCATCTTGGCGTTGGTTGCGCTGATAGGCTGGTTGGCAGCCGTAGCATCTGCTCAGACAGCTACGGAAATAGAAATTACCGGGCTCGATGGGTTGCTGCTTGAACAGGCGACTGCAAACATAACGGTCGCAAATCAGCTTACAGCAGCTACATCACATCGCGCACTGGATCGAAGGCTACGTCAGGCCAGTGACCAAATCGACAACGCGCTGAAGGCAAACGGTTATTACTCGGCAGTCATTACTCATCAAGTTGAAGAAGAGTCCGGGCAGAGGAAGATTCTGTTTGCTGTTGATAAAGGGCAGCCGGTAATTATAGACAGCGTGCAAATCGAAATAACCGGGGATGGCGCCGACTTTGACCCCTTCCTTGACTGGCGCAGTACATTCCCCTTGCAGCCCGGAGACATTCTTGTTGATAAACTCTACCAGAGTGCGATCACGGAACTCCAGCGTACAGCGCGCAAGTATGGTTTCTTCGATAGTAGCGTTAACAAACGTGAAATACGCGTAAACCGATCCACACAGAAGGCCGATATACTTATCACTTTTGAGACCGGTCCTCGTTATCGCTACAGCGATATCCGTCTCGATAAAGAGTATTTCGATGAGGGTTTTCTACAGCGTTTTTTCAATATCGAACCTGACCAGTTCTTCAACAATGATGATCTGCAAATACTCCATCAACGCTACGCTGCGAGTGGCTACTTCAGCAGTATTCGAATATCACCAGTACTCGACGAGCGTGAGGAAGAAAAAATACCTGTATCCATAGAGCTGCAGAATCGCAAGCGTGACCGTTACTTCGCAGGCCTGGGATTCTCGACCGACCTTGGCCTGCGCGGCAAGCTCGGTATTGAACGACGTTATGCAAACAACCGCGGGCACGGCTTTGACATCCTGCTTGATTATTCAGAGTTGAAGCGGCTGGCGCTGTTTAACTACGAGATTCCTTTGTCGAGACCGTATGCAGAAAGCCTGCACTTCACCTATCAATATAATGACAGGCGTGATGAGGATCTGAAGAGCCTGGTAAATGGCCTGGATGTAAGTAGAGTATGGAAGTATGGTCTCAATGACTGGCAATACGGCCTGTGGCTGTTTTCTGTCAAGAACGAACTGGATGGACAATTCAGCGATGGCAGCTTTTTGGCTCCAACAGCAGGCTGGTCACATGCACGCGCAGATAACCCTCTGTTTCCACGTAGAGCCTGGCAGCTGGCGATAAACCTTATCGGTGCATCGCAAAGTATTGTATCCAGCGAATCGTTTCTGCAGGCGCAGCTAAAGGCAAATCTGATCCTTCCTGTATTTGAGCAGGACCGCCTGTTGTTACGCAGCCGGCTCGGTAGAACGCTGATTGGTGATTTCAGTGTGCTGCCCAAGCAGTTGCGCTTCTATGCAGGTGGCGACAATTCTGTACGTGGTTATAAATTTCAATCACTCGCCCCTCACAATGAGAGTGGCAGCCTTACCGGTGGTGATTCACTCATTTTTACTTCCGTCGAATACGAGCATTATTTCCAACCCATGATCGGCGCGGCTGTTTTCTGGGATGCCGGTAATGCTTTCTTTGATGGTGATCCTATCCAGCTGGTTCACGGTGCTGGTGTTGGCCTGCATCTGAACTTGCCATTCGGAGTATTCAGAATTGACGTTGCGAATGCCTTGAGCAAGCCGGGCCGGCCATGGCGGTTGCATGTGACATTGAGACCGGACCTGTGAAATTACTCAAACGCATACTCATCATTAAATTGATTTTACTGTTGATTAGCGTGATCTTTCTGTTCGGCACGACAGCTGGCCTTAGAGTTATGCTGCTGCTGGCTGATCGCCTGGCTGGTACGGAGATCAGTCTAACAGCTGGCAACGTTGAGGGCCGGTTATACGGGAATTTTGTATTGCATGATCTCCGGGTTGATACACCCCGTGTTGAGATCATACTCAAGCAGGTAGAACTGGAATGGAATCCACTCGGCTTGCTAAGGGGTGTTTTCGACATCGAGCGACTCGCGCTCGAAAATGGCACGGTCAATCTCGTCGGCAGTGATTCGGATTACAGTCCTGGAAAAGGGGGGCCTCGCTGGTTTCCGGATATCAACCTCGAGGAACTGAATATTTACTCGGTACAGGTAAGCCGGGACGACAGGGTGTATCCGGTCGAGCAGTTTACCGGACAGGCCACCCTTGAATCGAAGCAGCTTAACCTGGTTCATGCCGAGTTGCAGATGCCTCACCTGACGGCAAATGCCAGCGGGGTTGCAGACCTGCTGGCATTGTCGGTGAATGGCGTGCAGCTGGCGTGGAACTGGCAGCCGCCGCAATTGCTACAACCGATAAAAGGAACGGCCACACTGAACGGTGATACCGATCAGCTGCAATTTGAGGCTGTACTGAGCAGTCCGACAACAGTGATGCTTGACATGGAGCTGGACCATCCGTTTAAAGAACCCGTCTGGCGTGCCGGGTTCTCGATGGCAAAGGTCAATCTCCGTGAGGAAGTGTCTGCCGGCTTACCCGATGTCGTCGTCAGTCTGGAAGGAAATGGTAAGGGTAATGCTGAATCCATCAAACTCGATGCCACAGGGAATATGCTCTTCGATGAGGTGTCGCACCTATGGCAACTTGATGCCAGTGTGCCTATGACCGGTGATAGCTACCCCTTACTGAAAGTGGAATCAGGGCAGGCTAGCGTAACAGTGACGCCTGACGAGACACGCTCGGACCTTGCACAAATCCACGTCGACATCCCGGATTTTGGCGAGCTATGGCCTGGCCTGGCCGGCCAGCTCCAGGGTAAAGGTGAACTACTTGGTGCGCGTAGGAGCCCCACTGTAAACATGACAGTCAATGGCACAGACCTGGTAGTTGGTGACTATCAGATGGAACGAATCGATGCCACGGTGCAGCTCGATTTCAATCTGTCTCACGATGCACCGATGCTGATTTCTGCCAGGGTCGAAAAAGCACTTGTTGCTGGCAGGGAGTTCGACGGCGAGATGCAGCTGGAGGGGGCTCTACGCGATGCACGACTTGATTTGAAGCTGATTGAGGCCAACCGTGGCAGCATAGAGCTGGTTATGAAGGGAGGCCTGGACAATGACAGGCTTAGCGCTGATATAGAGCACCTGTCCCTCGATCATCCTGACCTGGGACAATGGCAGACCAGCGAGGTCAGTACACTGAAAATGACCAGGAATGACGGGCAACTGAGCCGTCTCTGTCTGAACAAGGCTGATGCCAGCCTCTGCACAGAACTGACATGGCAGGGCGGCATGCAGACGCCGTACTTTATTGGTACGTCAGAATTGCAGCTACCCGTTGCCAGCCTGGGAGAACCGGCCACGGTATTCAGCCAGACCGTACTGACGATGCAAATTGATGGTACTGATGCCGCCTTCAATGGAGAAAGCGTGCTGGGCGGTCGACCAGTAACTCTGAGCGGGCAGGGCAGTTTCATCAGTGTTGATGAGTGGCGTTTCAACATGGTCGCTGAGGCGGATGATGTACCGGTGACTGCCATCCCGGCAATCTCCCAACAGGGTGATTTTACGCTCACCGGTCTTATGCGCATGAATCTCGATCTTGCCATGGACAACACATTGAAAATCGACCAGCTAGATGCTGAACTTCTTCTCAAAGATGGTGTGCTGAAACGTACCTTCATTAATGGTGACCAGGAGGAATTGGAGCTACGCAAATCTTACCTGACAGCTACTAAGCAGCAGGATAATCTGGTGATTGCCGGTAAGTTGCAGGGTGCCTATGATGGTCAGCTCAATGTGGATTTTGTGTTGCCGATCGAACTCGATCAGCTCAATAACCCTGATCTGCCATTGAACGGTCGTTTAATGGTTAACTTCCCGCAGTTACAGGTTTTTGGTATTTTTCTCGACGACGCCGTAATACCGGAAGGCACTTTCTCGGCGGACATTGGAGTAGAAGGCACGCGTGCAGCGCCACAGTTTCTGGGGCAAGCTGTACTCGAGGTGCCACGACTCGACCTGTCTGTACCGAACATCAGTTTCGAAGAAACCACTCTGAATATTGAATTCGTCGACAACAAGTTGCTTGTAGGTGGCGGTAGCCAGATAGATGGTCGCCCGATCATGCTCGAGGGAGATGCTTTTCTCCTTGCTTTTGACAATTGGGGTGCAACGCTGCGACTGGCAGGTGAATCCATTAAGCTGGAAGATGTTTACGGGTCCAGCTTGCAGATCAGTCCTGATCTGGTTGTTGCTATCACACCAGGCAACGTGAAACTGACTGGCGACGTCGTGCTTGAAGGCAGCGATATATACATTCGAGACATTTCAACTAAAGTTAGACCATCCAGCGATGTTCGCATAGTCGATGAAGAACAGGGGGCCACACCAAACTGGCATGTGGTGACTGACCTGGGCCTGCAGCTGACTGGTGAAAACCGTTTGCGTGTGGCCGGTTTCGATGGACTGCTGGGCGGCAGTGTACGGGTGCGTTATGAAACCGGTAAGCTCGCTTCCGGTGAAGGCGTCTTGACCGTTGAGGAGGGTGAGTACCGGGCCTATGGTACCTCAGTACCGGTTCGACTCGGGAGACTCGAGTTCATCGGCGGCGCACTGGATGATCCGGCGATATATATAGAAAGTCGTCGTCGTGTCGAACCGGGTGAAGTCGGTTTCGACGTAACGGGAACGCTGCAATCACCGATTGTGACACTGGTATCCAACCCGGTGATGGATGATTCAGAAATTCTATCGTGGCTGCTGTACGGACAGGCTGAAGGTGCTTCGTACGCACTGCTGGCAGGCTCTGTCAATACGATGCTGGGTCGGGAGGAAGAGGAATCGTTTATACAGCGCATGCTGAATCGCATGGGTATGACCAATATGGGGGTGGCGGCTGATGCCAGTGGTGTCGGTCTCAGCAAACAACTAACTCCACGCCTGTTCATTAAGTATCAGGTGAACGTCTGGGATCAGACCGAAAGTCGTCTGATTTTGCGTTATATTTTGAATGACAACTGGGCGCTGGAAGGCGTTAGTGGTGATGAAGGCAGTGGTGATATTCTCTTTGAGCGTGAGCGCTGAAGCTTCTAAAGGACGTTTTAAGATTTACGATTTAGGTGTTACGTAAAACCTAATACCAATACCTAATACCTTTTTCCGAGCTTGGCCTCTCCGTGTTCTCCGGCAACCCCGTGAGAGACAATGTTTTTGACTTTCTAACAATTAAAACCCGTTTCTCGCAGGGCCCGCAGAGAACGCAGGGAAAGAAATCCCTAAAAGTTACTTGTTGCTGGGTAGAAAACTTTGAACTTTCAGTTGACTATAAAGAAAGGGGTTGCGAGGAAGGCCTTGACGATAACCGCATTCAGTAAATCAATGAAAAAGGCACCAATAAGGGGAATGACAAGAAATGCTTTTGGTGATGGGCCGAACTTGCCGGTAATCGCCGTGATGTTGGCGATGGCTACTGGCGTAGCCCCCATGCCGAGGCCAGAGAAACCGGATGCCATGACGGCTGAGTCATAATTACTACCCGTAATTCTGAAGACCAGGTACACGGCTACCAGCGTTATCACTACTGTCTGTGCGAGTACCAGTACAAGAATCGGGCCGGCTGATGCAGCCAGAGACAGTAGCTGCATACTCATCAGGCTCATTGCCAGGAACAGATGCAGACTGACTTCACCCGTAGTGTTGATGGTCGCAGTACTCAGCGACTTGCCAAACACATCAGTCAGATTTGTGATGAGGATGCCCACCATCATTGCCGTCAGAAAACCAGGCAGGCTGAATCCCTGTGTGGAAAGATAACGGTTAACCAGGTCACCGGCGGTAACGCATACCGCGAGGACTAGCAATGTGCCCAGGATATCTTCGACGTGCGTAGACTTTGAAGAGGCGGCTGTTTCGCTTTCATTATAACTCTCGACTACATCTGCTGACGGTTGCAGTTTGTGTTTTCTGATCAGCCAACCTCCAATAGGGCCGCCAATAACTCCCCCCGCAATAAGACCAAAAGTGGCAGCCGCAACACCAAATTCTTCGGCACCTTTCAAGCCTGCTTCGGCAGCGAGCTGTCCCCAGGCGATTGCTGTACCATGACCACCGGCAAACGAGATGCTGCCACCCAGCAGGCCATAACCCGGGTGAGCGCCGAACAGCATAGCAAGTCCTACGCCTGTTACATTTTGCAGCACCAGTAGTACGGCAGCAATTGCGGTCAGTATCGCCAGGGTCTTTCCACCGGCTGCCAGGACATTAAATTTTGCCCCCAGGCCGATGGTGCTGAAAAAGAACAACAGGAACAAATCCCTCAGCTGCATATCAAAAATGATCTGAATATCCCAGCCTATCTGTATCAGAGCGACCAGCAGGCTGAAGATGATGCCACCCGTGACGGCGGGAGGGATGTTGTAGGTATCCAGAAATTGAATTTTTCCGGTGAGTATCCGACCCAGGTAGAGCACCAGTATGGCAACAATGAGAACATCCAGATTTTCAACCGTTATCACCATGCCAGCAGCTTCCACTTATGATGCCGGTGCATTCATAGATGATGCATTCTGACATTCAGTATCATCGGTTTTGTGTTGAGACTTTCCGGTATAAACAACCTCAACGATAACAGGTTGATGATCCGATACAATATCGGGTAGAACACGGTAACTTCTGAACTCCAGCTCTGTTGACAACAGAACCCAGTCCAGCCGGTGCTTGCCCGACTTATATGTGCCCAGCATGTTTGATTCAGGCTCGAATGTATGGACCTTGCCACAGGCAACCATTCGCTTGATGACGGAATCCTTTGCCAGCCAGTCACTATTAAAGTCGCCGAGTATAATGACCGGATTTTTTCTGCCCTGCAGTACATTCAGAATATCACTGACCTGCTGCTCTCGAACCGCTTTGCGAGAAAAATCAAGATGGACTGACAGAATGTCGACAGTTATTGGTGTCCTGTCAGAATCAGGTTGCCACTCAATCTGTCCGAGAGTGAAGCCTTTCGTCAGCGTAGGTGGCGTGCTTGGAAAATCATGTGAGATCACATCCTGGAAAGGAACGGCGGACAGTAATCCGGTGCCAAAATTTATGTACTTACTTTTGACGTGGTCTGAGCGGGTATACCAGGGGTAGCCAGCCGCTTCAGCCAGATAGGCAACATGATCGAAGTTACCACTCCATACTGATGGCCCGTCCGCTTCCTGTAAGGCAACGACATCTGGATTGTGCTTCCTCAGTAGAGCGGCGATATCGTCAAGATTGGATCGTATAGTTTTGTCCGGCACCAGCAACTGGTTGAGGCTGTCTTTTCTGCCATGGGCAAGATTGAGGCTTACTAATGATAGTATTTCAGTATTGATAGCCTGGTTGATAGACGTGTCCGGAGTTGGATGAGTTGGCAATGCAATATCTGCGTTGGCCGGTACAGCTTGAATAGTAATGGCAAAAAATATAAGGGTCAGGCAAGCAGGTAACCTGGTTAATTGAACTGACATGAATTAATAAAGGTGCCTATGTGTTATTCTTCTAATATAGATAATAGTCATAATTTCGTACATGATAACAAAAAGTAGTTACAAAAAGCGGCCTACTGATGGTCACTTTAAATATCCTCATATATTGGTCGCACTGGCGCTGCTGTTTATGGCAGGCTGCTCTGTTGACAATGCGGATGAGCAGGCGGCCGTAAGTATCGAGAAAACGGTTAACTGCTCTGACAGCGCCAACAGCGATGCACGTTGTCCACCCGCCGGTGCTATAGAAGATGAGCACATCAGCATGCTGCACCAGCAACGCTCATGGAAAGATTACGATAATCTATCTGTTGACCCTATCCAGTTAGCGACCCGGGTCAGAAAACCCGTTATGCCTGCACGGACAAAAATAATTGGTCTCAGACAGGATGATACACATCGTTCACTGGCGGCGAAATTATGGATGATCGAGAATGCTCAACACACGATCGATGTCGTGTATTACATCTTCAAACGCGACAAGGTCGGCTACGCGGTATTGGGTGCTCTGTGCAATGCCGTCAAACGCGGTGTCGATATACGTGTCATTGTCGATTCGCTCGGGTCCATACATCCTACACACAGTGAGCTTAAAGCATTGCAGGGCTGTGCTGACGATGCGGGTTTTATGCGCAACGAGGATGGCCAGTTGACGACCAGCCGGGCGCGTGTTCAGGTGGCTATTTTCAATGCACTCTCCAGACCTACCAGCCTGATTAAGCTCAATCGCCGATCGCATGATAAGTTGCTGCTGGTCGATGGCCATTTCCCTGACAAGGCTAGTCTAATGACTGGCGGGCGCAATATATCGCTGGCTTATTATGGCTTCCATGCCGATGGCTCTGCCGACCCTACCGCATACCGTGATCTTGAGATTTTACTCAGACCCGCCGTGGAGGATACTCTGGACTCGATCCACGTGGGCATTGTCAGTTCAATTTATTATCGCTTGCTGTTTCGCAATACAGGTAATAAACGTATCTACTCAGGATCTAATCAGCGCACGGAAGAGAGGCAGCGTGAATTGGCGCAGCAGGGTCTGGTCTTTATCAAAAATCTGTCATACATACAGGAAAAAATGACCGATATTTCCTCCTATATGAACACGGGATTTCGTGAGTCAGAAGTCCGTCTTATCCATGAGCTGGACAACCTGAGCAATGACGATGTGGTCACAGCAGTAGAAGATAATAAATCACGAAACCCTAACTCGCTGACACATATTTTTAGTCAGGCTATTAATATGGAAAGCAGCGCAGACTCCGGTGAGACGGTACGTTTCGTTTCTCCCTATCTTTTTGTCGCGGAATATTATGACAATGAAGGCAAGCTGGTCTTCGATGGGGCACAGGAAGTCCGTGACTGGCTAGCCAAACACCCGAATGGACGGCTGGAGATTGTCACCAATTCGGTAATGACCAGCGACAACTTTTTCGCACAGTCTGTTATTGACATGGATCTGGGGCCAAGATTGCTGTTGTCACCCGAACTGCGTGAAGCCTGGCTGTCCGAGAGCGATGAGGGGGAGAGCACCTCAGACCTGGTAGCGAGTGAAGCCTGGAAAAAGCAGGTCAATCATCCCCGGATATTTTTATATGAAACAGGAAAACTAGATTCCGTGATGCTGGGGAAGGATGCGCATTACGGAAAGCTGCATGCAAAATTCATTACCGGTGGCGACTTTAGTTATGTCGGCACATCAAATTTTGATTATCGTTCACGTTTATACAATAACGAAATGGGATTTTGGATTGATGACTCTGCCGTCAACAAGGATCTTATTGATGAATTCGAGTTACTCAAGGCAAACTCCTATCGCTGGGGCTCTCCTGAGTGGCTGCAGATGCGTAATGAAGTGATGAAGGTCAGCGGCTTTAAAGGATGGACCGTGAGAAATCAGCGGCTGAACTATAAATTCTTGAAGGCAACCGGGACAGACTGGTTGTTTTGAAACACACAAAGGGAAAAAATATGAAAACACCCCACCGTACATCATTGCAGACAGGTGCACTGGTCTATGTCGTTTTGCATGGCTTCATTTTCTGGGCCCTTGCTCGAGCTATGCCATCTGAAGAGACAACGCTTGCCCTGATATTGTTCGCACTCACCGCCCTGGCATCGGTGATTGCGGGTATTGCCATGTGGTACTGGAAACGTTGGGGAATCTATCTGTATGTTACTGCCAGCCTGGCACTTGCAGGCGTGGTGTTGTTGAAGACTATATCACTGATGATGATGTTCGGGGCATTGCTGCCGATGATTGTCGTCATCTACATATTTAGTCCTGTGCTCAATAAATTTAAATAAGAGTCGCCTTGCTCATCACAAAAACTTGATGCCGAAGGCCGCCTTCAGGCCAGACAGGATGAAGGTTGGTAAGGCTGCGATCGTGATAACCATCAGCAGGTGAAGTGGCTGCAGCGGTTCCGTTCCGAATACCAAATTGCCAAAGGGCAGGTAAATGACGGCGACCGAAAGTAGTGCAGACAAACCTACCGCCAGCAGCAGGTATTTATTGGTGAAAGGGTTGCTCTGGTACAGGGTGGTAAATGTGCGTGCATCAAAGATATGCCAGAGCTGGGAGAAGATAAGAGTGCCGAAGGCCAGCGTCTCTGCGTAGGCAACCGATGTGCCATTATCTAACGCGAAAGCAAACATGTAGTAGCTGAGCCAGCCCAGGGCCAGTCCACGAATGATAATACGCGCCCCAAGGTTGTCGACGAAGAAGCTTTCATTCCGCTGTCTGGGTTTACGCGCCATGATATCCGGTTCCGGCGGCTCGATGCCGAGTGCCAGGGCAGGGATGCCGTCACTGACCAGATTGATCCATAAAATCATTAGTGCTGTGATGGGTAACAGGGGATCGTCGCCCATCAGTAGAAAGGCAAACAGAATCACCGACACCTCAGCGACGTTCGCGGTCAATGCCTGGCGAATGAACTTCCTGATGTTGTCATAAATTCGCCTTCCCTCACCCACTGCGGCGACGATGGTTGAGAAGTTATCATCGAGCAGAATGAGTGAAGCAGAATCTTTGGCAACCGATGTGCCCGCAATGCCCATGGCGATGCCAATGTCTGCACTGCGCAGGGCAGGTGCGTCATTGACACCGTCACCGGTCATGGCGACCACTTTTCCATTGGCCTGTAACGCCTGGACAATGCGCAGCTTGTGCTCGGGCGAGACACGTGCAAAAACGGCGGTGTGAGGAACCAGTTCCCGCAGTTCATCATCCGTGGTGCTGTCCAGTTCGGCGCCGGTTATGACCATATCTTCGCTGTCGTGAATAATACCGATTTCTTCAGCGATAGCCCTGGCAGTTATCGCATGATCCCCGGTAATCATTACCGTTCGGATGCCGGCACTCCAGCACTGGGCGACGGCATCGATAACCTCCGGTCGCGGCGGGTCCATGATGCCGTGAACAGCCAGCAGCACAAAGTCCTCTTCGTGCTGTTCGGGACCGAGATCCAGATTCTCCGGGTCAACACGGCGATAGGCGATAGCAAGTGTTCGCAGTGCGCGTTGACCAAAGTCGGTGATTGCGGCCTCGACATGCGCACGTGTCTCTTGCGTAATCGGTACTTCATCACCGTGACTGCGCAGTGTCAGTGTGCGGGCGAGCATTACGTCAGGAGCGCCCTTTGCTACCAGGACATGATCACCATCGGGTAGTTTTACGATCACACTCATCATTTTGCGGGTAGAGTCGAAAGGAAAGCGCTGTACTACCTCGTAACCCTCTTCGCTTATGCGTTCACGTGTAATACCAGCCTTGGCGGCGGCGACAACTAGCGCCCCTTCAGTGGGATTTCCCTGTACCGAATACTGTCCGTTCTTTTCGATCAGTGTGGCATCGTTACAGATGGCGGAAATCATCAGGGTATCCTTGAGATCCCTGTCTGTCTCCGGGTCTATTTCTCCGCCATCGGCATCGAGGAATGCACCGACCGGTTCAAACCCCTGGCCGCTGACCTCCCAGCGTTTGTCTGCGGCCCAGAGTGCCATAACCTGCATCTGGTTCTGGGTCAGTGTGCCGGTCTTGTCTGAGCAGATCACCGAGGTCGATCCCAGAGTCTCCACCGAGGCAAGCTGTCGTGCCAGTGCGTTACCGCGCGCCATGCGCCTGGAGCCCATGGTAAGCACGATGGTTACCACGGTGGGAAGACCCTCGGGAATGGCCGCCACGGAAAGTGAGATACCGGTATTGACCATTTCGATGAGATCCATGCCATGATGGATGCCGATGCCGATAATCCCGGCAACTACCGCCAGGGCGCCGCCGATGAGTACGTGGGAGAGGCTGTCAATACGTCGCTGCAGAGGTGTTCGTGGTTCTTCGGCTGATGCCATCAGATCGGCAATCTGGCCCACCTCTGTCTGCATACCTGTAGCAACAACGACACCGATGCCATTGCCGGCGGTAACAATTGTGCTCATGTAGCCCATGTTTACCCGGTCGCCCAGCGGGACATTATCCGCCAGTATTGCTACAGTGTCCTTATCAACTGGTTCGGATTCGCCGGTCAGCGCTGCTTCATCGAGCTGCAGCCGATGCGATTCGATAATACGCACATCCGCAGCAACAATATCGCCTGTATTAAGGCGCAGAATATCACCTGTAACAAGATCGCGCGCCGGTACGCTGACCCACTCGCCATTGCGTCGTACATATGCTTCCGGAGCCGCCATTTCCTTCAACGCATCCATGGATTTCTGTGCCTTGAATTCCTGTACAAAGCTGATCAGGGCATTGATAAGCACAATAACCGCGATCGCGATGGCATCGACAGTATGACCTGCGTAAAGTGAAATAACAGCGCCGACAAGCAGAATGATAAGCAGGGGGTTCTTGAACTGTTCGAGAAAGAGTCGCAGTGGTGACGTCTTTTCACCTTCGGCAAGCTGGTTGGGGCCCTGATCGATAAGCCGTTTGGCTGCAATATCTGCAGTCAGACCCTGCGCAATATCAGTGTCGAGTGTGTTGACCGTTTCCACTATCGTCTTTCTGAACCAATCGTTGTTCATAGCTTCTCCAGAGGCTCCTTAAGGTTTAGGTTTCGACCAGTTTGTGTTTCGGTAACCTGATAGTCTTCACAAGCCCCAGCAGGGCAATGAATACCAGGAACGATATGCCTGCCTGAAAGGCCTGGGTTCGGGCAAGCGAGTAAACTGACTGGATCTCTGCTTCCACTGCCGGGTTAACGCCTAGAGTAGACAGCTCAGCTTTCAGCTGGGTATCCGACATCAGGGTGATGCTCGACGCTGTCGCAGCGACCACTGCCGCCTTGTGTTGTTCAGGCACCGTCGGACTGGTGTTGATGCTGTTTTCTATACTGGCGGTCAGTCCGCCTAACATCAACGTGCCCACCAGGGCCACCCCGATGGCATTTCCCAACTGCTCGAAGGTGCCATTCAGACCGGATGCTTCGGCGGTATCTTCTGCCGAAACGGATGACAGAATCAGGTTCAGGATTTGTGATGCAATCAAGCCGATACCCATACCAAAAACGACCCCCGTGGCGAGATCAGACGGCTCTGCATCGGGTTTGATCGTCCCGGCAATAATCAGGAGGCCTGTGATTACCAGCAGAAAGCCAACCTGGATGATTCGTCTGGCACTGTATCGTGCAGATAAACGGGCTCCCAGAACAGCGAAGACCAGCAAACCAATCGAGAAAGGAATCAGCGCCTGTCCAGTCTGCATTGCGGTGTACTCAAAACTCAGCTGAAACAACAATGGCATGGTAAACAGGAAGGCTGCCATCGTCCCCATTTGCACGAAGCGCACGGTAAAGCCGGGTATCAGGCCAGGTGTCTTTAAAAGGGAGGGCTTGAACAGCCCTCCACCGCCTTTTTCTTCCAGCTGCTGTTCCCAGCTGAACAGCAGCATGATGAGAATAAGCCCCAGTCCCATCAGCATCGGAACGACGGATAGCCCCAGCGGAGCAATTTCCAGGCTGCCAATGATGAAGGGTTGTTTGGCATACCAGAAGCCGTAACTTTGTCCCAGCAGTATTCCAAGTACCAGTGCTGACCAGCCGCTGATAGACAACAATGCACCCAATATGTCGAAACGGGGTCGGGTGGCCGGGCGCTTGTCCGCCGTGATGTATCGCGTAAGAATAACAACAGCAATCACGATTACCACCTCGAAGCGAAAGGCCCATCGCCAGGTATAATAGGTGGTCAGGAAGCCACCGACTATCGGGCCGACAGCGGCACCGATGGCGGCTACTGCACTGACTATACCGTAAGCAAAAGCCCTGTCTGAACCGTCGTATTTGTCCCGTAACAGGGTCTGGATATTCGGCATCATTAAGGCAGAGCCGAGCCCTTCAATAATCGACCAGCCGATGATCAGCATGGTCAAAGATTGACTGATCGACGCGATGAAGGTGCCGATTCCGAAAATGATTACACCCGCAATGAAGGTGCGCTTCTTGCCTATAATATCGGCCAGTTTGCCACCAATCAGCATGAAGGCGGCCATCACCAGAGCGTAGAGGGCAATGGCTGCCTGAATGCCGCCGACGCTGGTATCCAGATCCTCAATCAGGGCCGAGATGGAGACGTTCATGATCGTGGTATCAATGACGATGATGAACATCGACATGGACAGGGTGATGAGAAGCATCCATTTCTTCATTTGGCGGATATCTCTTTAAAAGCTAAGCACAGGATGAAGCCGGTGTTTACTTTTTTCCAATAATTTTCTTGAATGCCACAACAGGAAGTATCATGCCTGCAACTAACGCGCCTACCCATACCAATAATGTAGCTGCCAGCCAGTTACTTAATCCGCCAATTGACATGCCGTCGACGAGTATAGAGGTAATAAAAAGACCAAAAAATGTAGTCACCAGGGCTATGCCGCCAGCCAGTGCAGGTGCACTTTTTATAGATATCTTCATTACTAAAGGCCCCATCACAACTTCGATGACAGTGAAGATAAGAGTGGCGATTACGAATGAGATTGGGCCCATAGAAAACCCGGGTAGAAGAAGAATGGCCAGAAATAGACCCACCGCATTTGCCAGGGTATACAGAAGTGCTGAGATTAATAAACGGATCATAATTTTTCCCTATTGAAGTTTTTGAAATTTGTTAGAATTTCTCATTTTATCATCAGTCTACCATACGAGCTGTACATTTTTATCTTAGCCATTGCAGCAGAAATTTGTTATGACCCCTTCAAAGATTATACTGATCACAACAAACACTAGTTGATAAAATGTCTGCAAATGCACACACTATGAGTCTCACAGGGTTTCCTTTATAACGATGAAAAAATTTCTGAAAATACTGGGCGGGCTGTTTATCATTTTGCTGCTGGTAGGGATTGGTCTGCTGACATTTGGCTACCAACCGACCCTCTACCTGATGCCTACACCGGTCGCAATAAGTGAAAGTGATCTGAATCCGTTTAGTCTCAATGCCAATCAGGAAGTCAGCAACGAGCTGCAGATATTGTACGCCACCAACCGTTTACCCGCTGGTAAAACAGATAACCGCCTGTATACCATTTTTCCCGGTAACCAGCTGCGTATGGGTATTGCTTACCTGACATTAGGTGAAAAGGAAAACCCATGGGAAAACCTTTTCAACCTGTCGACCACGTCGGAAGAAGGCAAGCGACCCGCCCTGAGACTGGATACACTCGAGGAACTGGCACAGTTTCCCCTGAAAGGCAGCGAAATTTCTGGTTCTGTGAACACGCGGATGATGGCTGAATTAGTGAATGAAGCTCTGGCACGGAGTGTTGACAAGGATGTCACGATTTATGTCCACGGTGCTAACACCGCCGTCTACCGCGCCAGCGCCCAGGCAGCTCAGTATCAGCATTTCACCGGACAGAATTCGGTTGTGCTGGTGTTCCTCTGGCCATCTGCTGAGAATCTGTTTGCCTATGGCACAGATGAGCGACATGCCCTGCGGTCGGCCCCGGCTTTTGCACGCCTGCTTGAGTTACTGGCCGAGTACACGAATGCAGAAAATATTAATATTCTCACCTACAGTGCAGGGGTACAGATCGCCAGTCCAGCCCTTAGCATTATTGGCAGAAAAACCAAAGAAGAGAGAAAAGCGATGCGACTCGGGGAGATTTATTATGCCGCAGCTGACATTGGTGTGGATACCTTTACAAAACATCTGCAACGCTACATCGATATGCCACGCAGCACGACCCTTACTATCAATACGAACGACAGTGTTCTATCTATGGCGGCATGGCGGGCAAAAGTTTCGCGTGCAGGTAATCCCGATACCGGGGATCTTAGTGTGGAAAAAAATAGGTGGATCCAGAAAGCTTCCAGGCAGCCGGGATTAAATCTAATCAAGGTAAGTGCTGAAACGGTCAGCGATATGAGCTCCCGCGCACATGATTACTGGTTTACCAGCCCCTGGGTTAGCAGCGATCTCCTGACCCAGTTTCTTTTCCACAAAGCTCCCGCCCAGCGAGGCCTTGAAGAGACCGTGAATGACAACGGTCTGCGCTACTGGACTTTCCCGCAGGATTATCCCGAGCGAATTATCGACATTCTCAACCAGACTGTCGAAACAAGGCGTAGTCAATAATACTACCCGTCGTAAAAAACCGGTGCTTTTATGATCTCGATCAGTTGTCGTTACCTGGGTACGTGCCAGACCTGACGGAAGTGCTTTAACCAGCAGCGTGGAAATCAACAAGCGTGTTTAGCACCACTTAGCGACATTCTCTCAGCTAGCTGGCCAGCAACTGATTTTTACAGAAGACATGCAGCGGAAGAAAGCAGTAATGGTCATGCTTATACTCCTTGTATTTCGAAATTTATCAATGTAGCATCATCAATTACTGTTAACTTTTAAATATAAATAATTATGAGAGGATCGATAGACTATATTGTTGTTGCTTTTGATGGAAACAATTTTGATGGAAGCATTTTAGAGGCTTTGTCTGACTCAATGGAAAAAGGAATCATTGACGTATTAGATATTGCTATTATTCTACGAGATGAAAATGGTCAAGTAGCTTCAATGGAAGTCTCAAATGTTGACAGTGAAATTGTCCAGATAGTTGCACAGGCAAAAGAAACAAACGGTGACCTGATAACCACAGAAGATATAGCTGAAATTGGTGAGCTTTTGGAAGATAATAGTTCAGCAGGCTTGCTTATTATCGAACAGTTGTGGGCAAAACCACTTAAGAAGGCTCTGATTGATGCAAACGGAACATTGATTGCGGAAGGACGTATTCATCCTGAAGCAGCATTGGAACTAGAATAACGTAACAATTTAATTTGAAGAAACTATTATGAGAGGATTAATGAGAGGTGTAGCGCGTACAGCTGCTATCGCAGGAACTGCAACAGCAGTGTCAAATCGTGTGAGTCGTCGCCAGGCTACAAAATGGGCAGGGGATCAAGCTCAACAAGATGCTCAAATACAAGCGCAAGCAGCACAGCAAACTACTGCACCAGCACCGGCACCAGCTCAAAATGATATGATTGCTCAATTGGAACAATTAGCACAATTGAAAAATCAGGGAATTCTTACAGAAGAGGAGTTTGCTGCAAAGAAAGCACTAATTCTTGGAATATAAGTGCTGCGGATAATAAAAGAATAAGGTATAGGCTACCCGTAGGCTACTACCCTCTTCAGACAGAGAGCGTTACGTACTGGCCCGATATGCTTCTGCCCGATTAGCAACCGAACCTATCTCCAGGGAACAGATTATACTTAATAAGATTGTGACACTTTGCTCGTAATGACAGGATTTTATTGTTTAATCAGAGGTTCCCTGGTGCTTCAGCGATTCTTGCGCAGTTGATTAATAGATCTGGCCATCGCGTCAATGTAGCTCTCAACGGCATCTTTCACTTCGGTGACAGAAGGTAATATATGTTGCCGGTAATATTTGACCAGGTGGCGATGGTTTGCCGTTGCTATCTGTATCCGTTTCGTGCAGTGCTCGATGAGTTCCTGCGGGTCTTCGACAATTTCTGTTATCAGCCCCAATGAGTACGCTTCCTTGGCATCAATTGTCGAGCCACTTTGTAGTAGTGACATGGTTCGTCCAATGCCAATGTAGCGCGGCATCAGGCAGGTGATGCCCGGTGAAGCCGGCAAACCGGTGTGGATACTATCGAAGGAGAATGTCGTGTCAGCCGTTGCAAGGCGTGCATCATAAGCAAGCGTGTGGCCGAGATATTCCCCGCTTATCCGTCCCTGCATGCCGGCGATGGCAGGCTTGCTGAACTGAATCATCGTAAGCAGTGTTCGACCCATGGAATGCCTGAATCTTGCGGCAATCACATCATGCTGATAGCCGTACTGGCGTCCACCACCTGCAACGTGCCCCGTATCTTCTAGAACCTGGTCTACCAGTTTTTCGATGGCACTGTGACTGTCCCACTCATTGTTATTAATCTGCACATATCCTGAAACATCGGGTGATTCATTGACATTCTTAAGTAAAGTAAAGAATTCATCACAGTCATGAGGCCTGGTGACGATGTCCAGGGCCTGTCCCTTCAGATGCGTAATTACAATGTTATTGACGTACTGCGAATCGAATATGTCTGTTATGGTTTCAAATTTGATCATGGATTTTTCCGTAGTGTGGTAGTAAATATCTACCTTGATAATAGTAATTATTGTATGGCTAAACATAATTGCCCTTGTGATAGACTCTTTAGTTACACCAAAATTAATCATAACTGCTGTACGCCAACAAGCACAGTAAAACTTAACAAGGAGTTCCTAATGCCATTTCTAGATATAATCTGGACGATGTTTGTATTTTTTCTTTTATTTGCCTGGATTTGGGTTGTCATATCAGTGCTTAGCGACGTATTTCGCAGTAAAGACATAGGCGGTTTTATCAAGGCATTCTGGGTACTGTTTGTCATCGTCATTCCATGGCTGGGTGTGTTGAGCTATATCCTCTTTCGCGGCAGGGGAATGGAAGATCGCAATATGCAATCCTTTGCAGAGGCTGCTGATATGCAACGTGCCTATATCCAGAACATCGCAGGTGCCGGTGGATCTACAGCTGACGAGCTAACAAAGATGGCTGAGCTAAAGGAAAAGGGCGTTCTTAGT
>BTQX01000016.1:0-20605 GCA_036986095.1 Gammaproteobacteria bacterium
GGATTGAGATGGTGATGCCGGGTGACAATGTTAAATTTATTGTCAGTCTGATTGCGCCGATTGCAATGGATGAAGGTCTGCGTTTTGCAGTACGTGAAGGTGGCCGTACCGTCGGTGCCGGCGTTGTCTCTAAGATTATCGAGTGATCATGGAAAACCAGAAAATCAGAATCAAGCTAAAGGCCTTCGATCATCGAATGATCGATCGCTCCGCATCTGAAATTGTTGAGACGGCAAAACGTACCGGTGCCATAGTAAAGGGCCCGATACCTTTGCCTACCAGGATTGAACGCTTCACACTGCTGAGTTCACCACATGTCAATAAGACGGCTCGGGATCAGTACGAAATCCGTACGCACAAACGTATTATGGATATCGTAGACCCGACTGAAAAAACTGTCGACGCATTGATGAAGCTGGATCTTGCGTCAGGCGTTGATGTCGAAATCAAGCTCAGTTGAATTTGAAGCAGGCGAATTGGAGTTAATGAAATGGCAATTGGACTAGTAGGACGCAAGGTAGGCATGACGCGCGTTTTCAATGATGGTGGCGACTCAACATCGGTTACCGTACTTGAAGTGACGCCGAATCGTGTCACCCAGGTCAGGAATATGGACACAGATGGATACACCGCTGTGCAGATGACAGTTGGCAATCGTCGTCCAGGTCGTGTTACCAAGGCCATGGCCGGGCATTTTGCTAAAGCCGGTGTGGAGCCAGGTCGCAGTGTGGCTGAATTTTCTGCCAGCGATGAACAGATTGGTGAATTGACCAGTGGTTCTGAAGTAAGCGTAGCAATCTTTAATGAAGTTAAGTTCGTTGATGTAACGGCTACCAGTAAAGGTAAGGGTTTTGCCGGTGTAATGAAACGTCACGGTTTCCGTGGTGGTCGTGCGACGCATGGTTGTTCTATTTCGCATCGTGCTGCAGGCTCTACCGGTCAGAACCAGTCACCTGGCAAAGTCTTCCGCGGCAAGAAAATGGCGGGACAAATGGGTAGTGTTACAAAAACACAGCAAAACCTTGAAGTGGTACGGGTAGATGAAGAACGCAATATGATTCTTCTGAAAGGATGTGTACCCGGTTCCAAAGGTGCTGACATCATTATTCGTCCTGCTGTAAAGAAATCAGTTAAGAAGTAAAGCCAGGATCTTGAGGAAATAACGGTGCAAGTTTCAGTATTGAAAAGCGACGGTGCAGATAGCGGTAAAAAGCTGGATCTGGCAGATGCCACATTCGATGCCAGCTATAATGAAGCGCTGGTTCATCAGGTAGTGACGGCCTATATGGCCGGAGCTCGCAGTGGTACCCGTGCACAGAAGAATCGTTCTGCAGTTGCTGGCGGCGGTGCCAAGCCCTTTCGTCAGAAAGGTACTGGCCGTGCGCGTGCAGGAACCATACGCAGCCCTATATGGCGCGGTGGCGGAAAGATTTTTCCTGCCTGCAATGCCAGTTTCGAACAGAAACTGAACAAAAAGATGTACAAGGCGGGTATGCGCTCTATCGTATCTGAACTGTTACGCAGCGGCCGCATGACAATAGTTGATTCAATGGATGTTTCTGAGATCAAGACTAAAGCTGTCGCTGCACAGCTGCAGGCTATGGGTAAGACTGATGTATTAATCGTCAGTGAAACGCCCTCTGAAGCACTGATATTAAGTGTGCGCAACATCCGAAATGTTGAAGTCGTAGATCTGACCGGTTTGAACCCGTACAGCCTGCTGCAGCATTCAGATATCATTATGACTGCTGATGCAGCAAGCAAACTTGAGGAAGTGCTGGTATGAGTGATTCCACACTGTATAACGTGATTCTGGCACCCCATGTGTCCGAAAAGAGTACTCAGCTGGCAGAAAGCGCCAGACAGATTGTTTTTAAAGTATCTATTGATGCCTCCAAACCACAGATTCGTCGCGCAATAGAAAAGCTGTTTTCTGTTGAAGTGGAGTCAGTCAAGGTCGTGCGTCAGAAAGGGAAGAAGAAAAATTTTGGCCGTATTCCCGGCAAACGTAAGGACTGGAAAAAGGCCTATATCAGATTGAAAGAAGGCCAGGACATAGACTTTCTGGCGGATGCTGGATAAGCCTGGCTTAGGATAAATAGTAATGGCACTTATCAAATCTAAACCAACGTCACCTGGACGCCGTGGGCAGGTCAGAGTAAAAACTGAAGGACTGCACAAGGGCAAACCATTTGCTGCACTGGTAGAAAAGAAAAATTCGATCAATGGTCGTAATAATGCTGGCCGTATCACCGTCAGGCATCGCGGTGGCGGACACAAACGCCATTATCGTGTGATTGATTTCAAGCGTAACAAAGACGGCATACCCGCCAAAATTGTACGCATTGAGTATGATCCAAATAGAAGTTCGCATATTGCACTGGCTCTATATGCAGATGGCGAGCGGCGCTACATAATTGCACCGAAAGGCCTGAAGGCCGGTGACAGCATATTGTCCGGCGCCGAGGCACCGATTGCAGCTGGTAATGCGCTCACTTTGCGCGATATTCCGGTAGGCACCAATGTACATTGTGTTGAGCTTAAGCCATCAAAAGGTGCCCAAATTGGTCGTGCGGCAGGCAGTGTGATCCAGTTTGTCGGCCGCGATGGAGATTATGCACAACTTCGTCTGCGTTCAGGCGAGATGCGCAAGGTACATCTCGATTGCCGCGCGACTATTGGTGAAGTCGGTAACTCGGAACATTCATTGCGTAAATTGGGTAAGGCCGGCGCAAAACGCTGGCGCGGTATTCGTCCGACTGTTCGTGGTGTAGCGATGAACCCGGTAGATCACCCACATGGTGGTGGCGAAGGACGTACCTCCGGTGGCCGTCACCCGGTTTCACCCTGGGGTGTGCCAACCAAGGGTTACCGTACACGTAATAACAAGCGTACGGATAATATGATTATCCGTCGTCGTAAGAAGTAAGCAGGAGTCAGTTCTATGCCGCGTTCAATTAAAAAAGGTCCATTCGTTGATCATCACCTGATGGCCAAGGCCGAAAAGGCGAACAGCGAAAATAACCGCAAACCGATCAAGACCTGGTCCAGGCGTTCAATGATCATGCCTGAATTTGTCGGCCTGACAATTGCCGTACATAACGGTCGTCAACATGTGCCTGTCCTTGTTTCAGAAAACATGGTGGGACATAAACTGGGTGAGTTCGCGGTAACGCGCACCTATCGCGGCCATATGGCAGACAGAAAAGTTAAACGATGAAAGCTAAACGAAAGACGGTGTCTCAGTAATGGAAACGCAAGCTGTATTGAAACATGTAAGAACCTCACCGCAGAAACTGCGCCTGATCGCTGATCAGATTCGTGGCCTGCAGGTTGAGCGTGCGCTGGAAATTCTTGAATATAGTACCAAATCCGGTGCTGACACACTCAAGAAGGTTCTCAATTCTGCGATAGCCAATGCAGAGCATAATGATGGTGCCGACATTGATGAATTGTTTGTTACGACAGCCTTTATTGATGGCGGGCCAACATTGAAACGTATACGTGCACGTGCCAAAGGCCGCGCAGCGAGAATTCTCAAACGAACCAGTCACATCACCATTAAGGTGGGTGAAAAGCAGGGGAGTAAGTAATGGGCCAGAAAGTCCAACCAATTGGTTTCAGACTTGGCATAGTCAAGGACTGGACAGCGAAGTGGTATGGCAACAAACGCCAGTACGCGGAATATCTGACGATGGATATGAAGGTTCGCGCATACCTTGAAAAACGTTTGTCCAATGCTGCAATCAGTAAGGTAATCATTGAACGTCCTTCACAGAATATGAATATCACACTGCATACAGCACGTCCTGGTATTGTCATCGGTAAAAAAGGTGAAGATATAGACCGCCTGCGGAAAGAACTGGGCAAGATGACTGGCATGCCGGTGCAGATCGCTGTAGAAGAAATTCGCAAGCCTGAAATGGATGCAAAACTGGTCGCCGAGAATATTGCCCAGCAACTGGAAAAACGCGTTATGTTTAGACGCGCAATGAAGCGCTCTATGCAGAACACCATGCGTCTTGGTGCTGAAGGCGTCAAGATCATGATTGCAGGTCGTTTGAATGGCGCAGAGATTGCGCGTACTGAATGGGTCAGAGAAGGCAGAGTTCCATTGCACACACTGCGTGCAGATATTGATTATGGAACAGCTGAAGCGTTGACGACATACGGAATTATCGGCATCAAGGTGTGGATCTTTAAGGGTGAAGTCCGTGATGCTGATGAAGGTGACAGCAATGTCAAGGCTGCAACTGGGGCTTGATGGAGATATAAACAATGCTGCAACCCAAGAGAACAAAATTTCGCAAGATGCACAAGGGCCGTAACCGTGGCCTGGCATCTCGTGGTAACAAGGTAAGTTTTGGTGAATTTGGCCTGAAAACGACAGAACGTGGTCGGGTAACTGCAAGGCAGATTGAAGCTGCTCGACGTGCCATGACCCGGCACATCAAGCGTGGAGGTCGAATCTGGATCCGGGTTTTTCCCGACAAGCCAATATCGAAAAAGCCATTGGAAGTCAGAATGGGCAAGGGTAAAGGAAATCCGGAATACTGGGTTTCACTGGTTAAACCTGGTCATGTCCTGTACGAAATGGAAGGTGTAAGTGAAAACATAGCACGTGAAGCATTTCGCCTGGCAGGTGCCAAGTTGCCGGTAAAAACTGTATTTGTTTCAAGGCAGGTGGGTTAGTGTAGTGTCCTATATTATGTGGCAATTAAGAGCTCCACAAAAGATTCAAGTCAAGGCGCAGCCTGCGATTAATGGTTGTTCCCTTAATAATGGCTGGAACGCAGGATTGGGTCTTTTGTGGGGCTCCCTACGGGCGAGACGAGAAGGCATCATCCACTGCGTTCCGTCTCTTGTAAAGGGCACGCCATTCCCTGCGAGACGCGCCTTGTGGCTAATACCTTCTCGACTCGCTTAATCGTCACATAATATAGGACACTACACTAGATGAAAGTCAATGATATGAGAGCACTTGACAGTAAAGGGCTACAATCAAAGCTCGACGAGCTGCTTGAGCAGAAGTTTACATTGCGTATGCAGATTGCGACGGGTCAGCAGGGTAACCATGCTGCACTGCGTGATGCAAAGCGTAGCATTGCACGTGTAAAAACGATTATGAATGAGAAAGTGAGAGGCGAGGCATGAGCGAACAGGAAAAAGGTACACGTTCAATCAGCGGTGTAGTCATCAGCAACAAGATGGACAAAACCGTAACGGTGCTTGTAGAGCGTCTTGAAAAACACGCCTTATACAAAAAGTACATCCGTAAATCTACAAAGTTGCATGCGCACGATGAATCGAATGAATGCAATGAAGGCGATACGGTACAGATCGAAGAATGCCGCCCGTTGTCTAAAAGCAAAAGCTGGCGTGTAATAGAGGTGGTTAGTCGGGCAGGTTAAGCAGACTAAACGAGTTTATGTCTGAAATAGTTAAAATGAAACAGAATGTATTTACCAGGAGTTCAGGGCAATGATCCAGATGCAAAGTGTACTTGATGTCGCTGATAACAGCGGTGCAAGGAAGGTCATGTGCATCAAGGTGCTTGGCGGATCAAAGCGTCGTTACGCCGGCATTGGTGATGTCATAAAGATCAGCATCAAGGAAGCAATCCCAAATGGCCGTGTGAAAAAAGGCGATGTCTATAATGCTGTCATCGTTCGCACCAAAAAAGGCGTGCGCAGACAGGACGGTTCATCTATCCGTTTTGACGGCAATGCAGCTGTGTTATTGAATCCTCAGCTGCAGCCGGTTGGCACACGTATTTTTGGTCCGGTGACTCGTGAATTGCGCAACGCACAGTTCATGAAAATTATTTCACTGGCGCCTGAAGTTCTTTGAGGGTTACGGCTAATGAATAAGATCAAGAAGGGTGACGATGTCATCGTTATTTCTGGAAAAGACAAAGGCAAGCGTGGCAATGTGATGCGTGTGCTGGATAATGGCCGCATCATGGTTGATGGTATTAACATAGTCAAGAAGCATGTGCGCCCGAATCCACAGGCCGGTGAAACCGGTGGTATACTAGAACAGGAAGCGGCACTGGATATTTCTAATATCTCATTGTATGACGCTGCATCAGGCAAGGCCTCACGCGTTGGTGTCAAGGTTCTTGAAGATGGAAAGAAAGTCAGAGTTTTTAAAACATCTGGCGAAGTGATCGACGTATAAATAGCAGGGTATCGACATGGTACGTTTGGAAAAATACTACAAAGAAACAATTGCTCCAGCATTAAAGGAAGAGCTTGCTCTTGATAATGTCATGCAGATTCCCAGGATCACCAAGATCACACTTAATATGGGGTTGGGTGAAGCGGTAGCAAACAAGAAAGTAATGAAATTTGCTGTCAAAGATATGGAACTGATCAGCGGTCAGAAACCGGTTGTGACTTATGCACGTAAGTCTATCGCCGGATTCAAGATACGCGATGGTTGGCCGATAGGCTGTAAAGTTACCCTGCGCAGAGAGCGCATGTATGAGTTCCTGGACAGGCTGGTAAGCATCGCAATTCCCCGTGTTCGTGATTTTCGCGGCCTGCCTGCTAAATCATTTGACGGACGCGGCAATTACTCAATGGGTCTGAAAGAACAAATTGTATTTCCGGAAATTGACTATGAAAAAGTCGATACCCTTCGTGGACTGGATATTACGATTACTACCAGTGCGGCCAATGATGAACAGGCACGCGCTTTATTGAAGGGGTTTAATTTCCCGATTAAGGTTAAAACACAGGTTAAAAGTTAATTATGGCTAAGAAATCTATGATTGCTCGCGAGAAACGTCGCTCTGATGCTGCAAACAGACTGCATGCAAAACGTACAGCGTTAAAGGCGAAAATTATCGACCCGGAAGCTTCAGCAGAAGAAGCAATGGCTGCGATGTATGCCCTGCAGAAGTTACCGCGTGATTCAAGCAAATCACGCCAGCGTAATCGTTGCAGCATGACCGGCAGACCACATGGTTTCTATCGAAAATTCGGACTTTCACGCAATAAGCTGCGTGAAGTTGTAAATCGTGGCGAAGCCCCTGGCGTAGTCAGAGCCAGTTGGTGAGAGAGTGCTCTATTAACACAGATATTCCAGAAACAAACGACACTGAGAAGATACTAACATGAGTATGAGTGACCCAATTGCCGATATGTTGACACGCATTCGCAATGCCCATCATGCAGAGATGACGACGGTTTCTATGCCGGCATCAGGAACCAAAAAGGCCATTGCAGAAGTGCTAAAGGCTGAAGGCTATATAAAGTCAATTTCTGAAGGGAAGGATGATAATGGTTTCACGTCGTTAAAGCTGACACTGAAATATTATCAGGGCAGTCCTGTAATAGAAATGATTAAACGTGTCAGTAAACCGGGCTGCCGTGTGTATACCCGTAAAGATGATATTCCGACTGTCAAGAAAGGTCTGGGTATCACCATCGTATCAACATCGAAAGGCATCATGACCGATCGCAGCGCCCGCAAAGCAGGCGTTGGTGGTGAAGTGATCTGTTACGTCGCTTAAAAATAATAGGTGCATCATGTCACGAATAGCTAAAAATCCCGTTTCATTGCCAGGTGGTACTGAAGTAACAATCAGCGACACAACAATTGTTGCTAAAGGTCCAAATGGTGAGCTGTCAATGAATAAACATCCTCTGGTAACAGTAAACCAGGAAGATGGTATGTTGAAAATAGCCGCAAATGATGATTCCACTGCAGCAATAGCAATGTCAGGTACTACTCGTGCACTACTATCGAACCTTGTTACAGGCGTCAGCCAGGGTTTTGAAAAGAAGCTAACCATTATTGGTGTTGGTTTTCGAGCTCAGGTACAGGGAAAGAATCTGAATCTGATCCTGGGCTTCTCACATCCTGTTGTATATGTCATACCCGATGGAATTTCTATTGAAGCACCTAGCCAGACAGAACTCGTTATAAAGGGGGCTGATAAACAGAAGGTAGGTCAGGTAGCAGCAGAAATTCGACACTTTCGTCCACCCGAGCCTTACAAAGGCAAAGGAGTTCGTTACAGCGATGAGTATGTCGTTCGCAAACAGGCCAAAAAGAAATAATTGGCAGGTCAAGATTATGAGTAAAAAATCAGCACGTATGCGTCGAGCCACAAAAACCCGGTCAAAGATTATTCAACTGGGTTCAGACAGATTGAGCGTTCACCGTACTTCACAACATATCTACGCACAGATAGTACAGGCGGAGACAGGCAAGATACTTGCTAGTGCTTCTACTGTTGAGGCTGAAATGCGTAAAGAGCTTGGAAATGGTGGGAATATAGAAGCGGCATCAGCTGTCGGCAAGCGCATCGCTGAAAAAGCTGTTGAAGCAGGAATCAAGAGCGTATCATTTGATCGCTCTGGTTTCAGATACCACGGACGCGTAAAGGCCCTGGCCGACGCTGCTCGTGAAAATGGACTGGAATTTTAGGAGTCGATTATGGCTGCACGCCGTATGCAAAACGATAAGCGCGATAATTTCATAGAGAAGCTGGTAAGTGTTCGTCGCGTAGCAAAAGTAGTAAAAGGTGGCCGTATTTTCGGTTTCTCAGCACTGGTAGTTGTTGGTGATGGAAATGGAAAAGTAGGTATGGGACGTGGCAAAGCACGCGAAGTGCCCGTTGCTGTCCAGAAAGCTCTGGAAGAGGCACGCAAGTCTATGGTTAATATTGCCCTGGATGACGGTACTTTGTTCTATAAAGTTGAATCCATACACAGTTCTTCCAAAGTCGTTATGCGCCCGGGCTCAGAAGGTACAGGCATTATTGCCGGCGGCAGTATGCGCGCTGTATTTGAAGCAGCTGGCGTAAGAAACGTGCTGGCTAAATGCATCGGATCAACGAACCCGGTAAATGTTGTAAGAGCTACCATGAAAGGACTGCAGAATATCAGCAGCCCGGCACAGGTTGCTGCAAAGCGTGGCCTGAAAGTTGAAGAATTGCGCGACTGATTGATATTGGAGCATCATTATGGCTGACAAGAAAATGCTGAAAGTTAAGCTCGTCAAGAGCATGTACGGTCGTGGTAAAAAACACATGGCCTGTGTAAAAGGACTTGGTCTGCGTCGTATGCATCACAGCGTTGAGGTAGAAGATACCCCGGCTGTTCGCGGTATGATCAATAAGGTTAATTATCTGCTTGAATGGGAACAGGTGTAGTCATGTATTTGAATACAATCAAGCCGGCAGCCGGTTCAAATAAGGCGCCGAAACGTGTAGGTCGCGGCATTGGTTCCGGATGGGGCAAAACATCTGCTCGCGGACATAAAGGTCAGAAGGCAAGATCCGGCGGCTATCATAAGGTTGGTTTTGAAGGTGGCCAGATGCCATTGCAGCGTCGTCTCCCAAAACGTGGCTTTCGTTCTGTACTGCAGCTGACTACAGCTGAAATCCGTACCCACGAACTGGCCAAAGTTAGCGAAGATTTTATTGATCTCGCCGCATTGCGAAATGCAGGTTTGATACATAGCCGTATATTGCGTGCCAAAGTTATGCTTTCAGGTCCCATTGAAAAAGCAGTGACGCTAAAAGGCATTGCTGTAACCAAAGGTGCCAAAGAAGCGATAGAGAAAGTCGGCGGTAAAGTAGAGTAATGGCAAAACGTGGCACACAATCTGGTGGCAGTACAGGCGGGCTGGCCGAGCTTAAACGGCGCATTTTCTTTGTTATTGGTGCGCTGATAATATTTCGCCTGGGTGCCCATATTCCAGTCCCCGGCATTAATGCCGAAGCACTGGCGACATTGTTTGCTCAAACAAAGGGCTCAATTGTTGATGTATTTAACATGTTTTCAGGTGGTGCTTTGAGTCGCCTGTCATTGTTTGCCCTGGGCGTGATGCCTTATATCTCATCATCAATCATTATGCAGATGATGACGTCAGTCGTGCCGACGCTGGAACAGTTAAAGAAGGAAGGCGAAAGTGGTCGTCGCAAGATTACCCAATACACTCGTTATGGCACAGTAGTACTGGCTACATTCCAGGCTCTGGGTATCGCCATAGCACTGGAAAGCCAGACGGCAGGTGGCATGAATGTAGTTATCGCTGTGGGACTGGGTTTCAAGATAACGACAGTTATTACATTGGTCGCCGGCACTATGTTCCTGGTCTGGCTGGGTGAACAGATGACTGAAAGAGGGATAGGTAATGGTATCTCTTTAATAATATTTGCCGGTATCGTAGCAGGGCTGCCATCTGCGCTAGGTGGAACCCTGGAGCTGGCACGGACAGGAACATTTTCACCCATTGGCGTGCTGGTACTGCTGGTTGGCGCATTAGCGATTACTGGTTTTGTTGTCTTTATGGAGCGTGGCCAGAGAAGGATTACGGTTAATTACGCACAACGTCAGCGTGGTCGAAAAATGTATGCCGGGCAAAGTAGTCATTTGCCGTTGAAAGTAAATATGGCAGGTGTAATACCACCCATTTTTGCTTCAAGCATCATACTTTTTCCAGCCAGTCTTGGCAGTTGGTTCGGGCAGGCTGAGGGAATGCGCTGGCTAAGAGACCTGTCGACAACACTGTCACCGGGTCAGCCTTTATACGTAATGCTTTATGCTGCGTTGATTATTTTTTTCTGCTTCTTCTATACGGCGATGATTTTTAACCCGAAGGAAACAGCAGAGAACCTTAAGAAATCAGGTGCATTTGTACCCGGGATTCGTCCTGGAGACCAAACAGCAAATTATATTGATGGTGTTGTCTCCAGATTGACTCTGGTCGGCGCCGCCTATATAACATTTGTCAGTCTGGTGCCTGAATTTCTGATTGTTAAATGGAATGTGCCATTTTACTTTGGCGGTACCTCATTACTGATTATCGTTGTTGTATTAATGGATTTCATTTCACAGATTCAGTCTCATCTGATGTCACGTCAGTATGAAAGTCTGCTGAAAAAGACAAACCTGTCTGGCAGTGGATTGGGTTTTGGAAGTTGAGGTAAAGGAAAATGAAAGTACAGGCATCAGTCAAGAAGCTCTGCAGAGATTGCAAAATCGTTATTCGTAAAAGAGTTGTACGTGTGATCTGTAAAAACCCTCGTCATAAACAGCGACAGGGTTAAAACCATTTGTAAATAAGCCTGGATAACGCTATCACCTTAACAGGTAGTGGCGACAGGGTATTTTTATAGTAAACAATCGATTGATTTTGTGTGTAAAGAGCAGTATCCTTACGCGCTTTTCAATTTTGCACTAATTCTATAGCGGAGAGCCTTTGATGGCACGTATAGCAGGTATAAATCTACCGAATTACAAGCATGTTGTGATTGGATTGACTTCCATTTATGGCATAGGCAACGCGCGTTCTCGCCAGATTTGTGAGGCGGCAGGTGTAAAGCCAGAGACAAAATGCGGTGAATTAAGCGATGCTGATGCAGAACAACTGCGTATAGAGGTCGCAAAATTCGATGTAGAAGGTGATCTCCGCCGTGAGACGACTATGAATATCAAGCGTCTTATGGATATGGGTTCATACCGTGGTATCCGTCACCGTCGCGGACTTCCTGTCCGTGGTCAGCGTACCAAAACTAATGCACGCACACGTAAAGGCCCCACCAGGCCAATTCGTAAGTAAGAACATCGTAAAAACGTAGCACACAGAGTTAAATTATGGCCAATCCAGCATCAAGTTCAAAAGGTAGAAAGCGTGTAAAAAAGAATGTCTCAGAAGGCATTGCTCACATACATGCAACCTTTAATAACACAATAATCACCATTACAGACAGACAGGGCAATGCCCTGTGCTGGAAAACTGCAGGTGGTTCAGGCTTTAGAGGCTCAAGAAAGAGTACGCCTTTTGCTGCACAGGTTGCAGCAGAGCATGCTGGAAAAGAAGCTAGAGAAATGGGTGTCAGGCACCTTGAAGTCCGTGTCAAAGGCCCTGGACCTGGCCGTGACTCGGCTATACGAGCACTCAATTCTGTAGGATTCGAGATCAGCAATATTTCGGATGTTACGCCTATCCCACATAATGGTTGCCGCCCGTCAAAACGGCGCCGCGTCTAATCATCCGGAGATTTAACAGTGGCAAGATATATAGGATCAGTCTGTCGTTTGTGCCGTCGTGAAGGTGGCAAACTTTATCTGAAAGGCGAGCGCTGCTTTACAGACAAGTGTGCAGTTGAAAAGCGTGCATACCCACCCGGGCAACATGGACAGCGCCGTACACGTGTCTCGGATTATGGTCTTCAGTTAAGGGAAAAGCAGAAGTTGCGTCGTATCTATGGTGTGATGGAAAAGCAGTTTCTTGATTATTATAAAGAAGCCGATCGTATAAAAGGTTCAACTGGTGATAATCTTCTGAAGCTGTTGGAAGGTCGTCTTGATAACGTTGTTTATCGCATGGGCTTCGGTACTTCAAGAGCGGAGTCACGCCAACTGTTGCGGCATAACTGCATACTTGTAAATGGTAAACGTCTTAATATCCCATCTTACCAGGTTCGCCCGAGTGACGAAATTACTGTTACAGAATCAGCTAAACAACAGATTCGTGTCACAGCAGCACTTGAAGCAGCAGAACAGCGCGGCGTTGCCGACTGGCTTGATGTTGACTTTAAGGCAATGAAAGGCGTTTATCGTGTCACCCCGGATCGCAGTGACCTGCCAGGTGAGATCGACGAGTCACTCGTTATCGCACTGTATTCTAAGTAATTAAAGTATCAGCTCACACAAGAGGGATTGGAATGTCAGATTCAGTAATAGATTTCCTGAAGCCACGTTTTGTTGATGTCACCAAAATGGATGACAATCACGCACGCGTAACTATCGAGCCGCTGGAACGCGGGTTTGGATTTACCCTGGGTACAGCCCTTCGTCGTATCCTGTTGTCATCCATTACCGGTTATGCAATCTCAGAAGTAAAAATCACCGGCGTTGATCATGAATATGACAACATCGAAGGTGTACAGGAAGATGTACTGGAGATTCTGATGAATCTTAAGAGCGTTGCTCTTTCTCTTGAAGGTAGAGAGAGTGCAAAACTCTATATAAAGAAAAAGGGCCCTGGTGAATTAACCGCAGGCGATCTTGCTGCAGAGCATGATGTAATGATCGCCAACCCTGATCTTGTTATCGCCCATATCAACAAAAAAGTTGAATTGGAGATGGAACTTGATGTTACCCAGGGCAGAGGCTATCACACAGCGGTCTCACGCAAAAATGATGAAGAAACAAGCAGTATCGGTGTGATCATGCTTGATGCATCATATAGCCCGGTCCGTCAGGTATCGTACGATGTAGATTCAGCCCGCGTAGAGCAGCGTACAGATCTCGATAAACTAGTTTTCACACTTGAAACAGACGGCACGGTTGATCCGGAACAGTCAATTCGTATGGCAGCAACCATTCTCTATGACCAGATTTCAGTGTTTGTTGATCTCAAAGTCAAAGAGCCAGAGCCGGAAGAGCCGGAAGAACCACCGATAGACCCGATTTTACTGCGTCCAGTCGATGATCTTGAGCTAACCGTTCGGTCTGCAAATTGCCTGAAGGCCGAAAATATATTTTATATCGGTGATCTGGTTCAGCGTGATGAAAGTGAGTTACTGAAGACACCGAACTTAGGCAAGAAATCATTAACTGAAATAAAGGACGTACTGGCGCAGAATGGACTTTCTCTTGGCACCAAACTCGAAGTATGGCCACCCGCATCACTGATTCAGAGCAGTGATGAAGAAGCGGCTACAGGGATATTGTAGGGGTTACACAATGCGACATCGTAAAAGTGGCAGAAAGCTGAATATGACCAGCGCTCATCGCAAGGCCATGTTCAAAAATATGACTGTTTCTCTTCTTCGTCATGAGGAAATCCGCACAACCTTGCCGAAGGCAAAAGAGCTGCGCCGTCATGCGGAGCCTTTGATTACTCTCGGCAAGACTTCAACAGTCGCCAACCGCAGGCTGGCATTTTCACGCCTGCGTGATCGTGAGATGGTAAGCAAGTTGTTCGACGACCTTGGCGTACATTTTAAAGACCGTCCAGGTGGCTATTTACGAATTTTAAAGTGTGGCTATCGTCCGGGTGACAAAGCACCTATGGCTATTGTACAGATGGTCTCGCGTGAAAAAGTTAATGCAGAGGGTGATGATTCATCGACGGATTAGCCACTGTTAAAAGTGATTCTTAAAAGGCCGGGCACACTGCACGGCCTTTTTATTGCATGTCATGAAATCATTCTTTACTATCGAAGAAATTATTCAGCAGGTCAAATAGCTTTGATTGCACTATTTACTGATTTTGGTCACGATGGACTGTATGTAGGACAGTTACATGCTGTTATTGGTACTGCCTTACCTGAAATAAATGTTGTCGACCTGTGTCACGCTATACCGCCGCACGATATTTGTGCGGCCGCTTACCTCCTTCCAGCCTATACGCGCTATTTACCTCCAGCCAGTGTCGTAGTCTGCGTTGTCGATCCTGGCGTCGGCAGTGAACGACGACCGCACGCTGTCTGCAAAGCTGACGGTCGTTGGTACATAGGGCCGGACAATGGTCTTTTTGATGTTCTCGAACAGCAGGCACACAGTTTCAGGAAATATCATTTTCAGTGGCCGGGTAAGGTAAGCGACAGCTTTCATGCCCGGGATATCTACACTCCTGCTGCCTGTTTGCTTACAGAATCAGGTGATCCCGATATATTACAGGCGCAGCCTGTTGAAACTGAAATGCTGAGATTTTCTGCTGATCTCAAAGAAATCATCTATTTCGATCATTTTGGAAATGCGATAACAGGCCAACGTGGGAATACGATCAAGATTGAGGGTAAAATTGCAATAAATAGCGTAACAATAAATCATGCCAGAGTCTTTTCAGATGTGCCGACGGGTGATTGTTTCTGGTATGAAAATGCAAATGGTCTTGTTGAAATTGCTGCTAATCGGGGGAGTGCGAAAGATAGCCTTGGGCTTCAGCTGGGTGATTCGTTCAGGGTAGACTGAAGTTTCAGGGCTAAAGACTAAAAGCTTTTACCACAGAGGACACGGAGGTCACAGAGGCTAAAAGAGTTTTATCAAAAAGTTACCAGGAGTATTGCCAGAATTGAATGCTATTCGGCTTAACTAAAAACTGTGAACACCTAAAAAAACCTCTGTGACCTCCGTGTCCTCTGTGGTGATAGCTTTTCGGTTTTCGATCTTGAAACCTGGAACTTTTATGCGGCTGTTTGCGACTTCGCCCGTTCAAGTAAAGGTTTCAGATAAACGCCGGTATAGGATTCATCAACTTTACAGATTTGTTCTGGAGTGCCGGAGGCGATGATCATGCCACCACCGTCGCCACCTTCAGGACCCAGGTCGAGAATCCAGTCAGCGGTTTTGATGACATCGAGGTTATGCTCTATCACAATGATGGTATTACCCTGATCGCGCAGGCGATGCAGTACAGCTAGTAACAGCTCAATATCCTGAAAATGCAGGCCGGTTGTAGGTTCGTCGAGGATGTACAGGGTCTTGCCGGTGCCACGTTTGGATAGTTCGCGAGACAATTTAATGCGCTGCGCTTCACCACCTGAAAGCGTCGTTGCGCTCTGGCCGAGGCAGATATAACCCAGCCCGACATCCATCAGGGTATCGAGTTTGCGCTTGACCACCGGGACGGCCCGAAAAAACTCTGCCGCTTCCTCGATACTCATTTGCAGGACTTCCTGAATGGATTTTCCCTTAAAGGTGATGTCCAGGGTTTCTCTGTTGTAGCGTGCACCGCGGCAGCTGTCGCAGGGCACGTAGATATCCGGCAGGAAGTGCATTTCAACCTTGATCAGGCCATCACCCTGACAGGCCTCACAGCGCCCGCCTTTGACATTGAATGAGAAGCGGCCTGGTTTATAGCCTCTGGCGCGTGCTTCCGGTGTATTGGCGAACAGTTCCCGTATCGGTGTGAACAGGCCGGTGTAGGTGGCCGGGTTCGAGCGCGGTGTACGGCCAATCGGGCTTTGATCGATATCGATGACTTTATCGAAGTGATCCAGGCCCTCTATAGCTTCATGCGGAGCGGGTTCAAGACTGCTGCCGTTTAGATGGACCGCAACAGCAGGGTAGAGGGTATCATTGATCAGAGTGGATTTACCCGAACCGGAAACGCCAGTGACGCAGGTCAGCAGGCCGACCGGAATGGCTACATCAATCTTACGAAGATTGTTGCCACTGGCACCTTTGATGATCAGCTGCTTCTTCTTACCCGGCTTTGTTCTTGTAGCGGGGACTGCAATAGACAGTTCGCCAGACAGGTATTTGCCGGTCACCGACGCAGGATTGTTAAGGATATCCTCAGGCGTGCCCTCGGCGACGATGTGGCCGCCGTTTACGCCTGCGCCGGGGCCGAGATCCAGCACATGGTCGGCACTGCGTATAGCCTCTTCATCGTGTTCTACGACGATTACCGTGTTACCCAGGTCGCGCAACTGCTGCAGGGTGGCCAGCAGGCGGGAGTTATCGCGCTGGTGCAGGCCGATTGAGGGTTCATCCAGCACATACATCACGCCGACCAGCGCGGAGCCGATCTGTGATGCCAGGCGTATGCGTTGGGCTTCACCGCCAGACAGGGTTTCAGCAGAGCGACTCAATGAAAGATAGCCAAGACCGACATTGGCCAGAAAACCCAGTCGTTCCGAAATTTCCTGTGTGATACGGCTGGCAATTTCGGCGCGCGACCCTTCAAGTTTTAACTTTGCGAAGTATTCTACTGCCTGATCGATGGGTAGTGCGGATATATCGTGTATTGCCCTGTCACCGATGAAAACGTGGCGTGCTTCTTCTCGCAGTCGGCTGCCGTCGCATTGCTCGCAGCAATGCACCGTCAGAAATCGTGCCAGTTCATCACGTACTGCATTTGATTCCGAGTCCCGGTAACGGCGTTCCATGTTTGGTATGACACCCTCAAAAGCATGGGTACGGTTTTTTCCATACATGCTTTTGAATTTAAAAGTAATTTTTTCCTTACCGCTACCATACAGCAGCACTTTCTGTATCTTCTTCGGCAGTTTTTCAAATGGGGTATCAAAGCTGAATCTGTAATGTTTTGACAGGCTGGTTAGCAGATTGAAGTAGAAGCCATTTCGCCGATCCCAGCCGGCAATGGCACCGCCTGCCAGACTTAATGATTTGTCTCGAATTATCCGTTTAGGATCGAATAATTGACGCACCCCCAGGCCATCACAGCCTGGGCAGGCACCTGCAGGGTTATTAAAGGAAAACAGGCGTGGCTCGAGCTCGGATAAGCTGTAACCACATTTTGGACAGGCGAAGCGGGCAGAAAAGACATGGATAGTTTCCTTGCCCTTTTTCGGCTGGGTAAGGACATGTACCAGTCCATCACTCAGCTCCAGTGCCGTTTCAAAGGATTCGGCCAGTCGTTGTTCAATTCCTTCGCGCACTACCAGCCGATCAACCACGGCTTCGATAGTATGCTTGATGTTCTTTTCCAGCGCCGGGGCAAATTCAAGTTCTGTTACCAGCCCATCAATGCGCGCACGAATAAAGCCCTGAGCGCGTAGCTGTTCTATAATTTGCAGATGCTCGCCTTTGCGCTCCTGTATGACCGGCGCCAATAGCAGTAAACGGTCGCCTTCATTCATATCCATTACCTGATCGACCATCTGGCTGACGGTCTGAGCCTTCAGCGGCAGGTCATGGGTTGGGCAACGTGGCTCACCGATTCGTGCAAACAGCAGGCGCAGGTAGTCGTGGATCTCGGTTACCGTGCCAACTGTTGATCGCGGGTTATGTGAGGTACTCTTCTGCTCTATGCTGATGGCTGGTGACAGGCCTTCGATGTGATCCACGTCCGGTTTTTCCATCAATGACAGGAATTGCCGCGCATAGGCTGACAGCGATTCAACATAGCGACGCTGACCTTCCGCATAGATGGTATCGAAGGCCAGTGACGACTTTCCGGAGCCGGAAAGGCCTGTGATGACGATGAGTTTGTTACGCGGCAGATCCAGTGAAATATTCGCCAGATTATGCACGCGTGCACCGCGGATGCTGATGTTTCTCATTTCTGATTTATTGCACTTTAAGGTTTTGATTATTGAACCGCAAAGACGCAAAGAGCGCCAGGAATTACATGGATTATATTATTTTTTTTGCGTCATAGCGTCTTTACGGTTCAGATAGTGTGGTATTTATATTTCGTGATGAATAAACGGCCTGATGAGAGTAAAATCTGCGCTTTTAATTTCGATATCCAGCACCCGAAAGAGCACAGACAGGGCATGAAGAAAAGAGGCGGAAATAAAAACCCAATGACATCGCTGGAGCGACGCGCAGTCAGCGCGCTGGCGGGTGTCTTCGGCCTGCGCATGTTGGGACTGTTTCTGATCCTGCCCGTATTTGCACTCTATGCCGAGGAGCTGGAGGGCAATACGGCCTTTCTTACCGGGGTGGCGATAGGGGCATACGGTCTGACGCAGGCCATTTTCCAGATTCCCTTTGGTCTGATGTCGGATAAGTTAGGTCGCAAACGGGTGATTGCTGCCGGTCTGCTGATATTTGCCATCGGCAGTGTGGTGGCAGCCATGGCAGACAGTATCACCGGGGTCATTCTCGGTCGTGCCCTGCAGGGTACAGGAGCCATTGCTGCAGCGGTGATCGCATTTGCCTCAGACCTGACACGTGAAGAACAGCGTACCAAGGCAATGGCTATCATCGGTATGACTATTGGCCTGGCCTTCTTTGTCGCGATTATACTGGCACCGGTACTTGACCGAAGCATCGGTGTACCCGGAATATTCTGGCTGACCGCAGTGCTTGCCATCGCTGCCATCGTTATTGTTTACAAATCCGTGCCGACACCAGTTGCCAGTCATGTTCCGCTGGGTGGCGAGACCAGCCTGAAAAAACAATTTTCAATTATCCTTAAAGATATTCATCTACTGCGCCTCGATTACGGGATTTTCAGTTTACACCTGGTGCTGATGGCATTTTTTGTTGCCGTCCCCTTCTCATTGGTCGAATCCCTTGATATTCAACGTGAATCTCACGGCAGTGTTTACCTGTCAGTGGTATTACTGTCTGTTGTGGCAATGGCGCCGCTGGTCATGATGACGACCCGCAAAAAGCGCATCCCGAATATTTTTCTGGCTGGAATCGTCCTGCTGCTGGTGGGTGAGTTGATGTTTGCTTTCAGCGCCCAGTCGAAAATCTGGTTTCTTGCAGGAATGGTTATCTGGTTCACTGGATTTAATACCCTGGAATCACTGATGCCCTCACTGGTTTCACGCCTTGCCCCGGTGCAGAACAAAGGTGCGGCGATTGGTATCTATAACAGTGCAGAGTTCTTTGGCGCCTTTCTCGGCGGCGTGCTGGGTGGTCTGGTACTGGGCATCTCTGGTACACAGGGGGTGTATATAATGTCTGCGGGGGTGATAGCTGTCTGGCTTTTGATCATGCTACCGGCGAAACCACCTAAACTGCTCGATACCCGTGTACTACGCTTCGTAGATCTTGAATCACAGGGCAATACCCTGGCGGCTGAGCTGTCGACCATAGAGGGCGTGTTAGAAGTAATCATCATGGCGCCGCAGGGTGTGGTCTATCTCAAGGTTGATTCGGAGTTGTTGCTGCCTGAGGCGCTGGACAAGTATGAGACAGCCGCTGACATTTGAGATATTATTGTACGACAGATTATTGGAAACTGGTTTCATGGACAGGAAACCACAACACAACACAAAGGAGACGCAAGCAATGGCACGAGGAGTGAACAAGGTAATTCTGGTTGGTAATCTGGGTAAGGACCCGGAAGTCCGTTTTGCCCCCAGCGGCAGCGCGATGGCAAATATTACCGTTGCAACCACAGAATCATGGAAAGACAGGCAAACCGGTGAGAAGCAGGAAAAAACAGAATGGCACAGGGTCGTTTTCTTTAACAGACTGGCTGAAATCGTCGGTGAATATCTGAAAAAGGGCAGCCAGGTCTATATCGAAGGCCGCATACAAACTCGCAAATGGCAGGGCCAGGACGGCCAGGACCGTTATACTACCGAAATCGTTGCCAATGAGATGCAAATGCTGGGTAGCCGACCAGGTGGTGGTGACACAGCCTGGAATGCACCGCAAGATTCAGCCCCGGTACAACAACCGGCTGCACCTGAGGCGAGCACACCGCCGAGTGATGATTTTGATGATGATGTACCGTTTTAGGGCCTGCGCGGCTGGCGTTTATTTACCGTTCTGAGGTTTTTTGTAGGAGCGTCGCTCGGCGCGATTTTTTTTGTGGGTGATTATGGGTTCTTTTTTCGCCCTTTATGGGCGAGTTACTTTTCTTTGCTTGCCCAAAGAAACGGAACCAAAGAAAAACCGCCCGCATGCTTGCCCTTCGGGTTCCCTGCGATGCTCAATCGAGTCGGCGGGATGTGAAACTCGGGCTTCGCCCTTAGACAGCACATCCCGAAATCCCCGACTCGATCTGCGCTTCTCGGCAAGCCTGAACGGGATTTTAAGGTCAACTCCAAGGACCAAGGACCAAAGACCAAAGACCAAAGACCAAAGACCAAAGACCAAAGACCAAAGACCAAAGACCAAAGACCAAAGACTATGGTGTCGCTAATGACCAGAACTAAACTTCACAACAAGTTATTTCATCGATTCCCTGAATTGGTGGC
>BTQX01000017.1:0-20510 GCA_036986095.1 Gammaproteobacteria bacterium
TGGCCTTGCTAGCGCTGGTGCAAAACGATATCAAGCGTGTCGTTGCCTACTCAACATTGTCACAGTTGGGTTACATGACAGTAGGCCTGGGGGCATCAGGCTATGCGGCATCAATTTTCCACCTGGGTAATCATGCATTTTTCAAGGCGCTACTTTTCCTCGCTGCAGGCTCTGTCATAATCGCTATGCACCATGAACAGGATATGCGCAAAATGGGAGGGCTCAGGAAGTACCTGCCCTGGACCTATATCACGGCAGCAATTGGCTCACTGGCACTGGCAGGTATTCCGCCCTTTGCTGGATTCTTCTCCAAGGATTTGATCATTGAAAGTGTGCATCAGTCAGAGTTATTCGGTTCCGGTATCGCCTATGTAGCCGTGCTGTCCAGTGTGGTACTGACCGCATTTTATTCCTTCCGCCTGATGTTTATGACCTTCCATGGCCGGCCGCGCATGGATCAGCATACACTGCAGCACCTGAAAGAATCACCGATGGTCGTTGTACTGCCCTTATTGCTGTTAGCAATTCCTTCTATTATCTCAGGTGCTTTATTTATTAATCCTATGGCCTTTGGCGATTACTTCTCCGGTGCAATTTTAGTCCTGCCGCAGCATGATGTACTTGGTGCGATCGCAGAAGACTATCAGGGTAAATCTGGCCTGGCGGTTGTGTTCAGCTTCATGTTCCACGGTATTTTGCAACTGCCATTCTGGCTGGCTATCAGCGGTATATTTCTTGCCTGGCTGTTTTATGTTCGACTACCGGAATTGCCGGGCAAGGTGGTTGCATCGGTCAAACCACTGTATAGCCTGTTAATGAACAAATATTATTTTGACGATTTTAACCAGAAATACTTCGCTAATGGCACCCTCGGCCTGGGTCGTCTATTGTCAAAATTCGGCGATACGATATTTATTGATGGCTGGCTTGTGAACGGCACAGCAAAAGCTGTTAGCTTTTTATCAAGAAGATTAAAGCCACTGCAGTCGGGACTGGTCAATCACTATGCTTTTGCCATGATTCTCGGCCTGTTGGCGCTGATGACCTGGTTCATACGAATTTATTAGTGAGACCGCCCTTACATGTTTGAAGCGAATCAATTAAGCCTTGCGATCTGGTTGCCGATAATCGGCGGCATTGCTGTGCTGGCAACAGGTAACGATCAGCGCGCAGGATTGGCAAGGATAATGGCTTTACTGGTCAGTATTGCCGCATTCCTGGCAACACTGCCGCTGTATACCGGCTTCGATATATCAACAGGTGACATGCAGTTCATCGAGCATCTTCCATGGATACCGGCACTGAACATAAACTACTCTCTGGCAATAGATGGTATCGCTCTGTTACTGATTCTGTTAACGGCCTTTATTACCATTATTGTAGTGATATCCGCCTGGCAGGTGATTCAGGAGAAGGTTGCACAGTACATGGCAGCCTTCCTGATTATGGAAGGGCTTATGATCGGTGTCTTTTCAGCCACCGATGCCATTTTATTTTATGTCTTCTGGGAAGCCATGCTGATACCCATGTTCCTGATTATTGGTATTTGGGGCGGGCCGAACAGGATTTATGCCACGATAAAGTTCTTCCTCTATACGCTGCTTGGTTCATTATTGATGTTGGTGGCGCTGATCTATCTATATATTAAAAGCGGCAACAGTTTCGCACTTGCCGATATGTATGCAGTGAAGCTCGGCTTAACTGAGCAGATATGGCTGTTTATAGCATTCTTCAGTGCCTTTGCTGTCAAAATTCCAATGTTCCCGGTACATACCTGGTTGCCTGATGCGCATGTTGAGGCCCCTACAGGTGGTTCTGTAGTGCTGGCAGCAATTATGTTGAAGATGGGTGCCTACGGTTTTATCCGATTCAATTTACCGATCACTCCTGATGCCAGTCACAGTTTATCTACTGTCATTATTGTTCTGTCATTAATCGCCATAGTCTATATCTCCCTGGTTGCACTGGCGCAGACAGACATGAAGAAATTGATCGCCTACTCATCGATTGCACACATGGGTTTTGTCACGCTGGGTTTGTTTGTGTTTAATAAGATGGCGCTAGAAGGCGCAATCATCCAGATAATCTCGCACGGTTTTATCTCTGGCGCAATGTTCCTTTGTGTCGGCGTGCTCTATGACCGCATGCATACACGCAACATGAGTGACTATGGTGGCGTGGCGAATACCATGCCAAAATTTGCGGCATTTATGATGTTCTTTGCGATGGCCAATGTAGGGCTGCCGGGGACTTCGGGTTTTGTCGGCGAATTCCTGGTGATACTGGGTGTCTTCCAGGTTAACGCATGGTATGCAATCATCGCCGGCACGATTTTGATTCTGGGAGCAGCCTACACTCTGTGGATGTTTAAAAAGACTATTTATGGTGCCGTAAACAATGACATGGTTAAGGCGCTAAAGGATATCAACAGCAGAGAAGGTTTATTCCTGCTGATACTTACTCTAAGTGTACTCATCATGGGACTATGGCCGGCGCCATTCCTGGAAATCATTCATACCTCTGTCGACAGGCTGCTGACGCTTTCGGCAGTAACCAAACTGTAACGGTTAGTCTATGAACAATATATTCGCAGACATCCAGCTTGCTATACCTGAGATATTCGTATTTTCTATGGCTTGTGTGATCCTGTTGCTTGACAGGTTCACTCACGAACGGATGCCTAAAGCGAGCTTTTTGCTGACACAGCTTACCCTGCTCGTGACTTTTTATCTGGTCACTATCACCGTTCCGGAAGGGGGGTCGGCAAAGGCTTTCAACGACATGTTTGTCCTTGACGGCATGGCGACTCTGAGCAAACAGGCTATTCTTTCCCTGACATTCGTCGTACTCATTTACTCATATTCGTATATTACTGAACGCAAGATGTATCGCGGTGAGTATTTTGTACTGATTCTGAATGCCGTGCTCGGTATGATAGTGCTGACTTCAGCCAGCCATTTCTTAACCATCTATATTGGCCTTGAGTTGTTATCATTATCGCTCTATACGCTTGTTGCCATGAACCGCGATTCTGATCTGGCAACTGAAGCGGCGATGAAATATTTTGTCCTCGGCGCTCTGGCCTCCGGCATGTTGCTCTATGGTATGTCGATGATCTACGGTGCAACAGGCAGCCTCGACATAGAAACCATCAGAAGCGCCATACAGGGAATGGAGTCAGATGATGCAATGCTGATTCTTGGGCTGGTTTTCATCATAGTGGGAGTTGGCTTCAAACTTGGCGTTGTACCCTTCCACATGTGGGTGCCCGATATCTACCAGGGCGCGCCGACTTCGGTTGTTCTGTTCCTGGGTACCGCTCCCAAGGTTGCCGCATTTGCCTTTATTATGCGCCTGTTAGTGGATGGTTTTCAGGGACTTGCCGTCAGCTGGTCTGATATGTTGACTATCATCGCCGTACTCTCCATGGCGACGGGTAATTTACTGGCGATAGTTCAGACCAATCTAAAGCGCATGCTGGCTTATTCAACTATCTCTCACATGGGCTATTTCCTGCTGGGAATACTGAGTGCAAATCCAAATGGATACAGTGCATCCCTTTTTTATATCATTATTTATTCGTTTACCAGTCTGGCAGCATTTGGTCTTATTATTATGATGTCGCGAGCAGGTTTTGAAGCGGAAGAAATTAGCGATTATAAGGGACTGAATAAACGACACCCGTGGTTTGCATTTCTGGTAGCCCTGGTTATGTTCTCTATGGCTGGAATACCACCAACTATTGGATTTTTTGCCAAATTATCAGTCATTCAGGCTCTGATGGATGTAGAAATGTACTGGCTTGCTGTTGTTGCAATACTGTTTGCTGTTATCGGCGCCTATTATTACCTGAGAATTGTCAAAACTGTGTATTTTGACAAGCCAGAAACAAATGAGCCAATATCAGCCAGGTTTGGAATGCAATTTGTGCTAAGTGTGAATGCGCTTGCACTGATACTTATTATTCCATGGATCGGTATAATAATGGATGTTGTCAGTAACGCAATCAGTGCCATGGGATAATAGAGGCGCCCTGAACTATAAAGGTGCCCTGGTGATGTGCAACAGAGGTTTATATTAAGAGTGGTTACGAATATCATACATAAAGCAAAATATGCGCTAGCTATTTCTGTACTATTGTTAGCTATCAGTGGCTGCTCCAGTTATGGTGCTGCGAAGATACAATCCATACCTTCAGGTGCTGAGGTCGTGAATCTTGAAGATGATTCATTGTTAGGTACTACCCCGGTGATGATTCACTGGAAAAATGACCGCGAAGAATCAAAGCTCATCACGGTACGTTTTCAAAAAGCCGGATATAACGATAAAGTGACTGCATTTTGGGTCAATATGCGCCATGGTTCTCGAGCAGACGCAGAAAATGAGGCGCAGCCAGTTAAGGTTGAGTTAAAGGCAAAAAAATAGGGTAGTGTAATATGAAACCAACACTAATTTTCTCTTTACTTACTTTTCTGCTGCTTTCATCTGCTTGTAGTAGCGCGCCTAAAGTAATACCGCTAAAGGTTTACTCCGAGCCTGCGGGTGCTTATGTAATATATCGCGTAAGCAGTACTTCTGGTGATGTTCCCTGGGTGTATCTTGGAACCACGCCACTGGAGTCCGCTTTACAGGTTGATAGTGATATGGCAAAGAATGCCAGTAAACTCAGTGTCCGTGTTATGAAAGAAGGGTATTTTGATATCAAGAAGGAATGGGATGCTGAAAAGATAAAAAAAGAGTCTAAACAGAGAAAAATGCTGTTCTGGAACCCAAGTCTGGTTGAACATCAGGCGAGGTGAAAAGCAGGAGAAAGAAGAAAGGTAAAAGGGGAAAGGAAAGTCAAAACCATAAATAGCCCCTCAGCCGTGCGCCAGCATAATAAATAAATCCCTCCGGATGTTGAAAAATAACCCCGTCATGAGTATGATGCCCTCCGTCTGATGCGGGGTGGAGCAGTCTGGCAGCTCGTCGGGCTCATAACCCGAAGGTCGTAGGTTCAAATCCTACCCCCGCTACCAAGTTTTATCGAGTTTATGACTGGGAGTACCGCTTAGGGACTTCGGGTTATGAGCCCGACAAGTAGTCGGTCTCATGGTTTATTACCCATGGGAAGGTCGTAGGTTCAAATCCTGCCCCCGCTACCAAGGATTTATAAAAATAAGGCCCCGCAATGCGGGGTCTTGTTTTTTCGGGCACAGATTGCCGTGTGCCAGTGTGTTTGGACCTGATAGTGGCAAAGATGGAATGGATAGGCTGGAAAAGAAATTAAACGATATGTTTGAGCCGGTTGTTGAATCAATGGCTTATGAACTTGTTGGTGTTGAGCTGACGGGAAGTGGCAATGGTACGGTACTGCGACTATATATTGATGCGAAAAAGGGGATAACAGTAGAGGATTGTTCGGCGGTCAGCTATCAGATCAGTGGCATACTTGATGTTGAAGATCCCTTGCATAACCGTTACACACTGGAGGTTTCGTCACCGGGCCTGGACAGGCCATTGGTTAAACCTGAACATTTTAAGCAATTTGTAGGTGAGTTAGTAAAAATTCGCAGTACTGAAGCTGTTCTTGGAAGAAAGAACTTTAAGGGCATACTCGAATCGTTTGATGGAAAGAATCTGATTATTGCGGTTGACAATGAGGAGTATGAAATACCTCTTAATATCGTCGAAAAGGCAAATCTGGTACCTGTATTGGACAGTTAGGATAGTTAGCGAGGCATATTATGCAAAATGAAATTCTTATGATGGCTGATGCCGTCTCACGCGAGAAAGGGCTTGGAAAAGAAGTCATCTTTCAGGCAATTGAGGCAGCACTGGCAGCGGCGACGTGTAAGCTCAATCCTCTGGATATCGATGCCAGGGTAGAGATCGACAGAGACACGGGTGAGTATCAAAGTTTTCGTACATGGGAGATTATTGATGATGAATCGCTTGAAGACGAGCATGGTCTTGAGTATCCCGACAAACAGCTGTTGCTGAGTTCAACTAAAGAAGACTACCCTGAATTAGTCGCCGGTGATGTAATAGAAGAAGGCATCGAACCAGTAGTATTTGGCAGAATTGCCGCCCAGGCTGCCAAGCAGGTAATTATGCAGAAAGTTCGCGAGGCTGAACGCGAACAAATCGTCAGTGATTTTGATGGTCGTCAGGGTGAGATGATCACCGGTATTGTAAAAGGCATGGAACGTGGTGATGCCATAGTCGAAATCAATGGCACCGAGGCACTGCTACCCAAGCGGAATATGATTCCGAGAGAAGGACTGCGCAAAGGTGATCGAATAAGGGCGATCCTGGAAGAAGTTCGTTATGCAAACCGGGGGCCGCAGCTTTTACTTAGCCGGATTTCCCCGGAATTACTGATTAAACTATTTGAGCTTGAAGTGCCGGAAGTCGGTGAGGGCCTGATCAAGATTCATGGCGCAGCCAGAGATCCGGGTTCACGTGCAAAGATAGCAGTGCAATCCATGGATGGCCGAATTGATCCTGTTGGGGCCTGCGTAGGCATGCGTGGATCGCGTGTACAAAGTGTATCGAATGAGATTGCCGGAGAGCGTGTTGACATTATTAAATGGTCGCCGGAAATCCCTGAATTTGTCATAAATTCACTGGCACCGGCAGAAATCCTGTCCATCATGATTGATGAAGAAAATCATGCCATTGATGTTATCGTTGATGAGACCCAGCTTGCCCAGGCGATTGGGCGCAGCGGTCAAAATGTTCAGCTGGCTTCAAAGCTTACCGACTGGGTGCTCAACGTCATGTCAGAAAGCGGTGCTGAAGAAAAAGGTCAGGGCGAAGCACAAAAATTAATCGAGATGTTCACCGCTCAGCTTGATGTGGATGAAGATGTCGCGATGATACTGGTACAGGAAGGCTTTACCTCTGTAATGGAAGTCGCTTATGTTCCTCGCCAGGAAATGGAGGCGATTGAAGAATTTGACGATGCGTTGATCGACGAGCTTCGTAACCGTGCAGCAGATGCATTACTTACTTCAGCTATTGCCGAAGAAGAGGCTTTGCAAAATGCCAAACCGGATGCCGATCTGCTGGCGCTGGATGGGATGGACGAACACACAGCTAAAGTACTGGCAAACAGCGGCGTAGTATCGCAGGAAGGCCTGGCAGAGCTTGCCATTGATGAATTGCTCGATATCCAGGAAATGGACGAAGAACGTGCCAGACAGTTGATCATGACTGCAAGAGCACCCTGGTTTGAGTAAAGCAAGTAAAGTATTACAGGGCTAATAGAGTAGAATAAGCCGAGTTTTCGCAAATACCCTATATGAGGGTAGAGAGATGAGTTATGTCAGAGACCAATATTAAGAGTTTTGCACAGAAAATCGGTGTCGAGCCGGATCATCTGTTGAAGCAGTTGACTGCTGCAGGCATCAAGGGCAAAAAAGTTGGTGATGGCCTGACTAATGACGAAAAAATGCTCCTGCTCAAGCACCTGAGCGGTGATGCTGATACTGAATTACCAAAATCACGTAGTAAGATTACGCTTAGTCGAAGAACATCCAGTGAAATTCGACAGACATCGCGTAAGGGTAGCGCACACGCAGTACAGGTGGTTGTGCGTAAGAAGCGCACATTCGTTAACAAGGGTGTTATTGACGAAGTTCAGGCTAAAGAAGAAGAAAAGCTCAGACTGGAGAAAGAAGCAGAAGAAAGAAAACAGGCTGAAATCAATGCAACTAAAGAAGCTGAAATTTTAGCTAAAAAGTCTGCAGAGGAAGAGGCTGCCAGGGCCAGGGCAGAAGCTGAGGCAGAAGAATCACGTAAGACTGAAGCTGAAAAATCGGCAAAGGAAGAAGCTACAAAAGCAGTCAAAACTGACAGCACTGAAGAAACTAAAAAGAGTGCGGGCCCTCGACCGAGTAAACAGGCCCCAGCTAAAAAAGATAACTCTGCCCGTCACAAGGATCATGGTGGCTTTGGTAAGGGACGAGAGCAACTTCATGTAGCTCCCGGAAAAGGTAAACGACGCAAGCCCAGGCGCCGCGGCAATCAGAAAGTCCAAACGAGTATCTCGGATCAGCACGTATTTGAAAAACCGACAGAGCCCGTTATCCATGAGGTAGAGATACCTGAAACTATCACCGTTGCAGATCTTGCGGCAGCTATGTCTGTTAAGGCAGGTGAAGTGATTAAAGTTCTGATGGGCATGGGCATGATGGTGACCATTAACCAGATGCTCGATAGCGATACGGCCACCCTGCTTGTTGAAGAAATGGGGCATATTGCAAAAGAGGCTAAAGCGGAAACGCCTGAAGATGCTTTCTCACAGATTGATGACGGTGAGCATGAACTTAAGCCACGTTATCCAATTGTTACGGTCATGGGTCATGTTGACCATGGCAAGACATCTCTGCTGGATTATATTCGCAAAACACGCGTTGCCAGTGGCGAGGCAGGCGGAATTACCCAGCATATTGGCGCCTATCATGTAGAGACGCATGGTGGTATGACCTTCCTTGATACACCGGGCCATGAGGCGTTCAGTGCCATGCGTGCGCGTGGTGCAGGCGCTACTGATATCGTTATTATCGTTGTTGCCGCCGATGATGGTGTAAAACCACAAACCATTGAGGCAATACACCATGCTCGCACTGCTGGCGTTCCAATTATAATCGCTATCAACAAAATTGATAAGGAAGGTGCCGATCCTGAGCGGGTGAAGTCAGAATTGAGCTCTCATGATGTCTTTGTCGAGGATTACGGTGGAGATGTTATGTCAGTTGCCGTTTCTGCACATACTGGAGAAGGGGTGGATGCATTGCTTGAAAGTGTGTTGCTGACATCAGAGATACTGGAATTGCAGGCCCCTGTAACAGGGCCTATGAAAGGAATGGTCGTTGAAGCACGTCTTGATAAGGGCCGAGGTCCAGTGGCCACCGTTCTTGTACAGGACGGGACACTACACAAAGGCGACATTGTTATTGCCGGTCAGGAAAGCGGAAAGGTGCGTGCCATGCATGATGATGCTGGCAGGGTAATCAAGCAGGCAGGGCCGTCAATTCCAGTCGAGCTGCTTGGTTTATCCGGTGTTCCTACAGCAGGTGATGAGGTGCTGGTGGCGAGTGATGAACGGCAGGCACGCGAGATTGCCATGTACCGCAAAAGCAAGGCCAAGGAATCGAAACTGGCACGCCAACAGGCAAGCAAGCTGGAAAATATTTTCCAGAATATGGAAGATTCGCAGAGCAAAAAGAAGACTCTCAATCTGCTGGTGAAGGCAGATGTGCAAGGCTCAGTGGAAGCGCTTAGCCAGTCATTGGAGAAAATGTCTTCTGATGAAGTCAAAGTCACTGTTGTTCATGGGATGGTTGGCGGCATCTCTGAATCAGACGTGAATCTGGCTCTGGCCTCACAGGCAATCATCATTGCCTTTAATGTCCGTGCAGATATGACTGCCCGAAAGCTAATCGAAAATGAAGGTGTTGAGGTTTATTACTATAAGGTAATCTATGATGCGGTTGATCAGGTGAAGGCAGCAATTGAAGGCATGCTGTCACCCGAAATCAAAGAAACGATTATCGGTCTGGCAGAAGTACGGGATGTATTCATGGTTTCAAAGGTTGGTGCGGTTGCAGGTTGTATGGTGATCGACGGTTCAATCAAACGGAACAACCCGGTTCGGGTATTACGGGATAATGTTGTTATCTTCGAAGGTAAGCTCGATTCACTGCGCCGCTTTAAAGAGGATGCAAATGAGGTCAAATCTGGTCTCGAATGCGGTATAGGGGTGAAAAACTACAACGACATTAAGGTCGGTGACCAGATTGAAGTGTTTGAGGTCATCGAAACAAAAAGAACGCTCGATTAGATGTTTCGTAATGCCTAGAGATTTTAGTCGTTCCGCTCGAGTATCCGAAGTTATTCAGCGGGAGGTTGCAAATATCGTCCAGCAGGGTATGAATGACCCGCGTGCCGCCGCCGTCACTATCACCCACACCAGGATGGCACGGGACATGTCCTCTGCACGAATTTATTTCGTGATGCAGGGTGAAAAACAGGCAATTAAAGAAACTGAAAAAGTGCTCAATAAAGCTGCCGGTTTTATTCGCCATGAGCTAACCAGCCGTATCGAACTCCGTTACATCCCGAAATTACATTTCGCATACGACCATTCTATTGAACGTGGTTTGCGTGTCGGCAAGTTGATTGATGACGTTATGCTCAATGAACAGGATAAAAACAAAGAGTGAGCAGACGTTCTCAGCGCCGTCTCTACCCAGTGGATGGCATCCTGCTGCTAGACAAGTGCCTGGGTATCTCCTCAAACAGGGCCCTGCAGCAGGTCAAACATCTGTTCAATGCCAGAAAAGCAGGTCATACAGGAAGTCTTGATCCTCTTGCCAGTGGCTTACTTCCGCTGTGTTTTGGCGAGGCGACTAAACTAAGCCAGTACCTGCTGGATTCCGATAAACGTTATCTGACCACCTTTAAACTCGGTGAAACAACGACTACCGGCGATGGTGAAGGTGATGTCATTTCACAGAAAACAGTGAATATCTCCAATCAACAGCTTGAGGCAGTGCTGAATAAATACAGGGGCGTTATCGAGCAGGTGCCACCTATGTATTCGGCATTGAAGAAAAACGGCCAGTCCCTGTACAAACTTGCCAGAAAGGGAATAGAAGTTGAGCGCATGCCGCGCTCAGTTGAAATCTTTGATTTATCACTGCTGGCATTCGATGCTGAATCGCTTACGTTGGACGTGCATTGCTCTAAAGGCTTCTACATTCGTAGCCTTGCTTTTGATATTGGCGAAGTGCTGGGCTGTGGTGCACATGTGACTGAATTGAGAAGGACAGCTGCCGGTAAATTTGATGTCAGTGATGCAATAAAACTTGAACAGCTGGAGGAAATGGACGATCAGCGGCGTTTGCAACAATTGTTGCCGGTAGATGCCGGTATAGACGATATGCCACGGGTTAGCCTCGTGCAAGATGCCTACCATTTTTTTAGACAGGGTCAAATGGTGCGTGCAGATGATGCTCCGCAAGCCGGCCTGGTGCGTGTGTATAGTGAAAACGGGTGCTTTACTGGCATAGGGGAGGCTATGGAGGATAAGCAGATAAAGCCAAAAAGACTCCTCAGCACAAATAGTTGTTTAGAAAAATTAACTAATAATTCTTAGTAAAAACAAGACGTAACAAAGTAAACATAAAGTAAATAATTACTACGTGTAGAGTATTATAGAATCTACTTATTGGATAGCAGCCGACATTGCGATCACTGCGCGGCAATCTCTTTGATTAGGATCAATCGTATAGAGATTGCTTCGTCTCTTTACTCCTCGCAATGACGGGCAACACAAGCTTCACTGAAATTTAGCTTTTCGTTTATATTAGTATTGAGGAATATACGACACACAGGTAGAATACGCGGGTTTTATTGACTGTAACCAGTAAGGATCCAGTAAGGATCAATCAGAGAGGAAGAAAATGGCCTTGAATGCAGAAGCAAAGGCGAAGATTGTTGAAGAATATCAGACCGGAACTACAGACACCGGTTCGCCAGAAGTACAGGTTGCCCTGATGACCGCACGGATCACCGATTTGACCGGCCATTTTAAAGAGCACATCCATGATCATCATTCACGACAGGGTTTGTTGCGTCTGGTAAGCAAGCGTCGCAAGTTGCTTGATTATCTAAAAAGCCGCGATTCAGAACGTTATCGTAATTTGATCTCACGTCTGGGTCTCCGTAAGTAATCGTAAATCGACTACGTCACAACTCAGTGTAATTTAGTCAGTCGGATAATATCCGAGTAGAGGGTGAATTTTGAAAAAGGTAAGCAAGTCATTTCAGTACGGTGAGCACACCGTTACGTTGGAAACAGGTGAAATTGCACGTCAGGCCGATGCTGCAATTATGGCAAGCATGGAAGACACAGTTGTTCTGGTCACAGTGGTTGGTGCTAAAAGTACCCGACCCGGACAGGATTTCTTTCCACTTACTGTCGATTATCAGGAAAAAGTCTATGCAGCCGGTCGTATCCCGGGCGGTTTCTTCCGTCGCGAAGGCCGCCCCTCTGAAAAGGAAATTCTAATCTGTCGTTTGATTGACCGACCTATGCGTCCTTTATTCCCAAAAGGATACATTAATGAAGTGCAAATCATCTGTACAGTCATTTCAATCAATCCTGATGTTGATCCCGATATCGTCGCTATGCTTGGCACCTCAGCGGCACTAGCCACCTCAGGACTACCGTTTAATGGCCCTGTCGGTTGTGCCCGTGTCGGCTACATCGATGGTGAATATGTACTCAATCCCGGTAATGAAGCACTGAAAAGTTCAGACCTGGATCTGGTTGTTGCCGGTACTGAAAGTGCTGTTCTTATGGTTGAATCAGAAGCTAAAGTGCTATCTGAAGAAGTGATGCTTGGTGCTGTCATGTACGGCCATGAACAATCAAATATAGCCATTAATGCAATCCGTGAACTGGCAGCAGAAGTCAATACTGAACCACGTGATTTTGTGGCACCTGAGAAAGATGAATCACTGGCTGAAAAAGTGACAGCGATCGGTGCAGCAGGTTTTAAAGAAGCCTACAGCACAGCAGAAAAAATGTCTCGCCAGGATAAATGTTCTGCGATTCGTAGCCAGATCATGGATGAGCTGACAACTGAAGATACAACGCCCGAAGATTCTGAAAAGATCTCCGGTGCCATTAAAGGCCTTGAGAAATCAATCGTTCGCGGCCGCATCCTCGATGGTCAGCCGCGTATCGATGGTCGTGACACGCGAACTATCCGTCCTATTACAATTCGCACCGGTGTACTGCCGCGTGCCCATGGTTCAGCCCTGTTTACACGTGGTGAAACTCAGGCGCTGGTTGTCACCACACTGGGCACTGAGCGTGATTCACAGATTATTGATGCACTGGAAGGCAGCTACCGCGACCCATTCATGCTGCATTACAATTTCCCACCCTACTCGGTAGGTGAAACGGGTCGAGTAGGCAGCCCCAAACGCAGAGAAATTGGCCATGGTAAATTGGCCAAGCGTGCCATTGCCGCCGTCGTTCCGACTCTGGAAGAATTCCCATATGTGATTCGCGTTGTATCTGAGATAACAGAAAGCAACGGTTCAAGCTCGATGGCTACCGTCTGTGGAGCATCACTTTCTATGATGGATGCTGGTGTAAAAACCAAAGCACCTGTTGCTGGTGTTGCCATGGGACTGATCAAAGACGGCGACAAGTTCGCCGTACTGTCAGACATCCTTGGTGATGAAGACCATCTTGGTGACATGGATTTCAAAGTAGCCGGCACCACCAAAGGAGTAACAGCGCTACAGATGGATATCAAGATCGAGGGCATTACGCGCGAGATCATGGAAATCGCTCTGAGTCAGGCTAAAGAAGGCCGTGAACATATCCTGGGTGAGATGGCTAAAGTCATTGAAGCTCCGCGCGAAGAAATGTCTGATTTTGCACCGCGCATTATTACCCTGAAGATACCTACCGACAAGATTCGTGACGTCATTGGTAAAGGTGGCTCAACCATCCGCTCAATCTCTGAAGAGACTGGCGCCACGGTTGATATTCAGGATGACGGTACGGTCAAGATCGCTTCAATCGACAATGCAGCCGGTCAGGAAGCGAAACGTCGCATCGAACAGATCACGGCTGATGTTGAAGTAGGAACAATCTATGAAGGCAAGGTTGCCAAGCTAATGGACTTCGGTGCCTTTGTAACGATACTGCCGGGCAAAGACGGTCTGGTACACATCTCGCAGATCTCTCACGAGCGTGTAGAGAAAGTCAGCGACAAGCTTAGTGAAGGTGATGTGATCAAGGTGAAGGTGCTTGAGGTTGATCGTCAGGGCCGCATACGTCTGAGCATGAAGGCCATCAGCAATGATGCAGCCTGATTATTGATCAGCGAGTTTCAAAGTTTTGCAAAAGGGCCGTAAGGCCCTTTTTTTATGGGATTTGCTGAGGAAACAAAGTTAAAAGTGGAAAGTAAAGGAACCTCTGATCAATTCATGAACTCGTATCTTACGTCTAAAATATCCAGCTATTACGTGCGACTTGCGCCTCAAATCTGAATATTTTAGATCGCAATCTACTTCGTCCAGAATTAATTAGAGGTTCCTTAAATGTATTAGTAAAATATTCTATTCAGAGTCATTCACTTCCTTTATGGGTTTCTTGAAGTCGAGCTGTTGATTCTCGTGCAGGATAATAATTTATGGGCAATTCTATTGGTCTTAAAAATTAACAGAGCAGTCCTTCAAGGTAGAGTCCACAAATTAAAAGAGCACCTGTATGAGGCAAAACAGACCGCCAGCTGATTCACTTTGGTCGATTCTGAAGCAGGTCTGCCCACTCGAGTATTTCAATGGAGATCGCGACGGGTATTAATATTGACATCGTGATCATCGTTGTTATTGAGACGGGGGTCACCACCTCGTCTATCCTGTCGACGATCTGAGCGACGAATAGTTCCAGTTACGCCAGTTGGACTGACAATCCTGCGCCCGCCTAATATGGGCACTGCCTCAGTTTCCTGCGTGGTGGCTTTTTCTTCCGGGATAGTTGTAGTTTCTTCTACCGTCGTAGTGGTAGTGCCATCCGGATTCGTAGTTGTTGTGGTCGTTGTAGTCGTTTTGGTCGTTTCTTCTGTTTCGGCATGACTTGCTGTGAGTACAAGCAGGCTGCTGAAAAAAATTGTAAGTAGCAGGGTGTTTCTTTTAATATTACTTGCCTTCATCAGGCTTAGTTTCCTATTTGATCTATATTAGTATCTTCTCACATCATTTACACAAATACAGTACAATACTGCCATCTATATACTTTTCATCGTCATGCCAGAACTGACAGGCACCGAGCCAACTGCTGAAATGCGGTTTTCTAGAAGGCGGTAAACTATTGTAGAGTTCAAACCTTAACAGAGTGAAACCAGCCAGTAAGTAATGGCGTTTTCTTCCGTACAGCTGGTATCCTGAGTAACATCAAAACTGAGAATAAAGCGAAATAAAGTAAAGGCTCCCGTATGTCAGATTTCACCTGCCAGATGAAATGTGTTGCTCCAAGAAAGGCCGCAAGATAAACCAGGCGATGTAAATTTTTCCAGTTCTTACCCATCTTGCGAATCATAAATCGGGGTGATGTTACCGCCATGGACAGCAAGATAAGGAAGGTACTGAAGCCGACAATGATATAGGGATGCTCAGCAATATCTTCGATTATAAACGGCCAGTCAAAATACTGATCAAGCCAGACGTAGGTTAGAAAATGCAGACTGGCGTAGAAAAAAGTAAAAAGTCCCAGCATGCGGCGGAAACGGATTAGTATTGCCTGCCCGGTCAGTCTGCGTAGAGGTGTAATGGCCAGGGTAATGACCAGAAAGCGTAATGTCCATATACCGGTGGTATTGGTAATCGTCTCAATTGGATTCGCTCCCAGTTCATTGTTCCAGCCACGAAATAGCAGCAGGGAAAATGGCGTCAGCGCCAGCAAAAAAACGCCTGTTTTTATCAATGTGATCTGTTTGTTGGTCATGACAGGAGTTAAAAGAATTTTTTCATATCAAGATCTTTATACATGCCGGCTACCTGTTCTGCATAGCCGTTAAACATTAGAGTTTTTCTTTTGCGAAATTCACCCAGGCGTCTTTCTCTTGATTGACTCCAGCGCGGATGATCGACCTCAGGGTTGACATTGGCATAAAAACCGTATTCCTTCGGGGCAAGCATCGCCCAGGTGGTTTCGGGTTGATTCTCGGTGAATTCAATCGAAACGATGGATTTGATACTTTTGAAACCGTACTTCCAGGGCACTATCAGGCGTATGGGTGCACCATTTTGATTAGGCAGAACTTCCCCATATAAACCAACGGCAAGTATGGCCAACGGGTTCATGGCTTCATCCATGCGCAGGCCTTCGCGGTATGGCCAGTCCAGACCGCTGCCGAACAAGGTGGGTTTTTGACCGGCCATTCGTTTTGCATCATGCAACGTCCGAAAGGAAATATACTTTGCTTTTGATGTTGGCTTCAGATCCTTGATTAAGCTGGCCAGCGGGAAGCCGACCCAGGGCACAACCATTGACCAGGCTTCGACACAGCGTAAGCGATAAATACGTTCTTCCATCGGGTAGTGCTTGAGTATATCTTCCATATCCAGGGTCAGTGGTTTTTCTACTTCACCACTGACTGCAATGGTCCAGGGTTCAGCCTTAAAGTTTTTGGCCATGCTGGCTGGACTGGATTTACTGGTACCGAATTCGTAAAAATTATTATAGGTCGTGACGTCCTTATATGGAGTCAGTGTTTCATCTGTATTGTAGGGGCTTTTTATAAGATTACTGAATTTGCTGGACGCGTGGCTGATTTTTTGTGTCGCCAGCATGGATGTTATGCCCAGGCCACTACCAAGGGCCAGTGCGGCACCACCCTGCAGAAAACGACGGCGTGACTGGTAGACTTCTTTACTGGTGATTTCACTGGGTCTGATATCTGAGAGCTGTTCGATATTTGCTGATCGTTTTATTAGCATTATATGGTGTTTTCCTTTTATTTCCTGTTAGCAAAGATACCCAAATTAATTTGTAGGAGTGCCGTCCTCGGCGCGATTGCTTCAGTGGCTAATAATCTTATGAAGTTGAATCGCGCCGAGGACGGCACTCCTACAGCATATGGCGCCTCTTTTAAAAAGACACCATGCGGGTATATGAGTTCCTTCGAGTACTTAGAAATACCCATACAGGTTATAGTTTTTTCCCTTTTTTTGATCTTTGCAACAAGAACTTACACTGGTTTTGTGTTTTTCAGGTGATGGTGCAGTAGTAACAGACTGCTAAGCAATATCAGCGCCCCTGCCTGGTGACTGGCCCCGAGTACGACAGGGACTCTCAGCAACAGTGTCGAAATCCCCAGGCCCACCTGTACTATGCCGGCAACCAGCACCAGGATTAGAAGGTTTTTAGTCTGCGAGGGCAGATCCAGTTTGCGGCTGTAGAAATAAAATCCGACTATCAGGAAGAAGCTTGTCAGGGCAAGCAGGCGGTGATTGAATTGTACTGTGACGGCATCTTCTAATGCGGACATGTACCAGGGTGACAGGAAATAGACACCGGGGGCAATCAAGGTATCGCCCATAAACGGAAAAGTATTGTATATCAGGCCAGCCTTGAGACCGGCGACAAAACCGCCTGATACCATGGTGATGATCACCAGTACCAGTAACATCAGACTTTTGCCTGTGAGTTTATCAATATCCATTGTATAGCCGGTAGCGGGTCTATCCTCTGCTAACAGGCCAAGAGCCACCCATAGTATATAGCTGTAGATAGCAACAGCCAGCATCAGGTGAGCAGTAAGCCGGTACTGGCTGACATGCGGATCATTGACCAGGCCGCTTTTGACCATGTACCAGCCCAGCACGCCCTGCAGGCCGCCAAGAATAAACATTATGATAAGTTTTGGGGCCAGGCTTTTAGTGATCATACCGCGAAGCAGAAAATATAGAAAAGGCAGCAAAAAAGCGAGGCCGATTACTCTTCCCAGTACACGATGAATGAATTCTAGCCAGAAGATGCCTTTAAAGTCGACAAGATCCATATGCTGGTTAAGCTTCAGGAATTGGGGGAATTGTTTATAGCTGTCAAACAGTTCCTGCCAGTGAGTTTCTGAAAACGGGGGAATGAAGCCGGTTGCCGGATGCCAGTCAACCATGGAAAGGCCAGAGCCTGTCAGGCGAGTAATGCCGCCGATGACCACCATTAGAAAAATCAGCAGGCAAATCCCCAATAACCAATGTGCAATTTTCAATGTTAGAATAACTATTTCAAGAAATCAGATCTAAGGAATCTCTGACGAATTATAGCAGTTTAAAAAAGTATGATTGTGAGATTGGTCATAGCCTGTTTTGCTTGTAATGCCCTCGAATGGGTGAAATGGTGGCAATAAATGGTTGTAGGTGAAAAATTCGCCTGGGCGCATATACCCAAGACAGGCGGGGACAGTACGCATTTATTATTTCGTGATGTTGATGACGGCAGTCTGCGGTTTATTGATGGTCCTGAAAAACATAATTCATTCAGGCAGGAAGGCATAGCTGGACTGAATCGGATATCAAATATCAGGCGGTTACCATCTTTATTAAAAAGCTGGGCTGTGCACTACAGTCAACATAGTAAATGGAGCACGGGAAATGAAGACAGACCTTATACCCGTAAGCAACTTCTGCAGGGATTGGTCTGGTGGCTGGAGCCCTATACTTCTGATTGGCGACTGGTGAAGATCGATGAGGTAATTTTTGATTATTATGAACTGGACAGCGTATATCACTGGATTCGTACTGAAAACCTACTGTTAGATTTCAGGAGAGTTATGACTGCATATATTGATGTGCCACATCTGGATGACGGCTTTGTGTCAAATCAGGGGTCTTATCAACAAAAAATCCAGTTTAGCAGAAATGAACTGAGACAAATCTATAGCAGTTGTGGCAGATGGGCGCAACTTGAAGAAAAAGTATATGGAAATGTGCTTAGCTCGGATGCCCATTACAAAGAATATGTTGAGGAACATCGAACCCTTTCTTTGATATCAAAGCATCTAAGACGAGTTTTCTACTGATGATTTATGTAAAATTGGTGGAAGTGCACATATGACTGAAGCAAAATTACTTATTGCGCCTGACTGTCCGTATTGCACCACGATGATGAACTTATTGGGAGACTTACTGAAAGAAGGGAAGATTGCCCGCTTATTAATGATCAATATTGTGGAGCAGCCTGATGAAGCCGCTAAACATAATGTACGCTCAGTACCGTGGTTAAAACTGGGTGAGATGGAATTTACCGGTGCACAGACCCGTATAGAACTGGAGCATGCCATTGATATGGCAGTGAGCGATGATGGGCAGCAGCGGTTTCTTTTAGAACAGCTAAAAAATGGGCGGCTCGATGAGGTAGCTGCGCTTGTTGAGCGTGATAAAAGTCAGCTGCCTGATCTCGTGGCATTGTTAAAAGGCAAAGAAGTACCAATGACCGTACGTATCGGGGTTAGCGCTATTCTCGAGGGTTTTCAGGAAAACCCCTCTGTGCTTAAAGATATTTTGCCAGATTTGCTTGAACTGTCTGAGTCCCCGGACGAAACAATACGAGCAGATGCCTGTCATTTTCTTTCACTGGAGGGGAGTGATAAAGCAGTTAATCGATTACATGAATGTGCCAAAGACGACTCAGCGATGGTTAGGGAAATTGCAACGGAATCACTTGGCGACATTTCTTCCTTAATTATTTCAGGGCAGGTAATTCCGAAGCCCTGAGCGTAGTCGACACCTATTTCCCGCAGCTTTTTCAGTATGTCGTCGTTTTCCACATACTCAGCGATCGTCTTTTTATCAAGAAAACTGATGAAAACTGCTGATGCTACCAGGCCGAGCAGAACCAGACCCCAGAAAACAATGCCGGTAATTTTTACAGGGAAGTTAGTATATGTTGTCCCAGGATTATCGGTGCTATCTGTATTTCTACTCATCTGAATCCTGGCCATTTCAAAGAAATGAACAGAGGACAAACTCCGCTCAGACCTGCACCAAGAATAGCAAAGCCCATAAACCAGGCCAGATACCAGACGGTATCGAAGAATATGACGTAAACAAGAATCAGAATACTGCCAGGAACTAATCGCCAGGCACGCTCCGCATCAAAATTAATCCGTTGGTGAAAAGGCAATCCAAGGGCCCCTTCACCCAGGTCACCTGTAGTACTGCATATTTTTGATACGAGAACCGGTATACGAAGGTTAGTGATTCCTTTGAATAGGACTGCCGCAATCAATGCATATGGGCACCTCTATTAATTCTGGATAATTCAGATTGGGTTCAAAAGCAGTCAGATCAAGGCAAGAAACGCACGTGAGCTAGCTATTGCAAAGGTTCTTAACTCAGAGAAGGCAGGTTTTGGAGTCAAGATGATTATTCATGAATTAATAGAGGTGCCCATTATAAATCAGAGGCTCCTTAAGCCTTTTTACTTGACAGCACTGCTTCTGCTTAGGCAAACTGACTGCAAGATGTTAATAATCATTTCAATCAAATTCGTAAAGTTTCCGGTGCGCCATATCTGGCTGGCGTCCTGTGACCTTTGCGTGCGAGAAACGATGTAATAAATATTTAGTATTACCACTAGCAGAGGCCACAGTTCATAGAATTGTGGCCTTTTTTATGCCTAAGAGGACTTGCGATGTCTGTACCGCTGTCATATATAACAGTTATCTTAATCTGGACTACTACGCCGCTGGCGATCAAGTGGAGTTCCGAGGGGACTGGTTTTGTTTTTGCTGTCTCGAGCAGAATGGTTCTGGGTGCGGCAATAGCTATGTTGTTGACTGTCATCATGCGACTGGACATCCCATGGCACAAACCTGCGATCAAGACATATCTCTTTTCCGGGTTTGGTATAGCTGTATCTATGATGTTTGTCTACTGGGCGGCTCAATACATCCCTTCAGGCTGGATATCATTGATTTTTGGCTTGTCGC
>BTQX01000018.1:0-19318 GCA_036986095.1 Gammaproteobacteria bacterium
AGAGAAAACAAGTGAGCAAGCGTCGTGTTGTTGTCACAGGAATTGGGATACATTCACCGGTAGGACTAGGGCTGGATGCAAACTGGCAGAATATTACAGCTGGTAGAAGCGGCATCACTCGTATTGAGAGTTTTGATACCACAGGCATGCCGGCTTCAATAGCGGGCCAGCTTGCTGGTTTCGATCCAGAACACTGGATGGACAGGAAATCCTGCCGCAAAATGGACAGGTTTATCCAGCTTGGCATGGCCGCCGGACTTGATGCCATGGCAGATTCCGGCCTGGAAATTACCGATGAAAATGCTCATCTTATTGGTGTCCATATAGGCGCGGGCATTGGTGGCCTGACGACCATTGAAAAGCAGACAAAGTTATGGCTAGATCGTGGTCCACGACGTATTTCACCGTTCTACATACCCAGTAGCATCATCAATATGATTTCCGGCAATCTGTCTATTGCACTGGGTGCAAAAGGGCCAAATCTTGCCATGGTCACTGCCTGTGCAACCGGTACCCATTCAATTGGGGATGCCGCCAGGCTGATTGAATACGGCGATGCGGATGTAATGTTTGCTGGCGGTGCTGAAAGCTCAATTACACCGACCGCGATGGCTGGTTTTGGTAATGCACGTACACTGAGTTCCCGCAATGATGACCCGCAGTCTGCCTCTCGTCCATGGGATATGGGGCGGGATGGTTTCGTCATGGGGGAGGGTGCCGCTGTGCTGGTACTGGAAGAGCTGGGGCATGCACGCAATAGAGATGCGGAAGTTTATGCAGAACTGGCTGGATTCGGCTTAAGTGGTGATGCCTACCACATGACCAGTCCTCCGCAGAGGGGAGAAGGTGCCGCACGCTGTATGGGAAATGCCATGCGTAATGCTGGCATGAATCCACAGGATATTGATTACATCAACGCACATGGTACATCTACCCCACAGGGTGATATTGCAGAAACTCATGCTGTGAAGAGGGCAATGGGTGATCATGCCGGGACTGTTGCAGTAAGTTCCACTAAATCTATGACAGGGCATCTGCTGGGTGCTGCGGGTGCAATTGAAGCTGTCTACACGATAATGGCCATTAAAGACCAGATTGCACCGCCAACTATCAATCTGGACGACCCGGATCCCGAGTGTGACCTGGATTTTGTCCCCGGTGCTGCAAGAGATATGAAGATCGATGTCGCGATGTCGAATTCATTCGGTTTTGGTGGCACCAATGGCACACTGATTTTGAAGCGTATGTCCTGATCTTGCTGCGACAACTGAATAACTGCCCTGATCTGTTTGATCTGGTAGAACATAATCCTGAACGATATCCCTTCCTGCTGGAAAATTCCGGTGAGACGTCTGAACTGGGTTGCTATGATATTTTATTTGCCTTCCCGGGCGTACGATTATCGGCTCTGCCAGATGGCTGTTTGTTGCATGATGGTGGCAATCTGGGCGAAAAGCCTTTTCTAGACCAACTGGATGCAATCTATAGACAGTGGGAAAATCATACAGATTTAGCCCGTGACTCCGGCCTGCCATTTTGTGGTGGCTGGTTCATCTATTTAGGCTATGAGCTGGCAACAGAAATAGAACCTGTGCTGGCATCATCCCTACATCAGCCCGAACTCCCTCGAGCAATAATGACTGAAATTCCTGCGGGTATAGTCCGCGATAAGCAGACAGGTAAAGATTTTATTTTTGCCAATGGTAACGATGCAAAATCCATGCTTGGGGGCATTGTTCAGGATATTCAGAAGCTGGCACACTCTTCAGGATCCAGACACCATAAAAACCGCTCTGCAAGTTACGATATACAGGAAGAAGAGGGCGAATCATATTTAGCGAGTGTCGATCATATAAAAAGATACATCCGTGAGGGTGATGTGTTTCAGGTGAATCTCTCGCGCCGCTGGCAAGCTTATTGTGATGATGGGCTTACCGTCTATGACGCCTGGCGCAGACTACGTGCAGCTAACCCATCACCGTTTGCAGCCTGGGCAAGAATAGATGATGCCACAACACTGCTGTCATCATCACCGGAACGTCTGATCGAACATCGGCAGGGAACCGTCCGTACCCGGCCAATAGCAGGCACTTATCCGCGCAGTAAAGATCTTCAACAGGACAGGGAATTATCAGCGGAACTGTTGATGCACCCGAAAGAGCGGGCTGAACACATTATGCTGGTAGATCTTGAACGCAACGACCTTGGCCGAATCTGTCAACCCGGATCCATAGCGGTCGATGATCTGATGGTACTGGAGAGCTATGCCCACGTTCACCACATCGTTTCATCCATCAGCGGCAAGCTGAAGAAAGGCATTTCAAAGGGCGACATCATCCGTGCTGTTTTCCCCGGCGGCACCATAACGGGTTGTCCAAAGGTTCGCTGCATGGAGATTATTGCCGAGCTGGAGCAGGAAGCACGCGATGCCTACACCGGCTCAGTCGGCTACCTGTGTTATAACGGTGATATGGATTTGAATATTCTCATTAGAACCATCACTCACCAGAATAATTCCTACAGTTTTCGTGCCGGTGCAGGGATCGTCGCAGATTCCGATCCAGCGAAGGAATTGAATGAAACACGTTCCAAGGCCCGCGGGCTGAAAAAAATATTTGAGTGAAGAACAAAAAAAATTATTGATAATATGATTACTAAAAAATACAGGATTTTGATTTCCCTGCGTCCTCTGCGATCCCTGCGAGAAAAAATGAATTTGATTTCATGTTTTTTTATTTATTCTTAGCTTTTTTATCCTGGCCCCAAAATAGGTCAACTCAAATTATTATAGCTATCCACATTTATGACTACTGAACAGACAAAATTTCTGGTAAATGGTGAGAAAACAGACAGCATTTCTGTTACTGACCGCGGCCTGCAGTTCGGTGATGGTGTTTTTGAAACCATAAGGATTCATCAGGGCAAACCGGTCTGGTGGCAACAGCACATCAATCGCCTGCTGGATGGCTGTCATCGTCTACGCTTTGCTGATATACCAGATATTGATACCTTGCGACAGGAAGTCACCGCCCTGGCATCTGACTGCGTAGCTGGGGTACTTAAAATCATCATCACACGTGGTTGTTCAAACAGTGGTTATGCTACACCTGCTGATACACCAGCAAACAGGATATTGTGCCTGACGCCGGGCATGAGACATCAATCCAGAGCAGGGCAGGGAATTGTTATGGGCGTCTGCAGCCAGCATCTTGCTGGCCATGATTCACTGTCAGGCATTAAACACCTCAATCGGCTTGAACAGGTACTCGCCCGTATACAATGCCAGGGAGAAGGCTGGGATGAGGGCATAATGCTGGATGAGCAGAGCGCTGTCATAGAGGGCACAATGAGCAATCTATTTATCTGGCAGGAAAATCTTTTATTAACACCGTCCCTGCAGAAAACAGGTATCAAAGGCCTTTGTCGTGAGATAATTATCGCGCTGGCAGAAGAGAATGGAATAGCAGTGGACCAAACGAAGCTTCGATTAGAAGATCTGACAAATAGTAGCGGTATCTTTGTCACAAACAGTCTTATCGGTATCTGGCCAGTAATTAACTTTAATCACCAACAACTTACTGTCTGCGCAAACACCCGTTTATTACAGGAGAAGCTTGAGGATTCGATATGCTCGGCAGACTGATTGTAGTATTAATCATCCTGTCTGCGACTTTAGGACTGATTGCTCAGAACTGGCTGCAGAATGCAGAAACCAGAGTGGTGACGAATCTATCGCGCAATATCACCGTAGCACACGGGGCCACAATGCGTGGCTTCGCAGAACAGCTGGTGTACGACGGACTGCTGGAGGAGAAATGGTCTTTTCTATTCTGGGCGCGCTACAGAAATTTGTCTTCATCCCTGAAAGCCGGTGAATATAAAGTTCCTGCTGATGCTACCATGAATGATTTACTTCATCTGGTAACCTCAGGCCAGGTCATCGATTACCCTGTCACATTTATCGAAGGCTGGAGTTTCAAGCAATTGCGTGAAGCTTTGGCAAAGCAAAAAAATCTCAGGCAAACAATAGAAAAAATGGATGATGAGGCAATAATGAAAGCCATTGGTGCAGAAGGCCAGTACCCGGAAGGGCGCTTCTATCCGGACACCTATCACTATACCTCAACCATGACTGACCTGGATGTTCTGCGCCAGGCCTATGGAAAAATGAATCGCCTGCTCAGCTACGAATGGGAGAAGCGCGCTTCAGATCTGCCGCTGAAAAACAGGAACCAGGCATTAATACTGGCATCGATTATCGAAAAAGAAACCGGAGCGGAAATAGAGCGCACGTTAATTGCCGGTGTATTCATAAATCGCCTGAGAAAAGGTATGCTATTGCAAACTGATCCAACGGTTATATATGGCATGGGGGATAGTTATGAAGGCAATATTCGCAGGAAAGATCTACGTAAGGATACTCCCTATAACACCTATACCCGTACAGGTCTGCCGCCAACACCGATAGCTATGCCGGGAGGTGAGGCAATCAAGGCTGCCTTACATCCGGCGGAGACTGATGCACTTTACTTTGTTGCAAAGGGAGATGGCACGCATTATTTTTCATCATCATTGCGTGAACATATTAATGCAGTGAATAAATACCAGATTAATAAAAGGAAAAATTATACTTCGACTAAAGGCACAAACTGATCAATGAAACAGGAACTGGAAATGTAACCGTCATTGCGAGCGAAGCGCGGCAATCTCGTAGTTACACTCATATCTTAGGAGATTGCTTCGTACCTCGCAATGACTAGAAAATTTATTTGTAGATGTTCCTTTAATCTTTAACCTTTAACCTTTAACCATAAACCTGAAACACATGACAGGAAAATTCATCACTCTAGAAGGCGGCGAAGGGGCGGGTAAAACAACCTGCCTGAAACATGTCGAGAAACGTATCAAAGAAGCCGGCATTGACCTCTGCGTAACACGCGAACCGGGAGGTACACGAACCGGTGAGAAAATACGCGAAATTCTGCTTGATAGAGGTAATTTCGACATTCTTGATGAAACGGAACTGCTGTTAATGTTTGCTGCACGAGCGCAACACCTGAATGAATTGATTAGACCCACTTTGGCTTCAGATACCTGGGTACTCTGTGACCGCTTCACAGACGCTACCTATGCCTATCAGGGTGGCGGTAGAGAGATTGCATTTGAAAAGATTGCTGAACTGGAACAATGGGTACAGCAGGGCTTGAAGCCGGATTTGACCTTTTTGCTTGATCTCCCTGTTGAAGTAGGACTAGAACGGGCAAACCAACGCAGTTCCCCTGACCGCTTCGAATCGGAAAACATTGCATTCATGGAACGAATAAGATCTTCATATCTGGATATTGCCAGACAGGAACCAGAAAGAGTAAAGATTATCGATTCTTCACAAGCTCATGAGGATGTACTGCTGCAGATTGATGATGTATTGAATGATGTGTTAATTGTGATGTACTTGCAGGCAAATAAAAGTGACTAGCCACGAATTATTGCCCTGGACAGAGGCTGCCTTTGATACTTTTTTCAGCTCTCAGGAAAGAAGAGCCCATGCCTATATGCTGGCAGGTCATTCAGGCCTGGGCAAGACCGTATTCGCACAGCAGTTAGCAAAATCTTTACTCTGCCAGGAAGAGGATATACATGCCTGTGGCCAATGCCAGTCTTGCAGATTGTTTGAAAGCGGCAGTCATCCGGACCTGCATGTACTGCAGAGTGAAAAAAGGATGGTGGAGATAGAGGATCTATTTGCCATCTACGCTCCACGTTATCTTGAAGATGAAAACAAGAGGAAAAAGCGCAAGAAACCTTCGGCCATTATAGCCATAGATCAGGTCAGGGGAGTCATTCCAGATATAAATACACGCCCACATCTTTCTACCTGTCGTCTAATCCTTATCAATACTGCAGAAGACTTGAACATCAATGCTGCTAACAGCCTGCTCAAGTCACTGGAAGAACCCCCATCGGACAGTTATTTTATTCTCATCAGCCATGACCCGGGTCGTATACTACCTACCTTGCGTAGTCGCTGTAACCGGATTGATTTCCGGCTACCCGATAAGCAGCAGGCAATGCATTGGCTAAGCACGCAATTAGCTGATCAGGTGGATGTCAGTCAATTACTTGATCGGGCATCAGGAATCCCGTTACGTGCACTGGAAATAGCAAATGGTACACGACATTCTGATGAAGAGCAGGTAACGCAACACATGCTGCAACTGGCGCATAGACAGATAGACCCTGCGTCTGCTGCAGCTGTAATGATAAAAACCGGCGAGTTAAAAAGCATCCTTGAGAGCATTCAGCTGTGGCTAAGCAGACTTATTCGACTGAAAGTTAGCTCTCAAAATACCACATTGCCAAAAAATGAAGCTGATAAACCCTTGATTGATCTTGGAAACAGGTTAAACTTCAGGCAGTTGTATGCTTTTCTTGATAAAGTCTCTAACAGCAAACAACTGGCAGGTGTCCCGCTAGATCCGCTACTTGCACTGGAGGACGATTTGATTAGCTGGCAGGCAATGTTCAGCAATGAATCGTAATAAGAATATATGAGGGAGTGTATATGTCAGACAAAGAGGTAAAACGTCCTGGGGTTCTGTCCCTCAGCATCAAAGATAAAAACGCCCTGTATGCCGCCTACATGCCTTTCGTAAAAAACGGCGGTTTGTTTATACCCACTTCTCGTAAATATAAACTCGGTGAAGAAGTTTTCATGCTGCTTAATCTACTGAGCGGCAATGAAAAAATTCCCGTTGCCGGTAGAGTTGTCTGGATCACACCCCAGGGTGCGCAAGGTCAGAAACATGCTGGTGTCGGTATACAGTTCAACCAGAAAGACTCGGGGCCTGCCAGGGACAAGATCGAAACTCTGTTGGGTGGCTCACTTAAATCAACTCGTTCTACACATACAATCTAACAGTTCTTTTCTTTTTTTCATAAATAAAGGCAAGGCTTAGCTGTGCTCGTAGACTCCCATTGCCATATCAATTTTGACCCATTGTCAGAGGATACCGATGGCGTGATCCAGCGTGCCCATGACATGGGGATCGATCACATGCTTTGTGTTTCGGTAAGCATGGAAGATTTTCCACAGGTGTTAGCGCTGGCAAAAGAATATGACTTTATTTTCGCCTCAGTTGGCGTCCATCCGAATCATGAAAAAGGCAAAGAACCCACCACTGAAGAGCTGGTCGCACATATGCAGGATCCCGATGTCATCGCAATCGGTGAAACCGGTCTCGATTATTTTCGCTGCAGCGGTGATATGACCTGGCAAAAAGAGCGCTTCGCACGCCACATCCATGCAGGTATCGAATCAGATAACCCCCTCATTATTCACACCCGAGAAGCGGCTGCTGATACCATGGACATACTGGTAGCCGAACAGGCCCGTGATTGTGGTGGTGTCATGCATTGTTTTGCTGAAGACTGGGCGACAGCCAAAAAAGCCCTGGATATCGGTTTTTATATCTCTTTTTCAGGCATTCTCACATTTAAAAATGCCGAGGACATGCGGGAGGTGGCGAAAAAGGTACCCATGGATCGTTTGCTGGTTGAAACGGATTCGCCGTATTTAGCCCCGGTGCCCATGCGCGGCAAAACTAACGAACCTGCGTTTACCAGTTATGTTGCCGACGTTCTTGCTGAGGTAAAAGAAGTCAGCAAAGAAGAGATCTCACAAATAACCACTGATAATTTTTTCATTCTGTTTAAAGCGGCAAAGAGAAGGCAAGTGGCTTAAAACCAATACATGTCGTCATTGCAAACGAAGCGTGGCCATCTCTATCGTTATGATCATTCACCTCGAGATTGCTTCGCCACGTTGTTTCTCACAATGACGGCTCATAGTGATTCTCTACCCATACAACTTCCGATACTCCGCAGTTTACCGGTTAATAACACCACCATGAAGATGAGCACGGTGCCGATAAGGATGACAGCCGTCAGAAATTCCGGTGGTTTTTTCGTTAAATAATAACTGATATCAAATTCTGTGATCAGGAAAAGAGCTATTGCTCGCGCAATTTCCAGCAGGGGCAGAGTTAGCAATAACACACGGGCAACCAGTCTGGCAGCACACAGGAATAATATCCTCGCTGGGGTGGTGAACAGGATGAAGCCTAAAGCTGTGTAGGCGAGATGAGTTACAAACACCTGTTGCCATGACTGGCGCAGGTATCTGAGTGTCTGTCTCCAGGATTCGAATATCTTCAATATTTCACCAATGTCCTGTTAGATTAAACAGAATCATCTTGTATAACTGTGTTTCTATCAACCTCTTCAGGCTCTGATTTGTATAGTTTATTTATCAAATATAAGGGGCGTTGCTTGCTTTCAGAAAAAATACGTCCCAGGTATTCACCTATGATGCCTAATGCGAGTAGTTGAACACCACCAAGGAACAGGATAACGACCATCATTGTCGGGAAGCCTGCAACGGGATCGCCATAAATAACGGTTTTGATGATAATCCAGAGACCGTAGATGAATGCGCCTGTAGCAGTTAACAGCCCTAAGTATGTTGATAATTTCAAAGGTGCGACTGTAAACGACGTGATTCCTTCTATGGCTAAATCCCACAACGAAAGATAACTCCATTTTGATTCACCTGCATAGCGGGGGTCACGATGATATAAAACTTCAGTTTGTGAATAGCCGATCCAGGCAAACAAGCCTTTCATGTATCGGTTTCTTTCGCGCAGGCTATTAAGGGCATTGACCGCTCTACGGCTCATTAACCGGAAGTCACCGGTATCTTCTGGAATAGGTACGTGGCTAACACGTTTTATTACACGATAAAAAGCCTTAGATGTGAGTTTTTTTAGCGCTGATTCACCTTTTCGTGAGATACGTTTAGCATAGACCACATCATAGCCAGCTTGCCATTTTTGGACTAATTCAGGAATGATCTCTGGAGGATCCTGCAGATCAGCATCAATAATTACTACTGCATCACCTTTGCAGTAATCAAGTCCGGCTGTCATTGCGATTTCTTTGCCAAAATTTCTGCTGAGATCGACAATAATAATACGTGAATCCACTTCCTTTAGTTGCAGTAATATTTCCATTGTTGAATCATGACTGCCGTCATTAACGAAAATCATTTCAGTGTCATTATGCGGTGAATCAAGGACATACGCCAATTTTTGATAAAAAGATTTAATAACATCTTCTTCATTGTATGTTGGTACAATTACAGACAGTAGCACTAACGCCTCCAGACAATATTATAAATCCTACGCATGAAAATTTTACGGAATCCAGTTCCCGCGTCTCGCACACTTACAACGATTCAATATACGTTGTACGTTCTTCTATTTGTGATATTGATTGCGGCGATCATACCATTTTTTATGCTTATATTTTATGCACACCCGAGTGCTGATGACTATTGTTATGCAAACGTATTTATAAGAGGTAATTTCTGGGACGATATTATTGGTGAATACATGGCCTGGAAAGGGCGTTACTTCGGAATTTTTGTAACTGTTTTATTCCACAAAAGTGGTAGCATGATAGAAAACTACCATTACCCGCTGCTTCTTTCTCTAACGTTATTGTTTATTTCGTTCTATTATTTTGTCAGGTCCGCGTTTGAAGAAAATGGCCCATTTATCCGTATCTTTTTTTGTGCTTTCACGCTAGGTGCTTACTACATAGTAAGCATGCCCGATGTTTCAGCATCGCTTTATTGGGCAGATGGTGCATTTCAATATCAGGCAGGCAGTATCTTTTATCTGCTGGCCATGGCGTCGATACTTAGACTTTACCGTGAACATAAATTCCCGGCATTACCTGCGGTATTGTCAGTGATTTTCATTTTCTTCGCCATTGGTTCAACCGAAATTTTCATGGTTTCTCTCTTATCCCTTGTTGGACTGATATTCCTGTATAAATTTTTCATACTGAAACAGAATCGCATAACCTGGTCGATTGTGCTTGCAGTCACAATTGCCTCCACATCAATCCTGGTATTGTCGCCAGGCAATGCCATCCGTATGGAGCTGTTCCCAAATAGTGGTCAATTCTGGTTTTCTATAAGCCGTTCCATTTATTATGGTGTTCCGACACTCGGAACATGGTTATCCCGGCCATTATTCTGGTTACTGACTATTCTCTTTATTCCAGTCGTACTCCATCTTGTCTACATATCTCGCATCAGAAAAGATGCGAACTGGATCAGGCTAATTTTAATATTAGCTTTGCTCCTGGGACAGATCTGGGTCAGTTTTTTTGCAAGTTGGTGGGGAACTGGCTCGCATCCACAGGGGCGGACACAAAATACGATTTATTTAGTGTTTCTTGTTGGCTGGTTCATCTTCATACTTGAATTTGTAGCGGTACTCACAAAAGAACGAAAGCTAGTTTATATAGACAGCCTATTTTCAGTACCTGTCAGATTTCTCATGATAATTGCTACATTTTCGTTCGGTCTGTTACTTGTCACAAAATCCCATGTGCCCGAAGCATACTTAGCGTTAGCTGGTCCAGCACAGGAATATGATCGCATAATGAAAAGTCATTATGCATACATTGAGCAGAAACAATTAGAAGCGGGCAATCGCAATATATCATTAAGCTTGCAATTGATTGAAAACGCACCCCGCATACTGGTTTTTTCAGATATAACAAGAGATAAAAAGAACTGGAGAAATAGCTGTTTTGCCAAATATTTTGGCTTGAGTACTGTTGTTAGACAGTAGTCTCGTGAGGGAACTTATTTTGCCAGATTACCAGAATACTGATGCCTATGACCTGTTTCTCTGTGCTGTTAGAGAAATAGAATTAGCATCGCTATACAGAAAGAAAAAGCAGCACCTGGAATTGATCAAAGCCCTCCCGGCCTCAGCCAACTATTTTGCTCGGGCACTACTTACGGCTAAAGGGGGGGCAGCTGACAAAAATGAGATAAATGATGAGTTGTTGAGTGCCAGGATAGAGTCACTCAATGATGGTAATCACCCGGTATACGGAGTTATCCTTGATGCAATCAGTCTCAAATCAGGAAATAAAATTCACGATCAGCCTGATGACAAAATACAGGATATTTTTGATAGATACAGGGATGCATTAATCAGTGGACGTAAAATTCTTGTACGTGACCTAAAGTACAATGAAAACCAATGGAAAAAAATAAAAGCTCAACTATTTACTCACACAGGCTTGAGACAGATTTCTTTTATTTTTATCCCTTTATTAATATTTATCACAATCCCAATTGCTTTCTATCTATATAAAGAGCCTGTTCACAACTCAAAATTAGCTGGTGAGATATTCTGGAAATCAAAAGTTGATACGCCTTTTACCGGACAACGGTCAAATCTTTTTTCCGTAACAGAAGGTAGCCAATTCATCGAGTACACAATTGATCTGCCAGAACCTGCCGACATCTATTTAATAAGAGTAGACCCTGTACATAGAAAGTATTTGGCCGAGATAGAAATTGAGTGGATACGTTTATTCGGTCAGGATGGCACACTACTGCAAGAGCTAACATCAAGAGAATTCAAACAATGGCTCTGTGCAAACTGTGTGAAATTACCCATGAGTGAAACAAATATATTTACCATACAGGTCATCAATAAAGACCCCTTCCTGACAAGTACAGTGATCGATCAGAAGAAGGTAAAATCAGTGTCTATCAGAATGCGAATAATATCGAAGAAAACATTCTGGGAATGGGTGCTAGGAATTGATACTTAGTCCTTCCACTAGACCTGAATCTTACACTCTCCATTTATTTCGTGTGATTATTTACTGAGGGATATTGTCCCTGCTGTTCTGGATTAACCTGCATCCAGCGGCAGGCTGTCATATTCGCGGGAACACTCAATGGCACGATCATACTGCGTATCTTCCGGGAACTCCTGTGCAATGACCCATATCTGGCGGATCTCTTCACTAAGTTTGGGCAGAATAGCCATGGCATTATGGGTTCGCGTCTGGTCAAAGAAGGCAAAGGGTTCATCAAGGAAGATAAACTGATCGCCGCCGCCGGTAGTATTTACCAGCTCCTGAGATAGCGCCAGCCTGACAGCCAGCATGATCTGACGCTGTGTACCACTGGAAATTTCATCCAGATCCATATAATCACGTTTAAGGCTGGAGAACGCACGCACGCTGAGGTCGTCACCTATATGCAAATGTTCATAGCGTTCCTCAGTAAATAAGGGCAGGGTGCGGCTGGCCAGTTCACGTAGATCCTTGTTAAATCGTTGTGAGAAATGCCGGGCAGCGGCGATGATGAGTTCTTTTGCGATTTCACGCAACTGGATACGATGTTTTACTTCATCCAGTTTCTCCTTCAGATTGCAGGTGACCCCCATTAGTGCATCGGCCTTTGCAAGTCTGTCCTGTTCATTACTGAGCGATGATTCCAGTGCTTCCTGAGAGTCTTGTTGTTCCGATAATCTATTTTGTAATTGCTCCTGTATATTCCTAACTAACACCTCGGTTCTATCGTTACTAAGTTTGCACTTACGAATGGCGGACAGATCAACCGTACTTATAGACAGAACACTACTCTCAGTACTACCTTCAATTGTTGTCTCAGTTTGCACCGAGTCAGTCAATTTATCAGATTTCTCATCAACAGTTTCAGTATTAATTATTTCTTCGTATTCCGAAGAATCATCAGCTTTGGGTTCAACAAAAGAATCCGAATTCTGATCAACAGGAAGATCAAGTGCATCGCTAGTCGCCTGTACCTGCTCTGCCAACAGCACGCCGTTCTTTTTCAATATGGAAATCTTTCTCTTCATCACTGATCCGATCAACCAGAATGACAGGACAAATATGGCTGAAACAGAAAATGCCAGTAGCAGTTGAGAGATGTACTGATTTCTCCATAGAGGGACATATTGCTCTATCAAAACAGAAAACTGGCTGGTGTATGTTGAGTCAGGCATTCTATTGAACAAATACCAGGCCGTGCCTGTAGCTACGGCGGCGATCAGGGATAAAAAAGCAAATAACTCTGCGAAACGTTTTATTGATTGTGCTGTTTTATAACGGGGCAGGGCATCGCGATAGTTCTGTGAGGCTTTGTTCAGGGCTTCATTATTCTTCTGCAGAGAGCTTCCACGCTGTCTGATCGCATCAACGTCTCTTTCCAGTTCCTTCAGTTTTCCCGGTTGAATCTTCAGTGCCTCAATATCGGCCTCAACCATATTAATCTGTTCATCGATATCTGGTTGTTTGCGCTGCTCATTCTTCAAATCAGAAGAAAATTCATCCGCTACCTTTTCCAGTGCCGAGATACCGGCCATGGTCTTAATCGCAAGGCTATGCGGGTGGGGAGTAGTGATTTCACGTTGCGCCAGGTAAAACGACTCAACAAATTCTTCAAACTGATAACCAAGTAGATCATCCAGTGCCTCACTGACGGCATTATTGCCTTTTGCGAAAGGGTGCTCTTCGTCACCGGCAGGGTAAAGACGCGCAGCGTGATTACCCTCATTATCGAGAAATCGTGCAATCTCGTAATCTTTGTCACCAATGGCAAAGCCCAGACGGACACTGCAGCGCGACTCACCCCAGCGGATCACACGTGTGATCTCGTCTTCGCCGATAGAAAATGTACGCCCAAACAGGGCAAAACAAACCGTTTCGCCGATAGTGCTTTTACCGGATTCATTCTGGCCGCTAATGGTAATAACACCCTGACGGGGAATGTCAGTAAGCTCAAGGTGGGTGTATTTGAGGAGATTGTCAGCCGTGATATGGGTAATAATCATGCTTAGACCTCTTCCATCGATGCAATCAGTTTCCGTAGCACAAGTTCCATCGCTTCCTGATAGGAGCTTTCATCAAAAGGACTGTCAGAGTTTCTTCTACGTTCAAATTCTGCTTCACAGAAGTCAGCAAAGTCGCGTGCGGGGCCCTGTAGGTCTGATTGGCTTAAGGGTTTTTTTATATCTGTCATTGTTCTGATTCCTTTCGTTAAATTATCGGCAGATGCTTATTAGCTTTCTGTAGAAGCGTCGCTCGGCGCGATTTTTTTTAGATAAAAGACGAAGGATTAAAGATAAAGGATGAAGGTTATAAGGGCAAGACGTAAAATTGTTTCTCTTTTTCATCCTTGATCTTTTACCTTTAGTCCTTAATCCTTCGTCCTTCGTCCTGCGTCGAAAAATCGCGCCGAGCGACGCTCCTACGATACACTGAGGTGGCGTCGGTATAAACTTACAGATCATATGCATTTTCGATCAATTACTGAAATCATTTGCCATTTTAAGTGCACTTATTATTTCTTCATCTGTATTATAAACATGTGGTGAAAACCTCACGCCACCACCTCTTTCCGCGCACATGATGTTCTGCTCACGTAGATATTTGAATAATTGGGGAGCAGGGCAGTTACTGTGCTTGAAAGTGACTATTCCTGACTTCATTGATGCTATATCTCTATAGATAGCTTCAAGATTGCTGCTTTTATTGATAATTTCATGCATTAGCTCTGTATGGCCCAGTATTCGCCGTTCGATCCTATCAATACCAATATCATTGATTAATGATAATGATGCGGCAAAGGCACGAATACCAAGTATGTTCGGGGTGCCACTTTCAAAACGTCGTGAACTGGCTGCCGGCCGCCAGGTTTTGATATCAAAATCCCCATATTTTTCAGTCATATGCCAGCCATATTGAAAGAGTTTTATCATGTCTTGCCAATTTTTCCGGCAATAGAAAAGTGCGATGCCTTCCGGTCCTAATAGCCATTTATGGCTGTCAGCCATCAAAAAATCGATGTTTGCGGCCTCTACATCTACAGGTAAGGCGCCAAGCAGCTGAATCGCGTCAACACAAAAGGCGATATCTCGCTCCTTGCAGGCTTTTCCAAGCATTTCCAGATCCAGGCGTAACCCGCTGCCATATTGAACGGCGCTGATTGCCAGCATCCTGGTGGTGTCCTCCATGGCGTCAATAAGGGCCTGTTCAGGGCTTTTTCCAGTCTGTCTGAGGGGAATTTCCTTAAACTGGACACCCTGATCAGCCAATGCCTGCCACGGTATGCGGTTGGATGGGAATTCTTCATTACTGCTTAATACGGTGTCACCAGACTCCCAGGGAAAGCCCATAGCGACGACAGAAATGCCTTCTGAGGTGTTTTTCAGCAGTGCAATCTCATCTGTCGACGATGCATTAATAAATTTAGCAAGGTCAGCGTGGAGTTGATCGGCATGTTCTGACCATTCCAGGTAGTTCTTTGTACCAAAATGTACATATTCATCAACGAAGGATTTAACGGCATCGCCACAACGGCGCGGAAGCGGGGATACTGCTGCATGATTCAGATAGATGAGGTTATTACGCACCGGAAATTCATCTGTGAGTAGACTATCCAGTTCTACCTCTGTTAATGACATTGTGGACATCTCCGTTCCTGTTGGCCACTTGAGTTGAGGCTCATGTATTTGTCTGGCAGAGTATACTGACTATCGTACTACATAGGTAAACGAGCAGAGGAATCGTTCAGTGGTAGAAATAATAGTTATTGGTTACATAATAATTCAGGTATTGGGTGTTATCAGTTCGGTGCACGCAATTATGGCCACGCGAACGCCACAGGGATCGATTGCCTGGGCCATCAGTCTAATTACAATTCCGGTTATTTCAGTGCCGGCATACTGGGTGTTAGGACGCAGCAAGTTCGATGGCTATGTCAATACATGGCGCGATATACCCAGGGATATCGAGCAGGAAATGGAAGAAATAAAACAGGGAATGCTTCCTTACGCTGTTGAAAACTCTATTAATTTTCCGGAATACGAGGCAGCCACACGTTTAGCCAGGTCACCCTTACTTAAGGGAAACGATGTACAACTGCTGGTCGATGGGAAGGCCACCTATGACAGTCTACATCAGGGAATAGAGGAGGCCAGGTCTTACATACTCTTTCAATTTTATATCCTACGACCCGATGAGAGCGGCAATCGATTCAAAGTTCAGTTGATTCAAAAAGCAGGTGAGGGCATAGCTGTCTATGTTTTATATGACGAGCTTGGAAGTTCGGAACTGGATGAAGAGTGGATAAGTGATTTTAAACATGCCGGCGTACATATCGTCCCATTTAACACTCAACAGGGATCAAATAATCATTTTCAGATAAATTTCCGTAACCACCGGAAAATCGTTGTGGTTGATGGTAAAAGCTCGTGGATAGGTGGCCTGAATATTGGTAATGATTACCTGGGCGAAGATAAAAAACTCAGCCCCTGGCGGGATACCCACATGCGAATTGATGGACCATCATCAATTATTGCTCAATCGATATTCTCTCTGGACTGGTACTACGCAGATAAAGAGTTGATTAAAGGACTCGCGTGGTTACCGGATGAGGCTGGAATCAATCTATCCGATGCCAGAAATAAAAACAAAAAGGAAGTAATGGTGCTTAGCTCCGGGCCAGCCGACAATATTGAAACGGCAAGTCTGTTCTTTACCAATGCACTGAACCTGGCTCGTAAGCGTATATGGATAGCAACGCCGTATTTTATTCCAGATGAGAGCACCCTGGCATCGCTAAAGTTGGCATTAATGAAAGGGCTTGATGTTCGCATTATCACGCCCAGACTGAATGACAACTGGTTTGTGCGTCATGCAGCAAATATCTATCTCAGTGAACTAAACCAGCTTGGCGCAAAAACCTATTTCTTCGAGAAAGGCTTCATGCACCAGAAAGTGATGCTTATTGATGACAGTTTCTCGATGATAGGAACCGTAAATTTTGATAACCGCTCATTTAGACTTAATTTCGAAGTGACAGGTGCAGTTGTAGACATTGAATTTGCCAGCCAGGTAGAAACTATGCTGCTCAATGATTTGGTAAACTCAACTGAGAATATCAATTACAACCTGGCAAACGAATCATTCTGGGAACGCCTAAAGGCACGTGCTTCTGGACTAATGGCGCCTGTGTTGTAAGAGAAGAGGGGTATTTCGCTCCCTAAATTGTATAAATTGCTTTGAATAAGAACATGCAGCGCCTAATTGCATATTTACTTAGTGCGTATAATGTATATTATGTTAAATAATTCTACACTAATTGGAAACGAAGATAGTTGATCTACCTGCCCTGCAACCAATCCTTCATCAGTGTTTTTATCTTTGTTTGGTAACGTGCACCTTCAAACTCACAGCGACGACGAAAACTGTCAAGTAACGGTTGAGGAACTTTGATGCTGATTAATTTTGATGTAGCCTGTGCACTGTTCATCAGACGAAAGCTCTCAAGGTATTCAAGTATCTGCTCTGAGCTTGCCTGACGGCTCTGTGCAAGATATTTATCACTAAAGAGTTGTAGAGTTTTCAACTCAGTTTCTCCAGTGCCCGAATATCTTCTATATCCTGAGGGCGTTTCGCCTCACGTTTCATTCGAATCAGATCAGGAATTGAGGCGATACGGACTTTCATATCAAATGCATTTAATTCAACTACTTCAATCAATCTGGCATCTTCCGTAATCAGAATATCAACAACTTCCAATGGGTTTTGCGGGTTGCTGAAAGACCAGGCAATAAGATTACGGTTGCGGATATACTCTTCACGGAAATTAAATACATCTTTGGACGAAACGGGCAAAAGTGGCTGCAGGTCAAGCTGCAACATCGCCTTTTCTGTATTCTCGAATGACTGCCTGGTTAACGCGATAACCAGGTCTATATCTACTGTCCCCCTCACTGCACCGTGCAGAGCCACTGCATAGCCGCCTACGACAGCATAGCTGACACCGAAATCTTCAAGGACATTGATAACTCGCTGGATAAACATATCATTAGTATATACCAGGTATATACCTTTACAAAGCTAATTTCACTGGCTGGCAATAGAGTTACTTTTCTATTACTGTTGCTCCTCTTTTAATCTTTCTTTCAGCTCAGTACGCAGTTTCTTCTCTGAAGGCAAACTTGTAATAACCAGCGTAAGAGATGGAAAGAGATGGGGTCAATCCTATTTATCAATGTAAAAACTATCTAAAGTAAATTTTTTCTGAATTCTACTTCTACAATTGGCTGAAAGCCAAAATTATAACCAGTTCATTGGTTGCCTGCTTCGGTACGATTTAAAACTGTAAGCGAGTGTCCGTTTAATCCCTCAGGCACGAACCACGTTCTAAACATGGGCCATTTGCCCAAACACAACTTGTTCAAACAGGGCAAAACTTGTTTAAATCGGTTTCAAATGACTTGACCAGGAAATCAAACATAGTCCTTATTCGCGCATTTTTATGTATTTCAGAATGTGTGACCAGCCAGACTTCCTGATCATGGAAAATTTTTCTTGCAATAACTTGTTGCAAGTTGGGCTGATCCTTTGCAATTAAACAGCTCAGTACAGATAAGCCGATTCCGGCAAGCGTCGCTTCAACCATTTCGAGATGACTATTTGACCGATGTCTAATGTTTTGCTTTTCGAACATAGACTCTAATGTTTGACGCGCTTTCGAATAGCCGTATTCCATATCAAAGCTTATTAAGAAATGGCTTTTTAAATCAGATATTTTTTCTGGTGTACCGTATTCAGATAAATATTGCTTACTTGCAAACAGGGCCATTCTAAAAAGCCCTACTTTTCTACAGATTAAATCTGGTTGTTCTGGGCGGGCAAGTCGTATTGCAATATCGGCCTCACGTCTGAGTAAGTTTACATTCTTATTTTCGATATTCACTTCTACATTTAATTGAGGATACATTCGGTGAAACTGTGCGAGTTTGTCGGGAAGCCAGTGAACACCGATATCTTCAATTAGTGAGAGTCTAACTGAACCTGAAAGTTGCTGGTTTGAACCAGTGGCTTTTCGCTCGATTGCCTGGGCATCTTCATACATTCGAGTTGCATTATGTAAAATACTTTCACCAAGCTCCGTTAGCAATAAGCCCTGGGCGGTTCTGGTAAAAAGTAGTACGCCTAGCTGTTCTTCTAACATTTCGATCCTACGTCCCACCGTAGGTTGTGTAACATTTAATAGACGAGCAGCTCCCGAAAGACTGCCTGTTTCAGCCACTGCAACGACGTCTTGTAAAGCTCGCCAATCCATACCTATACGTATTTTAATATCCCTTAGACTAATTTCGATGAAGACAATACATATTTATATATCATATTATTGCCAGACATTCACTAGATTAGGAACAGTAAGATGAAATTGATACTTAAGACAATCTGGGTAGTATACGTTCTTGTGATGATGAATAACGCTGTGGCGCAGGAAATTCATGATCTGGAAAATCATGAGGTTCTCTGGTTTTCAACATCTACATCTGGTTTGCTAAATCGTAGCAGCACAGAATTAGCGACTAATCACGTCAGCCGGGGT
>BTQX01000019.1:0-18047 GCA_036986095.1 Gammaproteobacteria bacterium
TGTACTCAATTTTGAACAGACAGAATATTTCTATGTTGAACTGTTAGGTATGCAGGTGGAGTGGCGGCCTGACGAAGATAATGTCTACATGACCTCAGGCAATGATAACCTCGCTTTGCACCGGGTAACTGAAGAACCTTCTGGCCAACAGCACCTTGATCATATCGGTTTTATCATTGCCGAGATTGATCAGGTGGATAGCTGGTATGACTTTCTTATGGGCCATGAGATCGAAATATTTAAGCAACCACAGACACATCGTGACGGTGCGCGCAGTTTCTATTGTCGCGACCCGGATGGCAATGTCGTGCAGATGATTTTTCATCCGCCTTTAGCGTAGAAGTTCTTCCCACCTGGCATAGGCTTGTTCAAGCTCCTTATCAATCTCAGCAAGTTTTTTCTGATCGCTGGTAATGTCATCTTTATCACGTTTAAAGTAATCGGCTTCAGACATGCTGTCATGCAATGCCTGCTGCGCCTGTTCCAGCTGCTCAATCTTTTGTGGCAGTTCATCCAGCTCACGTTGAAGTTTATAACTGAGTTTTGTCTGTTTTGTGGTGCCAGGTTTAGCCGTGGCAGTTTTCGGTGTGGGATTTTTTTCTGCTGTCACTGCTGTCCGCTGTCGCATCCAGTCATCATAACCCCCAACATATTCATCGACCACTCCATTACCTTCAAACGACAATGTTGAAGTAACGACATCGTTGATGAAGCTCCGGTCATGGCTGATCAGCAGCAGGGTGCCGCTGTAGTCGACCAGCAGTTGTTCGAGCAGATCCAGGGTTTCAAAGTCCAGGTCGTTGGTTGGCTCATCGAGTACCAGCACATTGGAGGGGCGGCAGAACATTTTTGCCAGCAGTAGGCGGTTTTTTTCGCCGCCGGACAGGGCATTGACCGGGCTGCGAGCACGGTCAGGGGCGAACAGAAAGTCCTGCAGATAGCCGATGACGTGTTTTTCCCTGCCATTGATGGTTACCGAGTCTTTACCCAGGGCCAGATTGTCGATGACCGTCGCATTATCATCCAGCTGTGCACGCTGCTGGTCAAAATAGGCAATATCGAGACGGGTGCCGTGTTTTATCTTTCCTTTCTGTGGTTTCAGTTCTCCCAGCAACAGGCGCAGCAGTGTAGTCTTGCCCACACCATTGGGGCCGAGCAAACCAATCTTGTCACCACGCATGATCGTGATAGAGAAATTATCGACGATTGGCTGGTCGTCATAGGCATAGCTGACAGCTTCTGCCTCAATCACAATTTTTCCAGAACGTTCGTTCTGCTGGATCGCGATATTGACATTGCCGACCCGTTCACGTCGTGCCTGGCGCTGTCGACGCAGTTCTTCCAGTGCCCTGACGCGTCCTTCATTGCGGGTGCGTCGGGCCTTGATGCCCTGACGTATCCAGGTCTCTTCAGCGGCGAGTTTTTTGTCCTCTAGTGCTTCATTTTTGAGCTCTGAAGCGAGCATCAGCTCACGGTTCTTGCGGTATTCATCGTAATCGCCAGGCCAGGAGGTCAGTTGCCCTCGCTCCAGCTCAACGATGCGTGTTGCCAGTCGTCGTACGAAGCGTCGATCATGCGAGACAAAAACCAGGCTGCTGTTTTGCGACAGCAGGTAGTCTTCCAGCCATTCAATCATGCTGATATCAAGATGATTGGTAGGTTCGTCCAGCAGCAGAATATTGGGTTCCTGTACCAGTGCACGGCCGAGCAGGACGCGACGAGACTGGCCGCCAGACAATGAACGAAAATCCTCATCACCATTAAGCAACAATTTCGATAGTACAATTTCTATGTGCTGGATATAGTGCCATGCATTTGCGGAGTCAATTTTTTCCTGCGCCTGATGCATGCGGTCCATCCTGGCGGTGTCGTCAAGCTGCCGGCTGAACAGATGGTAGTCATTAATGTGTTTGCCAATTTCTCCCAGACCGGATGCAATCACTTCATAATTCGTGCCGGAGATGTTACTGGCCACTTCCTGACTCATACGGGCTACGACGAGTCCAGTGCGAAACTGAATTTCGCCAGAGTCAGGCAATATTTCTTCAGTCAGCAGCTTTAACAGGGTAGATTTACCACAGCCATTCCGGCCCAGCAGGGCAATTCGTTCGCCCTCCTCGATACGGAGATTGATGTTTTCCATCAGTGAGGGATGACCAAATCCCAGGGTAATATCACGAAGTGTGACGAGGCTCATTTGTACAGACTACCGGTAACAGTTATTGTGCGAAAAAAGGGGGGGGGGTTCTTCTAGCGTGGCGGGCATGCGCTCGACTTGTAGCGCAGGATCTAGTTCAACTATCGTCCAGTTCGACCATTTCGAATTCAGCTTTGGTGACACCGCATTCAGGGCATTGCCAGCTATCCGGGATATCATCCCAGCTGGTGCCGGGCGGGACACCCTCATCGGGCAGGCCTTTTACTTCTTCATAGACAAAACCGCATACTGCACATTGCCATTTACGCATAACTGTTTTCCCAGCATTCAGAGTTTCAGGTGTGACAGGCTGGCTGCCAGATGAATGATAGTTTAACAGGATTCCGGATTGACATTACTTGATATTTTCGGAGTTCGGGAGTGAGATCAAAGTTGAAAGGTAAAAGGTAAAAGGGGAAAGGTAAAAGGGGAAAGGGGAAAGGGGAAAGGGGGAAAGGTTAAGGTAAAAGTGGAAAGGAAAGTAAAAAAGATGAAGGATTAAGATATAGGATTTTAGGGGGATTGCGGGCGATAAGGTTATAATACTGTTCGGGTTTTAGTGCATTGGGCATAAAACGGAGCGTTTTGTGGGGCATAAAGTTAACTTAAACGGCAAACTGGTTTCGGTAAATGTCAGTCAGACGGCTCAAAAGCGCCTGAAAAAAATGGCCACACCCCTACTGATTGAAGTTGAGCTTTATTTCAGCTGTTTGATAAAGAAAGCATGTCATTTCAGCGAAACAGAAGATGCTGAAAACTACGCGAAGGTGATGGATGGTCTTTATATCCATTTCAGGGCAACCATGACCAAAAGATGTTCCATCGAAGAGTTTGAAAAAGACCGGACGGCTGATTTCCCGATAGTGAATCTGAAGCCCTATATACCTAAATGGGTAAGGCTTGATTTTACTGGTGTTGAGTGGGCAGGGGAGTTTGGTTATGCAGATGCTGATGCAACGGGCACCTGACAGGCACTCTTATACCTGTCAGGCTAAAAAAGACTTATGCCTGATCTTCCTTGCCGACCAGTGTCAGGACGCCTCTGTCAGTCAGTGACAGCAGGGCATTTTTTATGTTCTCCCAGGGCACATCCGGGCAGGCTTCCATGATCGTTCTACCGGAAATCGGTTCGCCAGTAAAAATGGCGTGAAGATTTTCTTCAGTAATGTCTTCAAGATCGACCAGGAAGCCACGAAGCTGTACATGCGCACGCTTGTTTCCTTCATCGTATTTCAAGGTAACTTTTTGCCCGACTGGCAGCATGAACTCGGTATCTTCAGTAATGGTATCGTGGATGGTCTGCTGATCTGGGAAAACTACATTCGGCACCGGGGAAAGCCAGTTCATTTTCATGATATATTCTTCAAACTGTTGCCGCAGTTCATCACTTTTAATCATTTCCGAGAAGGTATTCTGGAATTCCCTGAAATAATCTGCCAATTCACTATCTGTGCGACGGCCGGCAAATTCGCCGGCCTCTGCAATGGGGAAGTTTTTGCGGAAGTATTCATTGCCGTGCATCAGCTTGTCGACAACCCATTGCAGGAACATCGCTGGTGATTTTGCCTGCGGCCCTACTGTTAAATGCATGCAGGGGGTATCTGACAGGGCATAGTGCCAGTGGCCTCGCGGGATATACATAATGTCTCCGGGAGTCATGGTGCATTCGATATAGGGTTCGGTATCAGGTGGATCGCCCTTTTCGCCTTGCATGCATTCAAGTGGGTAGGTGTGGCCTTCACTTTGCCCAAATACCTTCCATTGCTTTACGCCCTCAAGGTGCATGATGAAGACATCATGACGGTCATAATGATTGTCGAAGCCTTGTTTGTTGGGTGAGGAGACATAACAGTTAATATTGACCGCGGTGTTAAGCTGAGCTCCGAGGATTCTTGCGAACTTGTCAACTACAGGATCCTTGGTTTGTAGGTGGTTGATGGCGAAGGTTGCCCCTTTGCGAATCCAGTGGTTGAAATCCTCCAGGCGATCCAGACTCAGGTGCTGTTTATCCAGCACCAGCTTGGTCGATTTTCCCTGTAAAGGGCTATAGCGTGCGAGGTGATTGATTTCATCCCAGCCAAAAAAGTCGGCAAATTTGTTTTCATCGCCGGGGATTAGCAAAGCCTTCTTGCCATAATGGTGTTGTCGAAAGTGTTCAAAGTCTACTGGGGAGATGAGATAGTCAATTCCAAACATTGTATATTCCTGTATTATTAGTAGTCAGTAAAATGATAGAAAATTCACGCAATAAAAGTATTGTTATTTAAGATGAAAGTCAATCAAAAATTAAATTCAAAGTTTGATGTTAATAATTTTGATTTAAGGGATGGATGGCTGCCTGCCCATATCAAGTATCAAAAAGGTGAAGCTCTAGTTGAGCTGGTACATTTTCCTAGTTGTAGATTACAAGAAAAATTTCTTCACTGGGATCTCAATAAGTGCCACGAGAAAGTGTACATCACAATGAAGGAGTTACAGAAAATGAAGCTCCCGGACGTCACACTATCAGGCCAGATATATCATTTGTCAAGGGTAGGTTCCACACTCGTATCGGAAATGTTTAGGGTGCTTGATTATTGTATCGTATTGTCAGAACCACAGTGTATTTCTGACATCTTTCTTGACCCCTTTGATACTCCGGAGCATGTAAAACTAAATTCAATCCGTACATTATTGGCAGTTTTTTCTCATGTTCTTGGGGGGGGCAAGAAAGTGATTATCAAATGGTCGAGCTGGAAAATACTGCATATAGAAATGTTGAACCGACTGTATGGCAATGTCCCTGGCTGTTTTGTAGTCAGAGATCCGGTCGAGGTGCTAGTTGCGCTGGCTGGTAAGCCGCCAGGATGGATGAGGCGAAAAAAAATGATCTCACTCATCGAGAAAGATGGCGGGAAGGAGAAAAGTCTATACTGGGCAAGCATGAATAATGCTTTACTCGGAAAGGTTGATTACTACTCAGAGTTGTCATTTCCAGAATATGCGGCAGGCATACTGGCGGAAATGTGCAAGGCTGCAATGATCTCTACTTCTTTAGTGATTCTCGATTATACGGATATTCGCGACAAGGTGCCGACCAGCCTGGCTACGGCCTTCTCTATCAACCCGACGCCGGAAGAAATCGAAAAAATGCAGGCAGTCTGTGTGCAGAATGCAAAAGTAGGCGGACAAAACACCTTCAAACCGGATACTGAACGCAAGCAGATCGAGGCTACACCTATGATACGGGATGCGGCCGAAACTATAGTGAAGCCTGCCTATTCGAAGCTACTTGCCACATTTGCAAAGCACTAGAGAATTCTGACTAAAGCTTACAGCCCAGCTGAAGTCCTCAACTTTTTGACGTAACGTCGGTATAAATCAGTAATTATGCTTGAAAAACGTGTTGGTTTGTGACAGCATCTCACGAGAGGAATTCTATATAAAAAGTTCTATATAAAATAGAGACAGTTCCCACATAAGAAATATATTAATATTAGTGCTGTTATATTTAGTGCTATTTGTACACAATACTGGAGAGAGTTGATATGTCAGAAAAAGAATCAAAAAAGGCGGTTACGGATACCGCTAATGAAAAAGAAACACTGCGCAAAAATCGTCGCCGTGCGCTGGGTGCTATGGCAGCTGGCGGTGCAGTGGTTATGGGTAAAAATGCCCCGGAAAACTGGATTAAACCCGTCGTTGACCATGTGACGTTACCTGCCCATGCACAGACATCAGCCGTAGGGGGCACAATTTCAGCAGTAATGGTAATCTCGGGTGATGATGATCCTGATGCTGCTTTAATTTATAATGTTGGAAGTCATGTCTGGACACCGGGGTCGCAGGGTGTCGATGATTTTGAAGATGCGGACGATGCACAGTTTGCGTTTTCTGCGCAGTTGAATCCCCCTGCAGCCGTACAAGTTACCATGTCTACTGTCGCAGATACAGATTTTGATTTTGGTGATCTCAATGATACACAGGATTCAATATCCGATCCGGGTGGGAATGTTCGCTTTAGCACACTTGATTCTGACGACGGGCCAGATGATTCATCTTTGATGAGAATGCGTTTTAACGCACCGGGCTATCAGGAGGCGATCATCACCGTTCAATTCAATCCTTAATAAGTTTCAAAAACAGATTTATGGCGATCCCTGCCCAACGTAGGGGTCGCCATTTTTGTTTCTGAAGTAAACAACTGATTTAGTTGAAAGGGTTATCATGGCTAAAACACTCCGCTTTTATCATGTGGTGCTCGGTGGCTTTCTGTTGCCTATGGCACTTGTCTTCTTCGTCACCGGTGCCCTGTACGCTGTTGACATCACGGGTGGGAAGAAATCCATCGATTGGGCTTACCAGGAAAAGGGTGGGTATACGCTGGCAACCGATGACCTGACCCGTAGTGTGGCATCACAGTTTGCCAGCAAAGGTATTTCACTGAAACTTAGTAGCATCCCGAAAATAAGAACCCAAAATAATGGCGATAGAAATATCTCATGGAATATTGACAGTTCCAGGGTTAAGGCAATGATCAGAAAGTCACAACCAGACACGGTCATCGTCAGAGTGAAACAGGTGACATTTTTCAAGTCCTTCCTCGATCTGCACAAGGTAAAGCTCGGCTTTGCATTTGCCACCTATGCTTTCATCGCAAGCATAGCCCTGATTATACTTTCAATTACAGGTTTTCTAATGTTGATCAAGGATAAGCGTCATCGTCTGGTTGGTCTATTGAGCGCCCTGGCTGGGACCCTGGTCTTTGTTATATTGATAGCCTTCTGATAGCCAAATTCGAATATCTGGTTTTCCCCTGCTTCATTCATACTCAATGTAACACGGCATTCAGCGATGTTTTTACGCCAGGGTTATTGTGATATAACCGGAGCAATTAAACTTCCAGGTTTTACATACTCCTATGCATCACGAAGGCAATCTTCGCAAACTTAAATCTCATCTAGCTGATCCCGTGGAATACGGCTTGCCGTTGAACAAGATTGTTGTGCCCCTCAACCCCCTGATTGGAAAATATATTTCTCTGCAGTACAAGGGACTGATTTATTGCATCCATTGTGGTCGAAAGACCAGTAAAAGTTTTGCCCAGGGCTATTGTTTTCCCTGCATGCGTAGCCTGCCGGAATGTGACACCTGTATTGTACGGCCTGAGACCTGCCATTATGCTGAAGGAACATGCCGCGATGAGGAATGGGGTGTAGCCCATTGTATGCAGGACCATGTAGTCTACCTGGCCAATTCATCGGCGGCTAAAGTAGGTATTACGCGAGGCACCCAGATACCGACTCGCTGGATAGATCAGGGGGCATCACAGGCCTTGCCGGTGTTCAGGGTGGCTACGCGGTTACTCTCGGGTAAACTGGAGCACATATTGCGGCAACAGGTCTCTGACAGAACCGATTGGCGAAAGATGCTGAGAGGTGAGCCGGAGGCAATTGATTTGCGTGCTTTACGGGATCAGCTGTTCGAGACTATGAAACCCTCGATTGAATCATTAGTCAACGAGGAGGAAGAAGGTACGATAGAGCAGCTGCATGCAGAATTGGTGGATATTCATTTCCCGGTACTGGAATATCCCGAGAAAGTGAGCTCGTTAAATTTCGACAATACACATGAGATCCATGGACGCCTATTGGGGATTAAGGGACAGTATCTGATTCTCGACAAGGGTGTCATTAATATTCGAAAGTTTGGTGGTTACAACATCAGATTGAGTTATTAGGGCGGTAGCTTGAAACAAATATCTGAACAAAATAACTTTGTCTATCTACTGGTTGCACTGGTATTTTTTCTTTTGCTAGGCGCAATAGTCGAGCAGTTACAATTAAGTTTTGGACAGCGGCTGGTACAGTCTTCAACAGTGGTGGTGATTGCGATAGGTGTATGGAGTTTCAGGGCGACTAAGCGCAGGTACTGGACAGGGCTGGGCCTGCTCGCTGCGATAACTGTGGTTGTCATCATCGGCCTGATTCTTGAATCGGCAGGGCTGAATTACATTCATCTGTTGCTGTTGCTTGCTTTCTTTATCTGGGCTACCTGGCTTGCGGCCCGTCAGGTGTTATTTACTGGTATCATAGACGGACACAAGATTATCGGAGCAATCTGTATCTATCTTTTACTGGGCCTCATCTGGGCATTAATGTATCTACTGATTGCCGAAGCCGTGCCCGAGGCCTTGAATGGACTGCAACAGGCGCCCTGGTATGAAAATTTTTCAGCTCTTTCATATTTCAGTTTCGTGACGCTGACGACGCTGGGTTATGGCGATATTAGCCCAGCATCCCCCATTGCACAGTTTCTTGCCTACATGGAGGCCGTTGTTGGCATTTTTTACACCGCGATACTGGTAGCCAGCTTGATTGGTGCCAGAATGTCGGTTCGTAAAGTACAGGATCGCTAAATAGTATGATCAATTATCCAGCCTGGAGGGCATTCTATGTCTGCAGAGACTGAACAAACTGATGAGACAGAGAAATCTTACCGAATCAGCCTGTAAGCCCCGTAGGGCGAGGTCTGAAGTGCACGTCTACGGAATTGTGCTTTCTTGCAAAGGACCGTGCCATTCGCTGCAAAGAATTTAGAAGGAAAGGGAAAGGGGAAAGGGGAAAGGGCACCTCTATCAATCCATGAATATTCATCTTCCATCCCAAATCGTTCCTCTCTGCGTTAAGAATCTTCGCAATAGCTAGCTATTACGTGCGATCCTTGCCTTGATATGAACAATTTGGAATGCAATCTGACCTATCCAGAATTAATAGAGGTGCCCTAAAGGTTAAAGAAAAGCTAAAACAGGCACATTTTTGCCTTTCCCCTTTCCCCTTTCCCCTTTCCCCTTCCCTCCCGGGTCTATCCAACTCGATTCACGATCTCACCAGCAAGAAAAGACCTGATATTATCTGCAATCTGACCAACCAGCCTCTGCCGTGATTGCCTGCTGGCCCACGCAGTATGCGGAGTGATGATCAGGTTTGGAATGTTTGCATCTAGCAGTGGATTCTCATCAACAGGAGGCTCTGTCGCCAGTACATCAACGCCTGCTCCGGCAATTCGTTTTTGTCGCAGGGCATCAGCCAGTGCTAGCTCATCGACGATGCCACCACGACCGGTATTGATCAGCAGAGCATTCGGCTTCATCAGGGAAAGCTCGCGTTCACCAAGCAGATTTGTCGTTCGTTTATCCAGCGGCAGGTGCAGGCTTATGATATCGGTGCGGGCAAGCAGGTCGTCCAGCTCCAGTCGTCCCGATTCCGGCTCACCATGCAGGTGCTGGCAGATCAGTACTTCAAGGCCCAGCGCGGGAGCAACTTTCGCAACGGCCTGTCCCAGCGTTCCATAACCGATGATGCCAAGCGTCTTGCCGGAAACTTCTTCGATTGGAAAGTTTAGTAGACAGAAGTTTTCGCTGCGTTGCCAGTCTCCATTCCTAACAGCAGAATTATAGTCCAGCAGCCTTGTCGACAGGGCGAGAATCAGTGCATAAACATGTTGAACAACTGAGGGCGTTGCGTAGCCTCTGACGTTTGAAACAGCTACATCTTTTACGTTTGCAGCATCAACATCGATATGGTTGAAACCAGTGGCGGCGGCGCAGATGTACTTTAATTGAGATGCGTGGGAAAGTTCGCCACTATTTAGTCTACACTTGTTGGTGACAATGATTTCAGCATCTTTGATGCGACCGTGTAATTCAACAGGTGATGTGGACTTGTGGTACTCCCAGGACAGGGGTAATTCCTCCAGCGGTGACAGTGACAGCTCATCTGGGCCAATGGTCGCGAGGTCGAGAAAAATAGCCTTTTTCATATTTTTTGAAGATAGATTGGTGGGTAAAAATGGCACTGATTAGTGATGAAACATTACTTTTTCTACCTGGTTAGTATGCTTCATAATGGGTCGTAATCATCGCTGAAGCCATATATTCTGGACTGAAGGGATATTCAACCATGATTTAAGGGCACCTCTATTTATTCTGGATAATACAGATTGGATTCAAAATCTGCCAGATCAAGGCAAGAAACGCACGTAATAGCGAGCTATTGCGAAGATTCTTAACGCAGAGATGGCTGATTTTGGATTCAAGATGATTATTCATGAATAAATAGAGGTGCCCTTAATAGCAAGGATCGTAAAGTCTTTGCCGGTTATTTTGACCTGAGTCTGTATGATAATATCGAAAAAAGGCTGGCGTATGGCATATTTTTGTAGTATGAAACTTCGTTATAAGACACCAGTACACAGGAAAATAACTGCAACTGACCCAGCGAACCTTAGTGAGAGATTCTATGCCTGACAAAAATTCTCTTGTTGTCATTGTTGATGACCAGAGCACTGGTCGGAAGATCCTTGAGCAGATTATCAGAGACATCGACTCGAATGTTGATGTCGAGGTGTTTTCTTCACCAATCGATGCGCTGGAGTGTATCCATTCCCGCACGCCAGACCTGATCCTGACGGACTACAAGATGCCAGTCATGGATGGTATACAATTCATTCGAGAGATCCGGGCGATCAGCGCCTGCCGTGATGTGCCTGTTGTTGTCGTGACAGTCGTCGAGGACCGCTCGGTTCGCTACCAGGCCCTGGATGCTGGTGCGACTGATTTCCTGACCAGGCCAATTGACCAGTACGAGTGCAGGGCGCGCTGCAAGAACCTGCTCACGCTGCGTCGACAGCAGAAAATCATCAGCGATCGGGCAAAGTGGCTGGAAGAGCAGGTCGCACAGGGAACCCGTGAAATCCTGGCACGTGAACGTGAAACGCTGCTACGGCTCGCGAAGGCTGGTGAATACAGGGATGAAGGAACCGGCAATCATGTTCTCCGTATAGCACGCTACACTCGATTGCTCGCCGAAGCGTTGCAGCTGTCACAGCGTGACTGTGAAGAATTAGAATTGGCCGCCCCGATGCATGACATTGGTAAAGTGGGGATACCTGACAGCATTCTTCTGAAGGAAGGGCCACTGGACGAGCAGGAGATTGAAATAATGCGGGAGCATCCTGACATTGGTCATGAGATCCTCAAGGATAGTCCATCCCGCTACATCAATCTTGGTGCAGAGATCGCACTTAGTCACCATGAAAAGTATGATGGCACGGGTTATCCGAACGGCCTTATGGGCGACGCCATTTCTCTGGCTGGGCGCATCGTGGCCGTTGTCGATGTGTTTGATGCACTGACCACCCGGCGTCCCTACAAGGAAGCATGGCCCATGGAAGATGCCGTGGACTATATACGCAATGCATCAGGCTCTCACATGGATCCCGATGTTGTCGAGGTATTCCTTGGTAACCTCGAAAAGGTCAGGCAAATCCGGGATGAACTCAGTGATGATTAGGTTCAGTTCCAGCACCCTGGCCAGTGCTCAGAGTAACAGGTTTTACGTCCAGCACAATGAATAATGGATTACCCAATACGTTTGCTACACGCTATCTGAAGAAATTCAGTGAAGCCGAACATGGCCCGGTGTTCAACCGTGCAACAATCGGTGTGATAATCTCTCTATACCTGGTCTCGCCGTGGTTTACAGGCAGTGGTCAGCATGATGATCAGATACTTGCCATTGCCATCGCTTACATATTGATCGCCATACTGCTATTAGGGTCGGTCTTTGTATACCCGGCAATCTCCAGGTTGCGTCGCGTAGTTGGTGCCGTTGCAGACATCGCAGCGGTCTCGCTGATCCTGTATATGACGGGTGAAGGGAGTATGCCACTAGTTGCTGTCTATCTCTGGGTCATCGTTGGTTATGGCTTCCGCTATGGCCTGAAATATCTCGTCCTGACAACTCTGCTGAGCCTGACTGGATTCTCACTCGTGTTGTGGTACGGCGGTCTGTGGCAGACATCTACGAACTTCAGCATTACCATGTTGATCATGCTGACCCTGATACCGTTCTATCTGGGGTTCCTGATTAAGCGACTGCATCATGCCATAGTTCAGGCCAGGGATGCCAGCAGGGCAAAAAGCAAGTTCCTGGCCAATATGAGCCATGAGCTGCGTACGCCGCTAAACGGTGTTATCGGTATGAGTGACCTGTTGATGGATACCCAGCTGTCTCGCAAGCAGTGGGAACTGGCAAACGGCATCCAGACGTCGGCAGGCGTTCTGCTTGGCGTGATTGAGGACATACTTGATTTCTCCCGTATCGAGGCTGGCAAGATCGTCATCGAGCGGGTTGAATTTGATCTACATAGCTTTGTCTCTGATACGGTCAATCTGTTTGTCCACCAGGCCCGTACGAAAGGGCTGAAGTTTTCTGCGCATATCGACCCCAGTACTCCCTTCATACTGGGTGGTGATTCCTTTCATTTACGCCAGGTGCTCATCAACCTGATAGGCAATGCCATCAAGTTTACGCCTAATGGCAGTGTAGAGCTGCGTGTGTCGCCAGTTAGCCAGACAGGTGAAAATGTCCGGCTGCGCTTTGAGGTAGAAGATACCGGGGTTGGCATCGCAGAAAAGGATCAGACAACTCTGTTCGAGAGCTTCCAGCAGGTCGATGCTTCAACGACGAGACGCTTCGGTGGGGCAGGCCTGGGCACGGCGATCGCGCGCCAGCTGGTAGAATTGATGGGCGGTGCTATCGGACTGGACAGCCAGCTTGGTAGGGGAACCTGCTTCTGGGTAGAGGTGCCGCTGGCCGTGAAACTGGACAGCAAGGAAAGTCCCGAACAACACATGGAAGATATACGTGCTCTGCTGCTGGTATCAGATGCGACGAAGCGCGCGCTTTCCCCTACATTCAAGCGCTGGGACATGGTCGTGGAGACTGAGGAAACTTCTGCCAGAGCCTTTGCCAGTTTGATCTCAGCGAGTGAGACCGGCCAGCCGTTCAGCGTTGTGTTGATAGAACAGCTGATACTGGATGTCGCTGCCGAGCAATTCGCCCGCGTGGTACGTGCCGAACCGTTGCTGGATAGCATCTCGCTGGTACTGCTGCAGCATCAGGACGAATCTAACGACCTCTATTATCTAGGCGAAGGATATTCATCCGTGTTGCATGGTATTCCAGACAGTCGCCTGTTATATAATGCCCTGCATGCGGCTCGTGCCGAGCATGCGGTTCCGGATAACGTCGTGTCGCTCACAGAGCACTACGAGCGCCAGCTGGACGGGCAGGCCCGCAAGTTGCATATACTGGTAGCGGAAGACAACGAAACCAACCAGCAGGTACTGCGCGGCATCCTTGAAGGCGTTGGACATGAGGTCACCATCGTGCCCAATGGTCTGGCAGCGGTTGATACCATCGAGGAATTCGAGCCTGGATATGATTTGATGCTGTTTGATATGAATATGCCGGAGATGGGTGGACTGGAAGCCATGAAAGTCGCCCGCTTCATGGATATCGAGCGACATGTACCGGTCATTATCCTGACTGCAGATGCGACTCAGACAGCATTAAAACGCTGCGAGGAAGAAGGCGCTGACGCCTATCTGACCAAACCAGTTGAATCACGCAGGCTGCTGGAAACCATTGCTCATCTGTCACGCAGGGATGTAAGTGGAATGGCGGTTGAATCAGTGCTCACCGACACCGACCAACATCACAGGGCGCTGATGCAGGAAGATCTCCTGGTCGATAAAAAAGTACTCAGCAGACTACTGCGACTGGGATCAGGTATCGAGTTTTTTGAAGAGCTGGTGGCAAGCTTCGGCCGTGATGCAGAGCAGCTGATAAAGAAGATGCGTCGTGCGGTCAGTGAGCACGATTATCCGGCCTTGCAGGATTCAGCACATGCCCTGCGCGGCAGCGCGAGTGAATTCGGAGCCTACCAACTGGTCAGTCAGTGTATAGAGATTAAGCAACTCAAGCCATTTGAGATGACTGCAAACAGGCCTACGGAGTTACTCGGGGAAATTCAGCATACATTCGACAGCAGTCAACTCATGCTGATTGAGTTCGCCCGCCATCGCCGGGAAGCTAAAAGATAGGGAGCCTCTGATCACATGCCATGTCTCTGCGAGACCTGAAGCGTACAGCTACAAAGCGTGCTTCGCAGCGAATGGCCCGGTCCTTTGCAAGAAGCACAATGCCGCAGATGTGCGCTTCAGGCCTCGCCCTATGGGGCTTACAGGCTGATTCACACTCAGCGTTGCATCTTTTCACCAGGCCCAGGCATGCTTTCAAAGCTGCGCCTCAATTGTGAATCAGCCTGTAAGCCAGAGATATAGCATACACATCAGAGGCTCCCTAGTTCACAACCAGGAAAGCCATATCACAGGACTTTCCTGTCATGCCATGAACCTTGACTCAGCCAGTTAATGTTCTCAATATCAGGCCGTCGCTTTAAGCACACATTTTGCCTGTCGGGCGACGAGCCGTTCCATCATGCGTAAATCCTTTCGCTCGAGCTTAAGCGCTGCATCGACCCATATCCTGACGATGTCGACCAGTTCTTCATACGTCACCTGCTCAACGCGTCGTGCAGCGGCGCGCAGAGCAGTAATTCCATTGCGGGAACGGTTTTCCTTGCGGATATAGTCATATACGGCACGCTGACCCTCACCTTTTTCGACCAGTACATCGATTAGACCCATCTCGTAAAATTCCTCGGCCTGGTAGAGTTTACCACTCAGGATGATTTCTTCCGCCATGCGGGCATTCAGCTTCCTCGATACAAAACTGAAAGCGCCCATGCCTGGAAACAGGTTGAAAAGGATTTCGGGGAAGCCCATCTTAATGCCTTTCTCTGCAATAATCACGCTGCTGGATAATGCGGCTTCCAGACCACCGCCCAGTGCATCACCCTGCAGCAAGGTGATCGACGTCAGGTCGCGTTCGAGTCCGATATGATGGGGGTACATGGTGTCAATACATGCCTTGCCATACTCGAACAGTGTCTCTCGGTTGCGCGTTTCGATCAGCTCTTTAAACAGTTTCAGGTCACCACCGAGATTGAACACGTCTGGCGAGTTTGAGCCGAGTATCAGGTATTTGATGGCAGGGCCGCCCGGATGGTCAATGACGGAATATAGATCACGGTGAAACTGCTTCAGGTCATTCAGTAATTGCCAGGTAACACAGGGACGAGGTTTTGGATCCAGGTGATACCACATTGCCTGATACTTTTCATCGTAGTAGGTTTTCAGATGTGCATACTCTTCAGCAGGCATCTCAGGGGATTGCAGTACTAGTGCATTCATAGCATTCATGGCGTACTCCTTATGTAGGTAAAAACTTGGGTAGTTTTTTGTCTCACTGTTGCCCAGTGAACACGCTAGTGTTAATGAGAAAGTGTCATTAATGCAAGTCTGAATAGATAAATTGTGGCCTAACCCTGACAAAGGGGCGGCCAAATTGTGTCGAATTGGACGGTTTGCTGCTGTTTGGGTTGTATAGATGTTCAGCCTGGAGGTAATTTACAGGTAAAGGATGATGCTGGTAGTAGGTGAAATTTTTGGTTAAATGATGTATTTAGCCGGCAAGGCAGGTATCTATTAGCGCTGGGTTTTACTCCGCCCTGATCTCATCACACAGTACTGCGTTAACCGGCTCAGCACCATTGCGTAGGGCAGCCATATTGGCCCCTGAGAATTACCGATAATGGCACCATTTGCATCAGGCCACGCCCGTAGATATTCAGGCCAGCCCCTTTTTTCATAATGTCATGATCATTGTAAAAGTGAGGGAGAAGCCGAAACAGTGAATCGATGGCAGTCATCAGACCCCTGTTTCCAGCTTGAGTACTGCATTTTTCATACATAATTTTCCTCTCCTGATAAAACCTTGCCATGTCTGTGTGGGATTGTCAGTTCTCAGCGTGTAGAATTCTCTATCCTTGCACAAACTACTGGAATTTTCACACCATGCCTCCTTTTGCCGTTGCAGAAGATTTTAAACATGCCAATCAGACAATGGTCGGGGTCATGCTGGTCAATCTGGGTACACCGGATGATACATCAGTCTCTGCGGTACGACGCTATCTTAATGAATTCCTGTCTGACCCGCGCGTCGTTGAATTTCCCCGCCTGCCCTGGTGGCTGGTTATGCAATTATTTATCCTGCGTTTTCGACCACGTAAAGTGGCGCGTGCCTATGCTTCAGTTTGGCAGGAGGAAGGGTCGCCGCTGCTGGTTCATTCAAAGGCCCAGGCATCCGCTCTGCAGGAAGAGCTTGATGGGCATTTTCCGCAGCGATTCATTGTCGCGCTAGCCATGCGTTACGGGAAACCAGCTATCCATGATGTAATGGATGAATTTCGTCAGCAGCATTGTCGTCATTTACTTATCATACCGATGTTTCCGCAATATTCCGCAACGACTACGGCATCTGTTTTTGATGAAGTCACGCGGATTTTAAAATCCTGGCGCGTTCTGCCGCAACTACGCATGCCCATGCATTACCATGACAGGCCTTCGTATATAGACGCCCTGGTAATGAGCATAGAGGCAAGCTGGCAGAAAAACGGCAGGGGGCAGCAGCTATTGATGTCCTATCATGGCCTGCCGCAGCGCTATCATCGTGCAGGTGATCCGTATTATTGTGAATGCATGAAAACGGCGCGGCTACTTGCTGACCGTCTGGGGCTGAAAGATGCTGCCTGGCAGGTAGTTTTTCAATCACGCTTTGGCAGAGAGCCCTGGCTGCAGCCTTATCTGAACGAAACAATTAGTATGCTACCTGCATCAGGTGTTCAGTCAGTTGATGTAGTTTGCCCGGGCTTCGCGGCGGATTGTCTGGAGACACTGGAAGAGGTGGCGGAACATAACAGAGACCTGTTTTTGAATGCCGGCGGTGAAAAATTCCAATATATTTCCGCGCTGAATGCACAGTCCGGACATATTAAAATGCTGGTTGATATAGTCGAGAATGAAACACGAAACTGGATGGCCGGTCTGGAACGGTATAATGCGCCGGAACAGATGGATAAAAGGCAGCGACGGGCTGTAGAGCTTGGCGCCGAAGAATAAATTGAGGTTTGTTATGAACAAAAATTTTTTATTAATATGTGTGCCTGTATTTGTTTCATTTAGTGCAATAGCGGGGACTCCTGTACCTGATTACAGGACACAACAGGTAGCTGATCACATCCATGTTATCTTTGGTCCGACCCAGCCGCCGAATCCGCAGAATTTGGGGTTTATGAATAACCCGGGAATAATTATCGGATCGGACAGCGTTGTTATTATTGATCCGGGCGCTAGCCTTGAATCCGGTCGCATGGTGTTGCGGCAGGTGAAGAAATTGACCGATAAACCTGTCACGCATGTATTCAACAGCCATATACACGGTGACCACTGGCTCGGAAATCAGGCCATACGGGAGAATTACCCGAAAGCGAAGTTCTATGCCCACACTGAAATGATCAGAAGGGCGAAGGAGTCTGAAGCCGACTCATGGATAAAGCTAATGAGTAAGCTGACTGAAGGGGCAACAGAAGGAACACGCGCTGTGATTCCAGAATACACACTGGCCGATGGAGATACATTTAAAATCGGCGGGCTGACATTACGCATTCATATCATGCCTGCCGCCCACAGCTACACAGATGCGATGTTTGAAATCATCGAAGATTCTGTCATATTTACCGGGGACAACGTTACCAACATACGGATTCCAAGATTTGATGACGGCACGTTTCGCGGCACCATCGCAATGACAGATAAACTCATCACTCAGAATTTTAAGCATTACGTTCCAGGGCACGGTCCCACAGGAGACAAAAAGATAATCGAAAGCTTTCGTTTCTATGTAAAGACCCTGTATGAAACTGCAGCGGCATTATACGAAAAGGGTCTGTCCGATTTTGAGATGAAAGACACGATTGTAGCTAAGCTTGCTGCTTACCAAAAATGGCCAGGATTTGAGGAAAATGTTGGGAAGCATATTAGCCTGGCTGTGCTGGAGGCGGA
>BTQX01000020.1:0-17844 GCA_036986095.1 Gammaproteobacteria bacterium
AATCCGATGATGAGCGGGAGATTGAACTCCTGGAGCAGAAGGCATCGAACAATCTGGCACGTGACGGCTCAGATAGCCTGACCTATCTGGCGCCGACGAGAGTGAATCTCGATCTGACGATAGAGAGGTTTCCGGGGGTTGATTTCCGGGCAACCAAAGAGCATTGAAATTAGTTTCAGGTTTCAATGTGTTCTAGTGGTACTCGGTAAAGATCTTTTGTAAGGCCTGTTAATGCCAGGCTCGATCCATTTGTTGTCATAGATAGTTGATTGCACGTATGATAAATAAAACGACACAAACAAATATGCAAGACAGATTCTGCCGAATGGTTTCAAACCAGCCTCAGCAAACCAAATTCCGAAATCTAGCTGAACTTTAGGAGCCTCTGATTAATTATGCTATATCTCTGGCTTACAGGCTGATTCACAATCAAGGCGCAGCTTTGAAAGCATGCCTGGGCCTGGTGAAAAGATGCAACGCTGAGTGTGAATCAGCCTGTAAGCCCCGCAGGGCGAGGCCTGAAGCGCACATCTACGGCATTGTGCTTCTTGCAAAGGACCGGGCCATTCGCTGCGAAGCACGTTTTGTAGCTGCACGCTTCAGGTCTCGCAGAGACATGGCATAATTAATCAGAGGTTCCTTAATATAAAAAACCACTTTCAAAGAGAGACAAAATATGGAAAACCCTGACAAATCCGAATTAAAAGAACGAGAACGTAGTAACTGGACATCAGCTGCCGAAGGCTGGCGACGGCGTGATGAACTATTGCGAAAGGGGGGGCAACCCGTCACTGAACGTATGCTTGAACTGTCCAGAATATCCTCCGGTTCCAGGCTGCTTGATATTGCCTCGGGCACGGGAGAACCTGCGATATCGGCGGCACAAATTGTTGGTGAGTCCGGCAAGGTCATCGGCACCGATCTGGTTGACGAAATGCTTGCCATCGCCCGCGAGAAAACCGGAAAAATGAATCTCGGTAATATCGAGTTCCACTGTATCGATGCTGAGACACTGGATTTTACAGCAGGTTCGTTTGATGCGGTGACCATCCGCTGGGGCCTGATGTTTATGCCAGAACCGCAGGCCTGCCTCGCTGCTGCCCATAAGGCGCTGAAACAGAATGGGCGCATTAGCCTGGCCTGCTGGGCTGCCCCGGAGAAAAATCCATTTGTGGGTGTGCTCATTAAGACATTAAGCAAGTACATGGACATCCCTGTTCCACCTCCCGGCACCCCCGGTATATTTGCTTTTTCGGATTCAGAGCGTTTGCAAGATGTCCTCACATCAGCAGGTTTCAGAAATATCGTACTGGAAGAGATGGCTATCGATGTCATTGAGGTTGATGATGGCCGCGCCTATTGGGAGGCGATATCGGATTTGGCTGCACCCGTTATGGCGCTCGTCAGGCAACTGGAAGAGTCGGTTCGCTCGGACTATATCAATGAGGTAATCAAGGTCGCAGATGCAATGAAGCAAGGCGAAACCCTGTGCATGAGAGGCACCACATGGATTGTCTCCGCCGTCAAATAAGCCTTTGGGGAGACAAATCCCAACATTTAGCTTGATAATTAGAACAAAGCCTACGGCTAACACTCGGGCAAAATATAGCCATCTTCTGTGTTCTTACGTGACCTCTGCGGTGAATGGTTTTATTTTCGGTCTTGAAACTTGAGTCCTATTTCCTTAATGGCTTTATAACTACCTTTCTCTCATCGGGCATGCGCATCGAACCCAGCAGGCGCCAGTCATCGGAGGCAATCTGTACATTCCAGCGACCTGTTTCCAGTTCAGGTATGCTACCTTTGTAGATTCCCGGCGATATCAGTTCAACAAACGTTTCTTTATCAATATCAGCGCGTGTGGAATAGAAAAACCTGATTTCAAGTGCTGGTGGTGCGGTATAGTCCTGGTTTGCCAGGATGAAGACAGTCACCGTTTTATTTTCAACCGTCACCTGTGCCGTCAGGCCGTGTGCCAGGGCCGCTTTGTCCCGTTTCAACTCCCGGTTGATTTGTTTGCCTACCTTGTAGTAATCATCAACTACCATACCGTCAAATGAGGTGATAGAGACGATGAGAAAAAAGGTGCCGTAGATGACGGATGACAGGGGGATGGCGATGATCAGCCATACCATGGGCTCCCGGTACCAGGGACGTGTGACTTGTTCGTTCTGTTGAGGAATCATTTCTGGAACCAGTCAGCAGGTGCAAGGAAGCGGGTATCCTCTTCATCGGTCATTTTTTCATCATCTGTTGCGGTGACACGCAGGGTGATGCTGGTACTACGATCCTTGATGACATCCTCAGGGGCCCGTACTCTGACCAGGGTGTTGACGATATCTCCACTGTTTACATGTGTTTCGGCCTGATCCGGGTCTAGCACGGCACCGGGCAGGCCTTCCAGTGAAATGACGAAGCTGTGAGCTTTACTGTCCTGATTCAATATCTTCAGACTAAAGACGTTTTCCAGATCACCGTTTGGTGCTTCACGATAAAGGATGTTTCGGTCGCGCATTATATCGAGGCTTACCGGAATACGGGTGACGAGTGACCAGAGCATGGCAATGATTAGACCGGCCAAAATAGCCGAATAAATGATAATACGTGGTCTGAATATATGCCGGCCCTTGCCGATGACTTCGTTATGCGTCGTGTAACGAATCAGGCCGGCGTCATAACTCATTTTGTCCATCACATCATCACAGGCGTCGATACAGGCAGCGCAGGCTATGCACTGGTACTGCAGGCCATCCCGAATATCGATACCGGTCGGACAGGCCTGAACACACAGGCCACAGTCTATGCAGTCACCCTTGTCGGCGGGTTTTTCTTTGCCGCGCTTGCGCGCCCCGCGAGGATTTCCCCGTATTTCATCATAGGAAATAATCAGGGTGTTATCATCGAACATGACACCCTGAAAGCGTGCGTAAGGGCACATATAGATACATACCTGTTCCCTTAGCCAGCCGGCATTGCCATAGGTGGCAAATGCATAAAAGAATATCCAGAAGGTCTCCCAGGGTCCCAGGTCCCAGCTGGGGATGGCTGCAGCCAGATCACGGATGGGAGTGAAGTAGCCGACGAAAGTAAAACCTGTCCACAGCGAGAAGAGTATCCAGGCCAGATGCTTGCCACCTTTTTTTATCACTTTGGTCAAATTCCACGGTGATTTGGCAAGTTTCATACGCTGCGGTCTGCTGCCTTCTATCTTGCGCTCCATCCACATGAAAACTTCGGTCCAGACTGTTTGCGGGCAGGCATAACCGCACCATAATCTGCCGGCAACGGATGTAAACAGAAACAGGCCCAGTGCAGCAATAACGAGCAATGCAGAGAGATAGATAAGATCCTGCGGCCACAGCGTCATCATGAAGATATTGAATTTTCTGTTGGGGAGGTCAAATAACAGGGCCTGACGACCTTCGCCCCAGTTTATCCAGGGCAGGATATAGTAGAGTCCCAGTGTCAGGAACACCATTGCAATGCGCCAACTGGCAAAAATCCCATGCACCTCGCGTGGGTAGATTTCCTCACGTTTGGCATACAGGGAATCCTGTTCGGGTTTTACCGGCGTATTGTCATTATCTGACATGAATATTTTCTCTTAAAAATAAAAAGCGAAATCTGGTCTTCAGTAGAATCTGTATTCTGTACTAATCATTACAGCGACTGCATGGGCGCAGGAAGTAGCAAGACAGCAGGGAGGATGTGAGCGTGGTCAGCCACAGAAAAAGAAAGGTGACAGAGTAAAATGCCATATTGCTGACACCACTGGCGACAAGTTCAGGAAACACTTCGCCAGGAGAGAAAACCCAGTAAAACAGGATCATCGCTACCCCAGATGTCAGAAATGATGGCCACAGTACGGCAACCACACGCTGTATTTTCGGGATCTCTTCTTTTTCAGACATAACATAAGCCTTTGAATGTGTTATCAGGTGAACAAAATTTTACTCCATGTGACTGAAAAAAATACCGGACATTGTCCGGTATTTTTGATAACAGTCATGTCAATCTAAAGGGTGCCTCTATTAATTCTGGGTATGTCAGGTTTAGGAATCAATATGATTATTCATGAATTAATAGCGGTGCCCTTAATGTCTAGCTGAGATTATTCTTCCAGTGACAGGCTATAGACATAGGCGGCCAGCAGATGGGTTTTACCCTCACCAAGAAAATCACCAAATGCCGGCATGCGACCATTGCGGCCTTCACTGATAGATTTTGCAATAATGCGGCGTGAACTGCCGTATAACCAGCTGTCATCTGTCAGGTCAGGCGCGCCTAAAGCGATGTTGCCTGTTCCTTCTGCCGTGTGGCAGGCAACACAGAGCTGTTTGAACTTCTCTTCCCCTACTTTTAGGTCACCGGAGGTTTTTCTGCCGCTTAATGACAAGACGTAGGCAGTGACATCCCTGGTACCAGATTTACCTAATACTGCACCCCATGCAGGCATAGTACCCATGCGGCCAGCACTAATAGTCTGCTTGACCTGCTCAGTTTCTCCACCCCACAGCCAGCGGCTATCACGCAGGTTAGGAAAGCCCGGTCCGCCACCTGCGTCTGTGCCATGGCACTGTGTGCAGTAAGTACTGAATAGTCGCCCGCCCGTTTTGATGGCATCCTTGTTTTTTGCGAGATTAACAATATCCTGCTTCAGGTAATTGGCATATTGTTCACCGTATTTTTTTTCAGCGACTTCCATTTCCGTATTGTACTGGCCAACCTGGCTCCAGCCGAGTACGCCGTCAAAAATGGCACTGCCCGGGTAAAGTACAAGATACACCAGGCCAAAAATATTTGTAGCAATGAACAGCTGCATCCACCAGCGTGGTATCGGGGTATTGAGTTCTTCTATATCCTCATCCCATATATGGCCCGTTGACTGAATCTTGTCGCCACCTTCTTTTACTGAAAGTTTTGACTGCGACATCAGCAAATAAAAGCACCAGAAGATCCCGCCGACAGTGACGATAAAGATAAACCATGCCCATGCTGGGTTGGTGAAATCTGTCATTAAATCATATTCAGGCATTGTCTTTTTCCCCTGATGTTTTTTCTTCAACTTTATGTGCAAATTTTTCCTCATCCAGAGGCAAGTTTGCCAGTTCATCAAATTCTTCTTTACGTTTACCACTCCAGGCCCAGATTATTATTGCAATAAACAATAGCAGGAGTGCAAGGGTCCAGTAGCCATGAAAATCGATAGTATCCATGTTCTTTATCTTCCCAGTGGAATGGTAGTGCCGAGATTCTGCAGATAGGCGATCATTGCATCCATCTCAGTTTTTCCTTTCAGTTTTTCACTGGCACCGCTGATATCCTTATCAGTGTAAGGGACACCCAGTATTCTCAGAGTTTTCATTTTCTCTGCAATGTTTGAATCTTCCACACTGTTTTTTGCCAGCCAGGGGAAACCCGGCATGACTGATGCCGGTACTACATCGCGAGGGTTATTAAGATGAATTCGGTGCCATTCATCACTATAACGGCCGCCTACACGATGCAGATCAGGCCCGGTACGTTTGGAACCCCATAAGAATGGCCGGTCATAGACGAATTCGCTGGCCAGCGAGTAATGACCGTAACGTTCAGTCTCAGCCCGAAATGGGCGGATCATCTGCGAATGACAGGTGTTACATCCTTCACGGACATAGATATCACGCCCGGTCAGCTGCATGGCAGTGTAAGGCTTCAGGCCGTCAATGGGTTCTGTGGTTGATTTCATAAAAAACAGTGGGACGATTTCAACCAGCGCTCCAAAGGAAATAACAACGATGCTCAGGATGATCAAAAGAGGAACGCTTTTTTCAGTTTTTGCTTGAAGTGACATTATTCTTCTCTTCCTCAATTAGCCGGTTCAGGGATGATTGCATCTACCGGAGAAGTGTCAATAGCCGGTTCAGGGATGATTGCATCTACCGGAGAAGCATCATCAGCCGTTACCGTTTTCCAGACGTTGTATGCCATCAGGAACATGCCGCTAAGGAATACCAGACCGCCAATAGTTCGGGTGACATAAAATGGATGCATAGCCGCAACACTCTCAATGAAACTGTAAGTGAGCGTGCCATCCGAGTTTGTCGCACGCCACATCAGACCCTGCATAACACCCGAAACCCACATTGAAGCAATGTAAAGAACAACGCCCAAAGTAGAAATCCAGAAGTGGAGTTCAATCAGACGAACGCTGTACATCCTGGTTTTTCCAAACAGACGGGGAATAAGAAAATACATGGATCCTATCGATATCATGGCAACCCAGCCCAGGGCGCCGGCATGTACGTGCCCGATAGTCCAGTCTGTGTAATGAGAGAGCGCGTTGACTGTTTTGATGGCCATCATGGGGCCTTCAAATGTAGACATGCCGTAGAAGGAGATTGCTACAACCAGGAATTTAAGAATCGGGTCAGTACGCAGTTTGTCCCAGGCACCTGACAGGGTCATAATACCGTTAATCATACCGCCCCAGCTGGGAGCAAGCAGAATCAGGGACATGATCATGCCCAGCGATTGTGTCCAGTCAGGTAATGCAGTGTATAGCAGGTGATGTGGGCCTGCCCAGATATAGGTAAAAGCCAGTGCCCAGAAATGTACCACCGACAGGCGATAGGAATAGACAGGGCGGCCAGCGGCTTTAGGCATAAAATAGTACATCATGCCGAGGAAACCGGCCGTCAGAAAAAAGCCTACGGCATTATGCCCATACCACCACTGCACCATGGCATCCTGTACGCCGGCATAGGCTGAGTAGGATTTCATACCCAGCAGGCTGACGGGCAGTGCCGCACTATTACCGATATGAAGCACGGCTACAGTCAGTATGAAAGATCCCAAAAACCAGTTGGCGATGTATATGTGTTTGACTTTTCGTTTGACGATTGTGCCAAAGAAAACGATCGCATATGAGACCCAGACCACGGCGATGAGAATATCAATCGGCCATTCCAGTTCAGCATACTCTTTTGCAGTAGAGTAGCCCATTGGAAGAGTGATCGCAGCAAGTACGATGACCAGTTGCCAGCCCCAGAATGTAAAAGCAGCCAGTGCGGGTGCAAAGAGTTTGGCATGACAGGTACGCTGCACAATATAATAAGAGGTCGCGAAAAGTGCAGAGCCGCCAAAGGCAAAGATCACGGCATTGGTGTGTAAGGGGCGTAATCGACTAAATGTCAGCCAGGGAACATCAAAGTTCAGGACAGGCCAGGCTAACTGAGAGGCAATAATGACGCCGACCAGCATACCGACGATACCCCAGACTACTGTCATGATGGAAAATTGACGTACCACTTTGTAGTTGTAGGTTTCTTGCATACTTGTTCTCAACTGATTGTTCGGGTCGTTTAAGAATAATAGGGTTTTTAGTCATAAAAAAGAATATTATAATATACTTATTAGTCTTTTTCCTGACCAATGATGCCAGCCGATTGTATTAATGACAAGATATCAGCCTAGTTTGACCCAAAACTCGCAAAGTCTACGCAAATTGGTGAATATGCACTTTGATATAGATCAAATGCTACTTGCAAATATGTCCAGCTGCGCAGGATGCCTCTATTAATTCATGAATCGGCAATCAAATAAGGACATCCGTTGTTTTCATTGTGGCCAGCCAGTGCCAGAGGGTCTGGATTTATATGTAGAGATTAATCATCACGCCCAACCGATGTGCTGCAAGGGCTGTGAAGCAGTCGCCCTGGCAATCGTAGCTGGCAGCATGGAAAATTATTACCAGTAGGTCGGCTTAGCGCAGCGTAAGCCGACAAAACAACTTCTGAAAACTGCTGATCAGGAAGCTTTCGGTGAATCTCTCAGTTCTTTTAACAGGGCTAGACCCTTACTGCGCTGTGTGGTCATGATATTTAGTTTTTCTTCCAGTTCCTTGCGCAGGCCTACATCGCCTTCGCTGTTGATATTCTGTTCCAGTTCCCTGCATTTATCTCTGAGTTGTTTGAGTGTTGTTTTTAAAAGCTTACGTTGTTCCAGCTGGATGTCCCGTTCAGCAGTAGTCAGTTCCGTAATGCGATCCAGTAATTTTTTCAGTTTCATTTTATTGTATCCCGGTGCTCAGATTCCTGGTTATCCTTCTGAAGAATGGCAGTCATTTCTTCCTTGTTCAGCTCAAGGTTTTGATCCAGTTGCAAAGAAGTGGAATCTCTGCCGGTGAACAGGGCTTTGGCCATGGATATCAGACTGCGACAGGCATGGTGAGCATACTCGGTGTCCTTCATCAATGAAGTAGCCATTTCAGCAGTAATGCTGTGATTTCGTATCAGGGGTTCGATACGGTTGGCAGTACTCATTGTACTTTCCTCAATCTGCAATAGTGCGTGGTCCAGTATAAGCATGGCTTCGGTTGGATCATCCATTTCCCGTGCCTGCTGGATCCTGCGTATGACCATGGCAATCAGTTTACGCAAATGATTATAGGCATCACGCATCACTTTGTTGTCGCTATGAATGAAGTGCATCAAATTTTTCTGCAAATGCTTGACATCCTTTATCGCCGTGACAAGGTCACGTCCGGCGTTAGAATAGACCATCAGGTTTTCGCCATATGTACCGGTAATACGCTCGCGTGCCCGGATGACGAATTGTACGATTGCAGAATAAACATGCTTGATGCGTGTTTCATAGGCTTCGTCGATATCTTCAGAAGGCGGCATTTGCCGATTTTCTATCAGGACATCGAGGTCATCTGAGCTGAGCATGACACGCTTTTGCCAGCCTATGCCGTGCGCAATTACACGTGTGGCCAGGTTATACAGGCGCTCCGACTCTTTATATACTACTTCGAGGGCCGCCAGCGGCGATTCCAGTGCAGCATCATGGAGGAATTTCGGTTTTTTGAAAGCTGTTTCCGGTTCTCGTAGCAACCACCCCAGTAGTTTGATCAGCATGTTCACAAACGGCAGCATTAGCAATATACCAACCAGGTTGAACAGGCTGTGGAAAATGGCAATTCTGAGTGCGTAGTTGTCACCGGCTAGACCCATAGTATCGCTGATCCATTCGACGGCAATAAGGAACTGCTGTATGAAGACGATGGCAATCAGACCGGTAATCAAATTGAAGATCAGATGGGCCCCAGCCAGACGTTTGCCCGCGATATTTGCACCAAGGCTAGCAAGTATAGCGGTGACGGTCGTCCCCATATTGGCGCCTATTGTCAGGGCGAGAGCATTTTCATACGTAATTTGTTGTGCCGCAAGTGCGGTAATCGTAAGTACCAGCATCGCATCGCTGGATTGCAAGATTACCGTGGCGACGATGCCAAGCAATATGAATAGCAGCATACCCCTGAAGCCGGAAATAGCATAAGCGGAAAGTTCGATGCTTCCACTAAAGGCGTCAAAGCCTTCTTTCATGTAGTGGATACCCAGGAACAGGAAGCCGACGCCTGCCAGTACCCAGCCTACGCCTTTCCATGTCGGATTTTTCTGCAGAATCATCACAATGCCGAAAGCCAGTATCGGCATGGCATAGGCAGAGAGGTTTACTTTTAGTCCGAAAGCGGCCACCAGCCAGATACCGGTAGTGGTCCCGAGGTTGGCACCGAAAATGATACCGATACCCGCCGCAAGCTGGATCAGCCCGGCAGAGAGAAAGGAAATTACCAGTACCGATACCAGAGAGCTGGATTGCATCAGCGTCGTGGTGATGATCCCGAAGTTCAGTGCTTTCCACATCCGATTGGTCGAGTGGTGCAGGAAGCGTTGCAGAAAACCACCTGAAAAACGCCGGAAGCCATCCTCCAGGGCCATTATCCCAAACAGAAAAATGGCGACACCGGCGGCGATTTGCTTAATATCAGAACTGAGCCAGAAAGCGTAGGCCAGCAGTGCCAGGATGACTGGCAACATCAGCTTACGTATCACAGGCATTTATGACACCTCACTTGTTTCACCGTACTTATGTCTCCTCGTGATCGAACAATAGTAACAATAATTACCTGGGAAACTCTGATTTATTCGTCATTGCAAAGAACGTAGTGACGAAGCAATCTCTAACTGCTTGGTTATACGATATGAGATTGCCACACTTCGGTGCTCGTGACCGTATGGAGGGCGTAGCCTTCCTGCAGGAAATGCCCACGTTTAGCCCTTTGTTATGACTGTGCAATCAAACTCCTAATTCATTCGTCTCTATATACAGGTGCTTTTACGTGCACCCTGAAGATTAATAACCACAAGGAGACATTATGAATAAAGAAACAAAGCAAATCACAAGGGCGACTCTTGCTGGTATTTTTGCCATTGGTGCATCACTGGCAGCGGGTTCAGCCTATGCTGTTCCGGATCAGCCGAAAAACTGGGAAAAATGTGCCGGAATTGCCAAAGCTGGAATGAATGACTGTGCTGCGCTGGATGGGAAGCACGCCTGTTCAGGCAAGGCGACATCCGATAATGGTGCGCAGGAATGGGTCTATACTCCTGAAGGCACCTGCACCAAGATTACCGGTGGCAGGGTCGCAATGGTCAAGCCGGCAAAATAAATTAATGATGCACGGACAGTTTGCCGATATGCCAGAAATGACTCCGGCGGGCGCAGGAATTGGCCTGCGAGGACAACACATCCCTGAAGTTATTCAGGGGCTGCCGGAGGTGCCCTGGTTTGAGATACTGGCCGATAATCATCTGGCCGAAGGAGGCCTGATTCCTCGTCAGTTGGCAACTGTTCGTTCTTCATACCCGGTTACTTTTCATTGCGTCGGGATGTCCATAGCCGGTGTCGATCCGCTGGACATGGCGTACCTTGAAAAAATCAGAAAGCTGGTAGAAAATTTTGAGCCTGCCTGGATTTCTGACCACCTCTGCTTCACACAGTACGGTGGTCATCAGTATCATGATCTTTTGCCTTTCCCTTATACTGAACAATCTCTTCAGCACATAGGCGAACGTGTGATGAAGATTCAGGACTTTCTCGATAGACCATTGGTAATAGAGAATGTCTCGACTTATGTGCAATACCGCGAATCAACAATGACCGAGGCCGAGTTTCTGAAGGCATTGAGTGACAGGACAGGTTCAGGGATATTGCTTGATATCAATAACGCCTATGTCAATGAAATTAATCATGGCATTGATGCCAGGGAATTTATTCAAAGCCTGCCCGCAGACAAAATCAGGGAGATTCACCTTGCTGGCTATGAAGACAGGGGTGAATATTTAATTGATGCACATAATAATCGTGTTTCGAATGCAGTATGGGATTTGTATTCATTCTTCGTCCAGCAATGCGGTGAGAGGCCGACACTGATTGAATGGGATAATAATATCCCCTCATTTGATGTGTTGATTCAGGAAGCACAGTATGCTGACCGGATAGTCTCTTCAATTACAGATTTGTCTGTTCTTGCACAGGAAGTCGTGAGATGAAAAATCACCAGACCTGCCAGAAATTATTTTCAGAAATGCTGGATTTGAAAAGCATTGAAGAAGGGTTCGCAGCTGAAAAATTCAGTGCGATATTGAAAGAAAATATTCGTCTACCGGGGCTTGTGGCGATGGATATCTATCGAAATAACAGCATCGGGGCAAGACAGGGAGCATTGCAGCATATTTATCCAGTAATAGAAAAAATTCTCGGTGAGCGGTGTTTTAATATGATGGCGAATGATTTTGTCGTCGCATCGCCATCGCTGGATTCTGATCTTAATAATTATGGGCGGGCATTTCCGGATTTTCTGGTAGATCAGGTCACCCAGCATACTGCATTTACTGACTTTATCTATCTGCCCGATCTTGCCCGTCTTGAATGGTCTTATCATGCTGCTTACTACGCCCCTGACGATGAGCCGATGTATGACCTGTCGTTAGTTTCCCTGTCACCCGATAATGAAAAATCTGTTAGTCTGGTGCGTAGTCGCGCACTATCTTCCCTCAGCACAGCCTATCCGGTTTTTGATATATGGCAAAGCCATCAGGGCAATGAGCCTGTGAAAGAAGTTGCCGCGCTGACTGAGGAAGATTACCTTCTAGTATACCGGCAGCAGAGGCATCCTGAAATAGAACGTATTAACAGGGATGAATGGATCATCCTGCAGGAACTTGTCGTTCCACAGGGTATCGAACATCTAGTAGATTGTGTGCTGGAGAAGGGAGCAGATGTTCAGCATGTTCTCCCGGGTATGAGTGAAAAAGGCTGGGTAAGGATTATGGAAGACTGATAAAGAAATCACATGAAGCTGGATCGGAAAAATCTGCAAAAGCTCTACCACTACGCCTACACCCTGACGGCAGATGAGGATGATGCCTATGATTTATTGCAAAGCGCGATAGAAACCAGCCTGAACAAACCGGCAGACAGGATGACAAAGAGTGCTGCCTATATTCGCACGATAATGAAAAATCGCTACATCGATATGTATCGTCACCGACAGTCATTCCCGCAGGAAAACATCGATGACCACACGCCAGTCAGTCTGGATGAGTCCTCGTTGGAGAACGTGGTCATCGCAAGCCATGATCTTGCACTGTTGTGGAAAGATCTTGAGGCTCTGGACCGCGAAGTGCTCTATTTCTGGGCGGTCGAAGGTTTCAGCATGCAGGAGATCGCAGAGAAACTCGAAATCTCACGCGGCACACTGTTATCACGCATTCACCGGCTGCGTAGACGTTTACAGGCCGAGGCAGATGCGGAGCAGAGGGGGGTCGCATGAAAAAGCCATTGAAACAACAGTTGAATCAGTATTTCAGGCAGGTCGAACTTAGCGGCCCGCAGTTGACTGAACTGGAAAGTTTGATTAACACACAAACTGAAAAAGAGAGTCAGCGCCGTGGATATTATGGCCGCAATCTGGCGGCTGTCGGTATGTTTTTCGTTGCTGTGGTGACGCTATTCATGATGTCACAGTTTCCATGGGATGCATCGAAAGATATGCCCCGCCTGATAGCTGAAGAGGTGGTGAAAAATCACCTGAAACTAAAACCTCTGGAAGTCAAAGCAGAAACGATTAATGCAATAAGAGGCTATTTTTCAAAACTGGAATTTATGCCGGTAGAGAGCAACATGGTGTCAGGCAAAGGAATGCAGTTGATCGGTGGTCGTTATTGTTCGCTGCAGGGTATTACGGCAGCACAACTCAGGATGAAGCAGGGGCGGAATCTGCAGACCCTGTATCAAACACAGTATCTGCCCGAAGTGTTTGGCCAACTTCCACAGCTTGAGAAAGGTGAGGCACCACTCATCGTCTATGCAAAAGGCATCAAGGTAAAGATCTGGGTGGAGAAGGGTTTGTTGTTCGCGTTAACACAGGCACCCGATGTCAGTCAAAGCCAGGAGTAAAAAATGCAAAATTTAATCAGTGCACAGACATCCAGGCTTCTCGGCATGCTAATCCTGTTCACCGTGTTCTGGATCCTGCCTGTACCTCCTGCAGTAGCAGAAATGGTGACCGTGCCGGCAGGCGAATTCATGATGGGCTGCTCAGTCAACGACGCAGATTGTGAAAAGGACGAAGCGGTGCAGGGTGGCGTCGCAGTCAATGTCCCTGAGTTCAGGATCGATAAATACGAAGTAAAAGTGTCTGAATATGCTGCATGTATCGAGGCCGGAAAATGTACCCGACCGAAAGACTTTGAAAGAAACAAATACTGCAATATTGGACTGGCTGAGCGAAACAACTATCCGGCGAACTGCGTTGACTGGGGTGAAGCCGTCGCTTATTGCCAATGGCAGGGTAAGCGCCTGCCATCCGAGGCGGAATGGGAAAAGGCCGCCCGCGCAGGCAGTAAAAGCCGTTACCCGTGGGGGCAGGATGTTGGCTGTAAAAATGCCATCCTTGATGATGGAGTCACACTGACATCAGCCGGAGATGAACCCGATGGCTGTGGTGAGGACAGAAGCTGGCCTGTTGGCAGCCGACCGGCAAATGCACTGGGGCTATATGACATGCATGGTAATGTCGGTGAATGGACTGCAAACTGGTATGGAAAAAATGCCATCAGCGGAATGTATGCAAAAGGAAACCTAGCTGGCCCCGCAAGCGGTAAACAACGTGTCGTCCGCGGTGGCTCATGGGATGAAAATAAGTTGAATCTACGCAGTTCCTTCCGAAACGTTAAACCACCTGTTAGTGGGAAAAGCATTTTCGGCTCGATCGGGTTTCGTTGTGCTAGTGACTGAGTCTTCAAAAAACTGAAAATCTTTCACAACAGAGGACACGGAGGATCACAGAGAAGAAACATTATTGCAGTAGGTCGGCTTAGCGCAGCGTAAGCCGACTTTGTGTTTTGGCTATAGGAATGAAACAAAAAACCCGCAATAAAGCGGGTTCTTTATTTCTCAAAAAGTAAAGCATTTTACTTCGCAGCAATCTCTTCCAGCTTTTTCGAACGAATAATATTCCCATTCAGACCGGCTTCTTTTGCTGAATTGCCATAGGCAACACTCATCAACTGGCTGTAATACACCACCGGGATGTTGAACTTGGTGTTGTACGTCTTGTTGATCATGCCCTGATAGACTTCAACATTCATCTGACATACGGGACAGGGTGTTACGATCATTTCAGCACCATGATCATAGGCAGATTCGATGATCTTCTTGATCTGAACCTGGGACTTTTCAGGCTCAGAGAAGGCCAGCGCACCGCCGCAGCAGGTCACTTTCTGGTCATAGGCTTCGACCGGCTCTGCACCGACTGTTTCAACCAGCTTATCGAGATATTTGGGATTCTCGAAGGATTCACCGTCGATTCCAAAAGGACGGTTGGTCTGACAGCCAACATAACCGGCAATCTTGATGCCTTCCAGAGGTTTGGTGACCGGTTTTGCCAGCTCATCGTAACCGAGGTCTTCAATCAGTGCTTCAACCATGTGACGCACTTCCTGGTCTGCCTTTACTTCTAGACCAGCTTCCTTTAACGCTTCGTTGGTTTCTGCCATCAGGGCATCGCTGCCTCTCAATCTTTCAGAGGTTTCTTTTGTACCCAGCCAGCATGCCGCACAGGTAGCGACGATATCCTGACCCGGGCTGGCTTCTTCGGACAGTGCCATATTACGAGCATTCATGACGTGGCGGGGTAGTTCTCCACCTTCAGCGTAGCCTATAGATGCTCCACAGCAGTTCCAGTCAGGGATTTCATTAAGTTTTATATCCAGTGTGTTACACATGCTCTCGACAGAGACCATGTAGTTGGAGGCCGAGGCTTTGCGCTCTGATGTACACCCCGGGTAGAAAGAGTATTCTTTTGCCATTCTGCTGACTCCTTACGAGAGACCCTTACGGGCATCCTCGATTTCACGTGCTTTTTTCAATGCCTTGTGCAGGCCGGATTTGTCTTTGATGCCGCCGGGCATGAACAGACCCATCGCATTGAGGCGACCTGTCTTCAGCATTGCGATACCCATGCCCATCATTGCCATGCCTTTTTTGACACCACTAGCAAAGCCGTCCATAAAGTACAGGCCGATGGTAAGTTTGAGTTCGTTTACACGTCCATTTTTGGCAATATTGTTCCAGAAGATTTTTGCAAAACGACGAGTCGGGTTCATCTTCGGCGCGATACCCAGGCGGTGCGCATAATTCGCCAGGCCGTGCATGATATGGGTAATCGGCAGCTCACGTGGGCAGCGAACGATACAGTTATAACACGAGGTACACATCCACATAGAATTGGAGGTCAGTATCTCTTCACGTTTACCGGCACGGATCATCATGAAAATTTCCTGCGGGGAATGTTCCCAGGCATCGCCCAGCGGGCAGGAGCCTGCACAGACGCCGCACTGCATGCACATGCGCACCCAGTCACCTTCTTCAACGTTGGCTTCAACTTCCTTGAGGAAGTCGTTGTGGTATTTCTGCATTATTTCAGCATTCTTGTCACTCATAACGATTTCTCCTAGAAGCCCTTGAACGGATTCATGCCGATGTTTTCGACGACGTCGGCCGCCTCATTGATCAGCTGGGGTATACGGTCAATATCGGTGATTGCCACCTCATAATCCTGAACACGTTCAGGTTCGAGATTAAGAGTCTGCAGGGTGTCACCAATCTTGCTCATACGAATGTTGGCCAGCTCAGAGCCTTTGACAAAGTGACATTGGTAATCGTCACCATGCTTACAGCCCATCAGCATCACCATATCGTAGCCGCTGTTCATGGCATCGGATATCCAGATGGTGTTGACTGAACCGAGGCAACGAACCGGAACGATACGCACGTAAGGACTGTAGTTCTTGCCGTTCATGCCGGCCATATCGATGGCAGGATAAGCGTCATTCTCACAGGCCAGTACCAGCATGCGTGGTTTTTCATCAAACTCATCCGGCATATCGACGGCTTTCAGCTGAGCGCCAACAGTGTCAACCGAGTAATTGGCGAAAGAGATGATACGTACCGGACAGGCACCCATACAGGTACCGCAACGGCGGCAGCGGCCTTCATTGAATAGCGGGTAGCCATCTTCAGTTTCATCGATGGCACCAAACGGACACTCAACCGTACAACGTTTACACTGGGTACAGTTTTCCTTGCGGAAGTCCGGGAAGGAGAGGTCACCGGAACGCGGATGCGCCGCACGGCCCAGTCCAGAATTCTCAATTGCCTGGATGGCTTTCAGTGCAGCACCGGTTGCATCCTCTTTTGCCTGAGCGATGTCCATCGGACGGCGCACGGGGCCTGTGGTATAGATACCCGTACGACGTGTTTCGTATGGGAAACAGATGAAATGCGAATCGGAGAAGCCGTGGCGCAGGTGCGGTAGATCCTTGCCCTGGCGGTAAGTCAGATTGAGCACCGAGACTTCCTGCACAGCACCAGTATCGACTTCGGTGTTGACGCTGCTTTCGACAGCTTCTGCTTCATGCTCATCAACCGAGGCAGGCGCTGCTTCGATGTTGACACCGGAGTTTGGTACCTGACCGGTAGCTAAAACAACCAGATCGGCATTCATAACAGCGTCTTCATTCAGAATAAGATCCTTGAATTTAACTTCCAGATCACTGCCTGAAGTGGCGACTTCACTGACCTCACCTTTAGTAAAGATTACGCGCTTTTTCTGTGCGCTACGATAGAAATCTTCGCCGTTGCCAGGGGTGCGTAAGTCGGTGTAGATGATGGTCGTATCAACATCAGGATTGGCATCTTTGAAGTACATGGCCTGTTTAATGCTGGTGTTGCAGCAATGGCCAGAACAATAACTCAGTTCACCTTTCTTTTTGCTGCGCTGTCCGGCACACTGGATGAAGGCGACACTTGTCACTTCTTTGCCGTCCGAAGGACGCTTGATGGCACCTCCGTCAGCCGCTTTTGCCAGTGCTTCCAGGCCTGCCTGATCAACCACATCAGCAGATTTGCCATAGCCCAGGTGAGGCAGATTGTTGGCGTCGTAATTAGTAAAACCGGATGCCTGAATGATGGCTCCGACGTTTTCAGTCTTGGTCGAACCGCTTTCTTTGGTGATATCCACCGAGAACTGACCCGGGGCACCGCTGGTGCGGGTGATAGTGGAATCGAGTTTGACGGTGATTCGACCATCAGCCTCGATTTCAGCAATCATCTCAGCGACACCTGTATCCTGAGGGTCAGCATAGTCTTCATGATCCGGCACACGCTTGTAGAGTTGTGCCGCCATGCCGCCGAGCGCTCCGGTTTTTTCAACCAGTATCACTTCATAGCCGGCACGGGCAGCCTCAATCGCTGAGGTCATGCCGCTGATACCGCCGCCGACAACCAGCAGGCGTTTGTTGGTGCCATGCTCCGGGTTTTCTTCCGGGATTCTCATGAACTTGATTTCAGCGCAGGCCATGCGGACATAATCTGCCGCCATTTCCTGCGTTGTTTCCCGTGCCTCGTCGGTATCCGGCTGAGACCAGATGACGCCTTCACGCAGATTCGCGC
>BTQX01000021.1:0-17619 GCA_036986095.1 Gammaproteobacteria bacterium
GAAAAAACAGGCTATGTTTGATTGTTTTCGACAGTGCATCTTGAGGTGTCTTTGATGAAAATTAACTATTATACAAAATATGGCTGCCCGTTGTGTGACGAGGGGCTGTCAATATTACGTCGTTTTCCTGAAATCGAAGTCAACATTGTTGATGTTGAGGAGGATGTTGAGAAATATCAGTCTTATCTGTTACGTATTCCAGTGATTTTGTATGACAATGGGAAAAAGGAACTTGGCTGGCCATTTGACGAGAAAGATATCAGAGGGATCGTTTCGTCCTTTCGGCAGAGTTGATTTTTTCTATACTTTAGAGGATATTCGCTCACACGCAATGGACGAAACCACAACGTAAGGAGGAAGGCAATGCACCTTGCAAAAAAATATGTTCTGTTCTCGATACTCACCCTGTTGACGTTACTACTGACGATGGTGGCTGTCTCGGCCGCCCCACAGGCTTCTAAACCCAGGGACACTCAGGCACTGCAAGGACTGAGCAGCGCAAAAGCGGTATTCATGCTCAATGTCAAGGATGCTCGCCGCATGGCTCATGTACTCAGTGTTATAGAAAAAACCGACAAGGGGATGCGTGCGCAGGGAGTGGAACCCGAAATCGTTGTCGTCTTCATTGGCCCCTCCGTCGCCTTTCTTACCCGGGATCGCCGCGGTATTTCCTACAAGGACCAACGTAACGTGGCCGCCGTGCAGAAAGGCATACGCAAACTCAAGGCCCTGGGCATTCGCAGCGAAGTCTGCGGTGTGGCACTCAAGGGCATGGACATCGTGCCTGCCGATGTGATCCCGGAAGTCCAGCCCGTAGGCAACGGGTTTATCTCCGCCATCGGTTACCAGGCACAGGGGTACGCACTCGTCCCCGTATTCTGATATGTGCTCAGGGCCAGGTGTTGGTTTATCACATGAGGATTGTTATATATGATAATTCGATACCTGATCCCTATCGTTTTCCTGAATGATATCAGGGGGGTGTTTCGTCCTATGTGGACGAGTGACTTTCCCTCTTTTTTGTGTTCGCGTACAGCTAAGTTTCTTTTTTATTCGATTTTTTGAATTAATCCTTGCTTTTCGCCCTTCATGGGCGAGTTCATTTCTTTTGTACGGACAAAAGAAACAGAACCAAAGAAAAACCGCCCTGATGTGTTGGCCTGCGGCTGCTCTGCGCGCTTCAGTCTGAACCGGGCGCGGTGAACTCGCTATCGCTCAGACATGCACCGCGCTTAATCCGGCCCATACCTCCAGTGCTCGACAACCCAAAAGGGGATGGGAGGTCAAAGACCAAAGCTTGAGTGGGCTGCTATCGACCCACACCGGACAATAAAGGTTATCCACTATTCCACCCCTTTCTGAATCTATGTATACTGAAATATTGATTTTCAGGTACTAGGCCGATCCGACCTATTACCGAAAATTACCAATTCAGTCTAAATCGCTGTAGAAACCTATCACTTTATATTCGAACCGGTGAATTCGGATATAGTTTTTATTTTTCACCAACAATTATGAGTAAATAAAATGAGTAAAGGTACAGTTAAGTGGTTCAATGCCGATAAAGGATTTGGTTTCATTACACCTGAAGATGGCGAGAAAGATCTTTTTGTTCATCATTCAGAGATTCAAAGTGGAGGCAGTTACGCAACACTCAATGATGGACAAGCAGTAGAATTTGAAGTTGGCCAAGGGCAAAAAGGACCCTGTGCAAATAAAGTTGTTCCTCTTTAAGTTGTAACATAACAATTCAAGCAGGAAGGACGCGCAAAAAAATGCGCGGCACTTCTAGATGCGTTAACTTTGAATCTCCGCTCCTGGCCGTAAGCAGAAACTCGATTAACCGCCTGATGGGGCGGTTTTTCTTTGTTTACCGAAGGTCGGGTCATGGCCGGAAGTAGCCGCTTAGATTGTTTCTTGAGCTTACAAATATTATTGGTGGGGTATTTTTATCCTCCGTTTCCAACATTAGCTGATACTATGTGATAAATCATAAGGTATGGTCTAGCATGAGTTTAAATCTCAACACTAAAAACCTGGCTCTATTCTGCGACTTTGAGAATGTCGCACTGGGAGTACGTGATGCCAAATACGCTGCGTTTGATATACAGAAAGTCCTTGAGCGTCTGTTACTCAAGGGCAATATCGTAGTCAAGAAAGCCTATTGCGATTGGGATCGGTACAAGGAGTTTAAGAAGCCAATGCATGAGGCAGCCTTCGAACTGATCGAGATTCCGCACGTCCGACAATCAGGTAAAAACTCAGCCGACATCCGTATGGTTGTTGATGCTCTAGACCTCTGTTACACAAAGGAACATGTCGATACATTCGTCATTATTAGCGGTGACTCTGACTTCTCGCCGTTAGTAAGCAAACTGCGTGAAAACAATAAAGTTGTGATTGGCGTAGGTGTTAAGAATGCGACATCGGATTTGCTAATTGCGAACTGCGATGAATTTATTTTCTACGACGACCTCGTGCGTGGCACAAAGAAACAGCATCGTAAAACTCAGAAAAAGGCCAAGAAGACAACAGCATCAGGGAAATCACCAAAAGCGGCTGAGCAGTCAGACGAGGAAAAGCAGCAGGAAGCCATCGATTTAGTCATGGAGATGGTCGAAGACCTATTCCAGGAGCGCGGTGAACAAGACAAGGTCTGGGGCTCTATGATCAAGCAAGCCCTCAAACGCCGCAAACCGGGGTTTAACGAGGCATATCACGGCTTCAAAACCTTCGGCAAGCTGCTTGAGGAGGCGCAATCACGAAAGCTACTCGACCTCGAGCATGACGAGAAGTCTGGTGGCTATATCATCCGGAGTTTCAGTTCTGAAGACTGATTAGCTTATGAAATCTGGCTACAATCAAATGCCTGATTTTGCTAATTGTGGTTTGGTCAAACAGTGTTGTGAATGTCAGCTCCTGGCCGAAAGCCGAGATTTTTACTCACTACCAAATCGTCTGCTTTGGAGAAATCCAAGGCATTCTGTGATTTATTTATTTAGACTGCTATGTCTCCAGACTGTGTGAAAACGCAAAAGGCCAGACGTTATGATCAGTATTGACTACCACAAGCCTCTTAAAGCTATTACGCAGATGGTTGTTAGTGTCATTTTTTCTACATGTTTATGAGTACTTAAACTTTTTCTACCTGAGAACGCCTGGTAGAAGCTCAATAGACTGTATCTTGCGGTAAAAATACAGGCTATTAAGCCTGTATTGCCCTAATTAGTGGTCTGATGCCCAGGATGTTCATCACACGCTTCAGATTGTAAGCAAGTACATGCAAACTCATTTCAGTACTAACATGTTTGAGTGTTTTCATCTGGAAATGAGTGGCACCCATCCAGGCTTTTATCGTTCCGAACGGGTGTTCAACCGTTTGCTTGCGCGTCAGCATTTTCCCTGGATCACGATCTAAGCGTTCCTGTGCAGCTTCAAGAACGGCTTCGTGTTCCCAGCGTCTGTAACGCCGTTCTCTGGCAGGGGTACACTTATCTTTTATTGAACAACTAAGACAGTTGGAACTCCAATAGCGATGCATCACCAGCCCCTTTTCTGTTGTAGTCATCCGCCAGATCAAGCGTTCGCCCGCAGGGCAAAGATACTCATCTGCTTCAGCATCGTAATGAAAGTCTTCTCTTCCAAAACGTCCGGCTGCTTTGGCACCTGATGTCTGAGGTTTTGGGACATAAGTCGTGATGCCTGCTTCATGGCAGGCCAGTAATTCTTCACCTGTGAAATAGCCACGGTCAGCAACGACCGCTATATCTTCGGCGTCCATCGCTGTACGTGCCTGCTTCGCCATTGTTGAAAGTTGCCGCCGGTCATTGCCCACATTCGTTACTTCGTGTGCAACAATAAGATGGTGTTTATCATCCACAGCTGCTTGTGCGTTATAACCTATTAACCCTGAGCCATTACTACCGCTTACCATAGAACGAGCATCTGGATCGGTTAACGAAATCTGTTTATCGGGTGTTTCAAGCATTTCTACTTCGAGTATCTTTAGGTCTTTCATCTTCTGTTTTAATTCTGCAATTTTCTCTTTAATGCTCGTTGTTTTTATTTCTGCAATGGCGGGTTCTTCTCGATCAGCACTGTCCAGTTGGGCGAAGTAGCGATCAAGATTTTTTTCAATTTGCTCCATACGCCGTTTCATTTTGCCACGGGTGAAATTCTTGTTTCGGTTGTTGACCGCTTTAAACTTGCTCCCATCAATAACCACAATTGATTCAGTGAATAGTTTGAGCTGACGACATAGCACAATGAACTCACGACACACTGCACGAATCGCTTTGCCGTTGTTCTTACGGAAATCAGCAATCGTTTTGAAGTCTGGCGTTAGACGGCCAGTTAGCCACATCAGCTCAACGTTACGTTGAGTTTCTCGCTCAAGACGCCGGCTTGATTGGACTCGATTGAGGTAACCGTATACGTAGAGCTTCAACATAACGGAAGGATGATAGGAAGGCCTGCCTGTGGCGTGGGGTTCTACACCCTGGAAGCCTAGATGACCGAGATCACATTCATCAATGAAGGCATCGATGACTCTAACTGGGTTATCCTCAGCGACATAGTCTTCAAGGGTTTCGGGAAACAGCGTACTTTGATTTCGGTTTTCACCCTCAACAAAACGTTTCATATTTAACCCCGCTAAAATGATAACGGTATTATATCGGGTATTACGTTTTCACACAGCCTGTCTCGATAGCGGAAATCCGAGGGTGTTGGAGTGACCAGGTTAGGCAAAAAGATCTGCTGACGAGACTTAGTAGACAAAAACTAAAAATCAGTAATTAACTTAAATATCTCCGAAGCGGACATTTTTAAATTAATTCTAATCGCCTCAGTTCGACACAAAGCAGGCATTTATGATTAGGTGTACTATGACGAGCTGGAAATTCTCATCATCGCAATTTGTTGGCTATATGGGTAAATGAATGAGTTCAGAATTTGAAAATAATATTCTTCTTACGGGTGCTGGTTTTACGAAAAACGTTGGTGGATTATTGGCAAGCGAAATGTGGTCACATATATTTAACTTAGACCAAATTCAGAAACATCCTAATCTAAAAAAATTGCTTTATACCGATTGTAATTATGAATCCGTTTATCATAAAGTGATAAGCGGTGAGTATTCAACCGAAGAGAAAAACGCAATTAGTGAAGCAATACTAAGTGCATATGACACTCTGGACGACATTGTAAGGAATTGGACATTTACGGTTGACGCGCAATTCCCGATGAACATATATGGGGTCAACGAATTTATCGGTAATCTTTTGCTTCAGGAAGGAAAAAAAGGATTATTCTTCACGCTTAATCAGGATCTGTTTATTGAAAGGCATTATTCCAATTTAACGAAACAATTATCGTATCCATATGTTTCAAGGTGTTTGGATGAATACCACCGTAATATGAAAATGGCGCTTAATAGAAAGGATTTTGTAAGTACACCCTCTGAAAAAGATCTACAGAATAATCAAGGGTTAATGAATAACACTATCAACTATATTAAATTGCATGGATCTTACGGATGGCTAAGTCAGTCCGGTTCAAATAACTATGTTATTGGTGTCGAAAAAGAAGAACAAATCGCAATGGAACCCCTGCTTTCGAAATATGCCGAGATTTTTATACACGCATTATCTGGTTTGGACAAAAAATTACTGATAATTGGTTATGGATTTGGGGATGAGCATATAAATAAAGCTATAGCTAATGCAATTAAAGATTATAAGCTAAAAATATATATCTTATCTCCATCCAGTAATGAATATTTTATTGATAAAATTAAAAAATTGGATGAAAGTGAAGTGTTCTTAAAGGGACTTTCTGGTTACTTTAAGCATGGGTTGTTAGACTTATTCCCAAAAGATCAGTCGAAAACCGATGCGATCTCAAAAATATTAGAAAAATTTCAACAGCGATAAACAGATACCAACATTGCGCTGTTTTAGATTAACAACAGCCTTGTTACAAGCCACGCTCTGCGTGAACTTCCGCTTTTGAGGAATCTAAGGAATTCTGTGATTTTCTTATTTTGTCGGCTATGTCTCGAAAGTAGTCGGTCCAAATGGCAAGTTCCAGAAGTTTATATCACGAAGAAAAGCAGTTTCACTACGCTGATTCTTGTCCTTCGTCCTTGATCTTGAGCTTTTGATCTCCAATCCCCTTTTGGGTTGTCGAGCACTGCAAGGCTGAGCCGGATAAGTGCGGTGCCTGTCTGAGGGCGAAGCCCGAGTTCACCGCGCCCGGTTCAGCCTGAAGCGCGCAGAGCAGCCGCAGGCCAACACATCGGGGCGGTTTTTCTTTGGTTCTGTTTCTTTTATCCGTATAAAAGAAATGAACTCGTCCATGAAGGACGAAACCTTCAGCTACGTGCTAGCACAAGTACAAAAAAGAAAACCACTCACCCAAGAAGTGTGAAAACATTCACAAAAACTTACAACGTAAGTTCAGCAGGAACACTACCCAAAACCCAGTTCTGCATCCCCCAGTGAAGAATATCATCGATAGATGAGGCTTCCAGATCACCTGGTGGATCCTGACCAAGATCCTGAAGAGACCTAAACAGAGTCCTGGCCGGATCAACTATCGATACAGCTTTAGCACCCGTCTGTTTGGATAATTTCGCACCTTCTGCATTGACTGCTACAGGTATATGACCGTATTGCGGTGGCTGAATGCCGAGTAGCTGTTGTAGATAACACTGTGCCGGAGTCGATGTGAGCAGATCGGCGCCACGGATGATTTGAGTGATCTGCTGGTTTGCATCGTCGACGACTACGGCCAGGTGATAGGCATACAGGCCATCCGAGCGTTGTACGATGAAGTCACCATTTGAATCAAAAAGATTGAATATCTGTTGACCCTGAATCAGATCCATCCAGGTGACTGCCCGGTCGGGTGTTTTGATACGTAACGAAAAATGTTTACGTTCAGGTATATGACCCTTTCGGCAGTGGCCCTGGTAAAAACTTTCGCCACGTTTCATTATTTCCTTCCGGCTGCAGCTGCAGCGATAAAGCAGGTCATCTTTTGTTAGCTGTGCCAGTGCTTCATTGTATAATTCACTACGACGACTCTGATAGACGACCTCTTTGTCCCAGTACAGACCGTATTTTTCCAGTGCATGTAATATTTCTGTACTTGCTCCCGCCACTTCCCTTGGCGGATCCAGATCATCAATACGAACAAGCCAGGTTCCATTTTTTGAGCGGATGTTGAGGTGGCTGGCTACGGCTGCCAGTAGCGAGCCATAGTGTAGAGGGCCGGTAGGGGAGGGGGCGAATCGCCCAATGGCCGGGGGTATCATCTTTTACGGTAAAGGTGGTGAATTGCCTTTTTTAATGTCTGGTTTGCTTTCTTCCCGCTGTATATGCCCGTCAGCCATTCAACAACAGGCTTACGATTTTTATTCAGGCATTTATACTTTAACTGTTCTTTAGTCATTGAATTAAGCGCCGAGACCAGCTGTTTATTTTGCTCTATGTTATCTCGAATCTTTCTACAGTCTGTTAGATAAGTACGAATGGTGAAAAGAGCCGCCTGCTGTTCCGGGAATGGCCATAATATCTGACGTTCTACCCGAAAATACAGGGAAGGGTGGTGAGGGTCGAAACGTCTTTTCTTTTCTTTACTGCCGGCTGATGACAGACAGGGGCGAGGGTGTTGATTCAGCTCGGCTTCAGGCGTCAGACCCCAGACAAATCGTAGGAAAGGGCCTTTCTTAACAATGGTATTAACTATCGCCTCGGCATCCCGCTTGCTGTTATGCATGCCAGCGACAGGTTCATGTATAGATTGAAATGATTGTCCTATTTTTTCTTCCGCTGCCCAGTTATTAGCCTGGCAGAGGTGAACCGCGGCCAGCCAGTCACGACCAAAAGGGGATTTGCTGATTATGGCCAGGTCTTCCTGTATTTGGCAGGCCAGCGCATCCAGTGCATCATGGTAGTCAGGGGAGGGTGCCGGCCCATTTCGTTCAACTTTTATAAAGCGCAGCTTCTGGTCAAATATAAGTGTTTCATCCGTAAGTTTGCAATAGAGTGCAATGTCTTTTTCCGACTGACTATTCAGCTGAAACAGGTCGGGGTGTTCCAGTGTCAGGCGTTCAATGATAAAGCGAAGAATGCTGGTTAAAACCTCTGCAGAAAGCATTTGCGTGCGGTAGTACTTTGACAGTCTTTCCTGTCGTGCATCGAGTTTTACCTGGCGATAGGCGGTAAAATTTTCATCCAGCTGGAACACCTGCTGATCGGCTGCAGTGTTACCGAGATCAACGCCGAAGTCTTTCAGTGCGGGGCTGACATCGTAAATACCATCCTGCAGGGGAAAATAACTTGCGGCCTGTGGTAACAGGGTGTTTTCAGAGTCGTCGGTCATGCTCTCTGTTGCTCTCCATTGGTGGTCAACAGTGTAAGAGCCTTATTGTATTTTTCCTGCGTCTGTCTGACTATGGCATCAGGAATGGCTGGCGCGGGGGCTGTTTTATCCCAGCCCGTGTTCTCCAGCCAGTCACGAATGTACTGCTTGTCGAAACTTTCAGGACTGCTGCCGGGCTGGTAACTGGCTACCGGCCAGAAGCGGGAGGAATCCGGCGTCAGCGCCTCATCAATGAGAAAAAGCCTGCCCTGTTCATCCTGTCCAAACTCAAATTTAGTGTCTGCAATAATGATCCCGTGCTGCAGAGCAAATTCTGCTGCAAAACGGTACAGTGCCAGGCTGGCATCCCTGATTTCTTCTGCACGCGGCCGGCCGATCTGATCAAGCAGTATTTCAAAGCTGAGGTTTTCGTCATGCTCACCCGCTGCGGCCTTGGTTGAGGGTGTAAACAGGTTTTGCGGTAATTTATCCGCCATTTTCAGTCCTGCCGGCAGGGCAATATCACAGACACTTTGTGTCTGCTGATACTCCTTCCAGCCTGAGCCCACCAGGTATCCACGGACGATTGCTTCTACAGGCAGTACTTTCAGGTTTCTGACTATCATGCTGCGTCCCTGCAGCCATTCTTTCTCTGCCGGGTTTAATGACAGGCTGGAAATATTTGTAGTCAATAGATGATTGGGGATGATATGGCGGGTTTTCTCAAACCAGAATTCAGCGACCCGGGTCAGTATGCGCCCCTTGTCAGGGATCTGCGTCGGCATGATGACATCAAAGGCAGAGAGCCGGTCACTGGCAACAAACAGCAGACGCTCATGGTCAATACGATATATTTCTCTCACCTTGCCGCTAGCAATGTGTTCAAGGCTGGAGATTTCAGTGTTAAGTGTCATGTGGATCGAATTTGTTTGTAAAAGAATAAAGTAGCCGAACAGCTTAGCTAATCCTACTGCTTTCCCTGCGTACTCTGCGATCTCTGCGAGAAAATCTTAGAATCTAAAGACTTGTAGCTCTCGTGGTGCTTGCAGAGGACGCGGGGAGGCCAATTCTTTTTGTCCTGAATATTTTTATGGTTTTGCCCCTAACCGGTATGATCATGTTTGATGTGCTGATGGATAAAATCACGGATAAAATACCTTGGTCGTGCACTACTGAAGCGATCAATAGCTTCACCCTTATGAAACAGAATGACAGTTGGAAAGCCGCGCACATTATAGCGGCCAGCCAGCTTCATGTTATCGCCTGTATCTACTTCAACTTTTGCTAGAAGCACCAGCCCCTGTTCTTCTTCTACCGCTTTTATCAGATTCGGTGCGAGAACATGGCAGGGGCCGCACCAGTCGGCCCAGAAATCAACCAGTACCGGCATAGTATGAGACTGTTTAATAACTTTAGCATCAAATTCTGACAAATTGATGTCAATCACATGCGGATGGTATGGTTTACTACTATGCATCTGCATTTTTAGTAGTATTCCTGTAGTAGAGCATAGTGTTCTTTGGCGATTTCTCTAAGTTCTTGAATAGGCAATGCTGCCTGCGAGCAAGGTGGTGCTGACGCGGCCTTTCAGTGGCCAGTGTTTGAACGGGGTGTTACGGCCTTTGCTGAGTAGTTTTGCGCTGTCTACCAGCCATTCCTCATCAGGATCAAATATACAGATATCCGCCTGACGTCCTATGCCTAGACTGCCGGCTTCAATACCTAGCAGGGCGGCAGGCCCGGAACTCAGGCTGGCGATCAGTGTATTGAGGCCCATGACATCTTCATGAACCAGTTTCAGGCCGAGTGGCAGCAGTGTCTCAAGACCTGAAATGCCAGACTCTGCTTCGCTGAATGCAGCAAGCTTGGCATCTCTTTCATGCGGCTGATGGTCAGAGCAAATTGCCTGGATGTCGCCTTGGCCGACGGCTGACCGCAGGCTGTCTTTATCTCTTTCTGATCTCAACGGTGGCATCACCCGACACAGGGTATTGAAGTCGGTGACATCGTATTCGGTCAGGTGCAGATGATGTATGGCGACATCAGCAGTCACCTTTAGGCCTCTATCACGCGCCTGTACGATAAGATCGACTGAGCGTGCACAGGAGAGACGGGCGAAGTGAGCCCTTACACCAGTCTGTTCGATGAGTGCCAGATCACGTGCGACAATAATGGTTTCTGCCGCTTCCGGTATACCGGCCAGGCCGAGACGGGTGCTGATCTCGCCTTCGTGCATGCAGCCATTATCGCTTAGCCAGGGATCGTTGGCATGCAATATCAGCAGTAGATCAAAGCTGGAAGCATATTCCATTGCGCGCCGCATGACCATGGTGTTGGTGATAGCATGTTCAGCGTTACTGAATGCTACGCAACCTGCCTGATGCAGTGCATGCATGTCTGACAGGGTTTCACCATCGAGTGCATTTGTTAGAGCGCCCAGCGGAAGTATATGGGTCAGGCCTATTTCTCTGCCACGATGGGTCAACATATTGGCCATCGCCGGGGTATCGATAATGGGCGTGGTGTCTGGCGGGCAGCAGCTGGTAGTTATGCCGCCGGCAATGGCTGCGGCACACTCGCTCTTCAGTGTAGCCTTGTACTCCTGTCCGGGTTCACGCATGCGTGCGCTGAGATCCACCAGGCCGGGGCAAACAATTTGATTCACGGCATCGATGGTCTTATCTGCAGTAAAACCATCTGGCATATCGCCTAATGCAATGATATTGCCATTGGCAATATATAAATCCTTTACACTATCAATATTATTGGCAGGATCAATGACTCGCCCACCCCGGATATGTATATTCATCAGCTCAGCCATTGCCTTCTCCACCGAGGATCATCGCCATCACCGCCATTCTGACAGCTATGCCGTTGGTGACTTGAGGCAGGATGACTGATCGCGGGCCGTCTGCTACTTCCGAGGATATTTCCAGTCCGCGATTGATGGGGCCGGGGTGCATGATAATGGCATCCTCCGCCGCCGCTGCAAGGCTCTCAGTTGTCAGGCCATAGAGATTAAAATATTCCTGTTCACTGGGGATGTAGGCATTTTGCATGCGTTCTTTTTGTAAGCGCAACATCATTACTACATCGACACCGTCAAGACCCTGCTGAAGATCGTTGTAGGCATGTACCCCCAGCCGTTCTATCTGCGACGGCAGCAGACTATTGGGGGCGACAACCCGAATCTCATGGACACCGAGGCTGTTCAGGGCGTGTATTTGTGACCGCGCAACGCGTGAATGCAGGATGTCGCCGACGATTGCCACACGCAATTCACTGAACGGGCCCTTGTACTGGCGTATTGTGAACATGTCCAGCATCGCCTGTGTCGGATGTGCATGCTGGCCATCGCCGGCATTTATGATATGCACATGATCCGGTACATGTCGGGCAACCAGTTCAGCCACGCCGCTCTTTGCATGGCGGATGATAAACAGGTCGGTATGCATGGCCTCGAGAATGTTAATCGTATCCAGCAGAGTTTCGCCCTTGCTGGTCGACGAGCTGGCTGGATTCAGATTGATGACGTCTGCGGACAGGCGCTTGGCGGCAATTTCAAAGGTGGTGCGGGTACGGCTGCTGTTCTCAAAAAAAAGATTGACGACAGTATGGCCGCGCAGCAATGGCAGCTTTTTTATCTCGCGCTGGCCAAACTGGGTGAATTTGTCCGCGGTGGTGAGTATCTGTTGCAGAGTTTCTTTCTGCAGGCCTTCTATAGACAGGAAATGGTGCAGTTTGCCGTTGTTGGTGTACTGCAGATGCGGCCTCATGATTGATTGTCCCCGGCTGCCAGGTCTCCCACTACCAGTGACAACTTTTCCGGGCCGACCAGCTTAATATGTTGATCCTGTCTCAGGTCCAGCGTCATGCCGCAGTAATCAGCCTGAATGGGCAGTTCATGGCCATTCCTTGTAACCAGTACACAAAGGCGGATTGAGGCGGGTCGGCCATAGTCAAAAATTTCGTTCATGGCGGCGCGTATAGTGCGCCCCGTCTGCAGTACATCATCAATCAGCAGGATGTGACGGTCACTTATGTCCTGTGGGATGTTTGAGGCTTTGACTTCGGGGTTGAGACCAATGCGGCTGAAGTCATCTCGGTAGAAACTGATGTCCAGATTGCCGCAGGGTTCTTTTATGGCCAGTCGCCTATGTAGAATTTCTGCCAGCCAGGAACCACCGGTATGAATGCCGATAACGACGGGATTGATAGTAAGCAGTGGAGTAAGATCGGTGACCAGTTTGTCTAGCAGTGCAGAGACTTCGACATCAATCTTTTTTGTCATTCCCAACCAGTCCATTCAAGAAGGTTTGCAGGATCTCCCTGGCCGCGTAGCTGTCAACCAGACCACTGGAGCGCTGGCTATTATAGCCTGCCTCGCGTATTTCAGATAGTGCCATGTGCGTGCTTAGTCTTTCATCAACATGATGTACCGGCAGGCTGTAACGACCGTCTAGCTGGTTGCCGAATCGTCGCGCCCTGGGCGTCACCGGGTTGTCACTGTTATCCATCTGGATTGGCCAGCCGACTATTAAGGCATCCGGTTGCCATTCGGCAATCAGTCGTGTGATATGTCCCCAGTCGGGCTGGCCATTTCTAACCTGAATGGTGTCGAGTGCCGTGGCGCTGACCGATACCGTGTTGCCAACGGCTATGCCGATTCGTTTGGTGCCATAGTCGAAGCCAAGGTAGGTGGCTGAATTCATGCCTTGCCGGAATAATAAGACATCTTGTTGAGATCGATACCAGCCAGGCTGGCCGCTACCTCCCAGCGTTTCTCGACAGCTGTTTCAAAAATTACCTGGTTGTTGGCAGTAGCATAGACCCAGGAATTTTCTGACATTTCGAGTTCAAGTTGAGACGATGCCCAGCCGGCATAACCCAGTGCCAGCAGGTAATGATCGACCTTTTCTCCCGCAGCCAGGGCTTCGAGAAAGTCCGCTGACGTAGTCAGGCGCAGCTCATCACCTATCTGTAATGTGTTCTCCCATTTATGGCTGGCGTCATGCAGGGCAAACACATGATCCAGCCTGACAGGGCCGCCATGCCAGATGGAATCCTTTGGATGCAGTAGATTTTCAGTCGGCAACCCGGCATCACTAAACAATTCTGTCACACTCAGTGGCAGTGGCTGGTTGATGATGATCCCCATAGCACCATCATCGTCATGATGGCAGATTAGCGTCACGCTATGAGCAAAGTTTTCGTCCTGCAGGCGGGGCATGGCGATAAGGAAATGGTTGGCAAGTGATTTCAATGGCTGGTCAACCGGTCTCCATGCTGGAATTTCCAGGTACGAGTGATGTGGATGATATCTACTTCATCACGAAAATTCTTCGGGAAGGGGGAAAAAGGTGCGGCCAGACGGACAATACGAATCGCCGCATCGTCTAACGCCTTATGACGTGAACGGCGCCGGACATTAATGCTGTCCAGTCTGCCATCAGGCAGGATGGCAACATCCAGTATCAGGCTGCCGGTCAGGTTTCGACGTTTCGCTTCTTCAGGGTAGTTCAGGTTACCGATACGCTCGACCTTGGCACGCCAGGCATCCATATACGATGCATATTTATACTCACGCGTACGCGCAGTCAGAAATTTTTTACGTGGTCGTTTTTGATAGTTCTGCTGCTGCAGGGATATTTCAGCCAGCAAACGATCCCGTTCGTTGTCCAGATTCATCTGCCAGGGCAGGCCAATTAATGGGTTCTGTTCCAGCGTTTTCTTTTTCCTGTTTTTTAGCGGTTGAGAAATGGTTTTCTGTTTTTTTGATTCAGCCACCAGCACCTTGTCAGCGTTGGAGCTAATGTCTTCACTGGCAATACTTGCAGGGCGAAAAATGGGTTCTGACTGTTTATTTGTAGACGTCCCGGGAAGTGGGCTGGTTGCACGCAGAGGTTGGTCGCTGTCCCCACCACCCTGCTGGCTGGCATTGGCAAGGAAATCCGCTTCGTCGGGTTCTTCCTCTGTATGTGCCTGCACCAGTGTGATTTCAAGCTGAGGCGGGGTATCACTGGCTGGTTTTTTAGGCAATGAGAAAGTTAGCCCGAGTATCAGCACTATATGTAGCAGTGCTGCACCAATCAGGGTGATGCCAAGATCATTGTTGTTGTCCTGGTCAATGAATAGTTCGGCGTAGCTCATACTGTGTTTACAAGTCTCTTTTCTATAGAGGATGCAATTATAGCGTTAAACAGACCAAAAAAAACGCCTGCTGCAATCAGCATGGGTGTTAATGCCAGTATTCCCCGGTGAGGGATGAACAGCCACCACGCAACTAGTAGCTGAGCCAGGACGTGGCTGATACTGGCCAGTATGCTGACACCTGCCATCCCTACCCACGGGCGCATACTTGTCCACAGTAGCAGCATGGCAAGCAAACTTGCCAAAGCACCACTGAGGCTGAGAAAAAAGGTTGGCGACATAAACGTTCCCAGCAACAGACTGCCAGCCGTTACCCGCAGCAGACTGACCCATGCCGCAAATCGCCAGCCATAGCGGAATAGCACCAGCAGGGTAACAATATTCGCCAGACCCGGTTTGATGCCCGGAACAGGGCTCGGAAAACTGCTTTCCAGTACATGGATTACAATTGCCAGCGCGGCAAATGCAGCAATCTTTCTGTCATCTTCGGTAATTTCGATTTGTTTATTCATAAAATCTTTTTTTCACCACAGAGGACACGGAGGACACAGAGAAAATCATATAAAATATTTTTGTGGGCATTTGTGATCTATGTTCTTGTTTGGGTTTGAATTCAAAATTGGGTATTTTTATAAAACTTTGATTAATGCACCATTGTTAGGTGACAGTAGCAGCCCAGAAAAGATAATAAATAATATAATATTCTCTTTTCTCTGTGTCCTCCGTGTCCTCTGTGGTGAAAAGGTTTTTGATGTTAGAAGTTGATCCCGTCAAACCGTTCCTGATTTGAAATCAGTGATACTCCCACCTTATTTGGCAGGCAAACGATGTTGTCGCCGCTTTGCTGGTGCCAGCCGCTTAATACGCAAAGTTGCCTCTTGCCGGGTGAGCTGATCATTCGAACCCTGCCGTCACGAATTTCTATTACGCTGTCACCAAGTTCGCCTGCTACAGCGATCTGCTGCTGGTCTTTTATCGAGTAAACAACGGGGGGCTGGTCGCCGACTGTGATTTCTATTGCAGTCACCGCGCCAGAATTTCTTTGAATCATTGACCACGACAAAGGAACAAGCAGCAGACTAAGGAATAAAATAAGCCAGTCTCCCGGTTTCATTTTTATCATTGCATTTAAGTTTTAAGTTTCAAGTTTCAAGTTTCAAGTCAGGGGCTTGCTGATGATGATTTCTCTGTCTTTGTCTCCCGGTTCCAGTTTAATTCTTTTCTGCATTGATGGGCTTATGATAATGTGTCCCCGTTTATCGATCATCATCACATCGCTTATACCCATCTTTTTTGCAATTTCCTGCCAGCCATTCGGGCCGGCTACAAAAAGAGCTGTGCTGGCAGCATCGGCGATCGTACCATTTTTATGCAGGACAGTGACCGATGTCACTTTGTCAGCAGGGTAGCCGCTGCGGGGGTCTATGATGTGATTGTAGCGTTTGCCATCATACGTAAAGTAGCGCTCATAGTCACCGGAGGTAAAGACACATTCGTCCTTTCCCAGTTCTATGCTTGCAATGATACCGTTTCCCGATGGGTTGCGTATACCTATGCGCCAGGGGCGTTGCCCCTGATCGCCGATCCCACAGAGATCACCGCCGGCATTGATCAAGGCATGTTTTATGCCCAGATCACGCATTTTCTGTAGTCCGATGGAGACAGCATAACCCTTGGCGATCGCCCCGAGATCCAGTTGTAGCTGAGAGTTGTGCCCTCGCAGTCGATTACCATCAATATCGATATCATTTACCGTAGGTAGTTTGTCCAGCAGATGAGCAATAGTTTCCTGGCCAGGCGGTGTCTGAGGCTGTTCTGAGCCCTGGAAGCCCCAGGACTGAATCAGTTTGCCTATCGTCGGATTGAATAAACCATTGCTCAGCAGTGAATATTGCTTCGATAGTTTTATCAGTGGCAGCACGGCCTTGTCTGCAGTAAACCATTTTCCAGTTGCTAGCAAGGCGCTGGTTTGTGTCAGTTTGCCTGGCTGCCAGGCGTGCCAGTCGTTATGCATGCGATCAAAATCTGTAAAAAGGCTGGCAGCTGCCTGGTCCGCCAGTGCCTTATCATCGCCATGGATTTTGATCTCTATCAGTGTGCCAAATGCAAATGATTGATAGCGGTAAAAATTTTGTTTCGTGCAGGCGGCGAGTAATATTGGTAGGACGAGCAATGCAGTGGCTAGCCATCGGCATGACCTCATGCAGGTAAACGCAGTTCAATGGCATCCATTAGATCACCAGCGATATCGAGTCCGAATTGCCTGTCCAGTTCGCGTATACAGGTCGGGCTGGTGACATTGATCTCAGTCAGATAGTCACCGATAACATCCAGGCCGGAGAACAGTATGCCTTTTTCCTTTAGTACCGGGCCAACCTGCTCACAAATCCAGTAGTCCCTGTCACTCAGTGCGACACCTTTGCCGGTGCCGCCAGCTGCCAGGTTGCCACGGGTTTCTCCCGCTGGGGGTATGCGTGCCAGTGCGTAGGGAGTGGGGTTTCCATCGACGAGTAGTATGCGTTTATCTCCCTCGCTGATTTCGGGAATAAAACGCTGAGCCATGATGCTGGTTGTTCCATTCTGCGTCAGGGTCTCGATGATGACGCCCTTGTTAGGGTCGTTGGCCTGTACTCGGAAAATCGATGTGCCGCCCATGCCGTCCAGTGGTTTGAAAATACAGTCTTCATGCTGCCGGATAAACTGGCGCAGTTTCTCTGCGCAGCGAGTCACCAAAGTAGGGGGCGCACACTGCGGGAAGCTGGTGGTAAAGAATTTCTCATTACAATCACGCAGGCCTTGTGGTTTGTTGACGACCAATGTGCCCTGCCGCTCAACCAGTTCCAGCATATAGGTAGTGTAGATATACTCAAGATCAAACGGTGGATCCTTACGCATCAAAATCGCACTGCATTCAGACAGTTCATGTGTGTTCGCTGGCGACAGCTCCAGCCAGGGGTCCTGTCCTGGCAGAAGTTTTACAGTATGGCTTTCCGTATAGACTTTTCCATTGCTGGTATAGAGGTCTGCCTGTTGCATATAACGCACCTGCCAGCCCCGTTTTTGCGCCGCCAGTATCATCGCCCAGGTGCTGTCTTTTACAAT
>BTQX01000022.1:0-17283 GCA_036986095.1 Gammaproteobacteria bacterium
ACTCAATAATAAACATGCAGCGGTATAGTTATTTGTTGCCATCGGCCACACGGTTTAAAATTTAAAGGCAACGACAGGCAAGACAAATAAATATGTAAATATGGGTGCCCCGGAGACGATTACTCGCTGCGCTCGCCCTACGGGCCAGTGTTGCTCCGCAACCCTGTTCAAAGCTGTTGCACAGCTTTGTCAAACGAATTGTCTGTTTTCGGACGTTCGAATTATTTTCTTTTTTTATTTGGGCGGAAAGTCTTGTCGCGGATTATGAATAAAAAATGGTGCCCCGGAGACGATTCGAACGTCCGACCTGCCGCTTAGGAGGCGGCTGCTCTATCCAGCTGAGCTACCGGGGCATATGCAGATAGCGGCTTCGCATTGTAGGCGATTTCACATATCATTTGAATGGTCAGAGTCTGAGAACAATGAAATGGCTAAGGAATCGCAAAAAACATATCTTTCAAAAACCGACTATGATCCAGAAACTGGGCTAGTCAGGCCAGCACGACAGGTGTTTTCACCTAATTTCGATGCACGTCCTCCGGGCGTGGAAATTGAAGCATTGATTATCCATGCCATCAGCTTGCCACCAGGCAAGTATGAAGGTAGCTATGTAGAGCAATTCTTCTGTAATCAACTTGCAGATGATGACCACCCCTATTTTACTGAAATAGCCGATCTGAATGTTTCGTCACACTTTTTCATTCTTCGCAGTGGGGAACTGGTGCAGCTAGTGCCAGTGCATCAGCGGGCATGGCATGCCGGGATTTCCAGCTGTCTGGGCAGGGATGCGGTCAATGACTTTTCCATCGGCATAGAGCTTGAAGGCTGTGATGATGATGCCTTTGAGGAGGCCCAGTATCACACACTGGTTGAATTGACCCACACGTTGATATCAGCCATTCCAACTCTTTTAGCTCAACATATATACGGTCATTCGGATATATCTCCGGGAAGAAAAACGGATCCAGGCCCTGGTTTTGACTGGAAATATTACCGGGAAAAGCTCAGCAAGTTGTAATACGTGTTACGTTTCAGGTTTTACGGCCAAATATTGTTCATCTTCTGTCTTTAGTCTTTAGTCTTGAAACTTGAAACCTGGAACTTTTATCTTCCATGACTATGCTTTAACATGATCCGGTATCTATCGCTCGATAATTTCTTTACTGGTAAAGGTCTTTAATCATGGAACCACTCGTACTAAATTTCCTGTATGCCATCATCGGTGGGTTTATCACGCTTGGTTTTATGTGGCTGGGCTGTAAAATTTTTAATCACACTGTTAACTTCAATATTGGCACTGAGCTAAAAAACGGTAACATCGCGGTCGGACTGATGGTCATGGGGATGTTCATCGGTATAGGTGTTGCACTGGGGCTGGTAATCGGGCTCGGGCTTAACTGATGCCTGGCGGCAGCAAACTGACCACCCTGATTCTCGTAGTGCTTATACCCGGTATTGCCCTGGCTGGGGTCAGCCACAAGCGCCACGATATTAATTCGAAAGTGTGGACTACAAAATACGATACACATTTTCGCAAATACTCTAAACGCTATTTCGGGCCAGGCTTCGACTGGCTCTGGTTCAAGTCTCAGGGAATAGCTGAATCAGGACTGCGGAATAAAGCTCGCAGTAGCGTGGGGGCAGTCGGAATTATGCAGATTCTACCCAGTACCTATGAGGATATTCATAAAAAAAGTCCTTATCTATCAGCAGGAACACTTAAAGATCCTCGCTGGAACATTGCGACTGGAATTTTTTACGATCGCATTCTGTATAAACGCTGGCTAAAGAGGCTTGACAGGACAACACCTGAGAGTGATCTGTATATGACATTTGCCAGTTACAATGCGGGTCATGGCAAGATTTCACGTGTTCTCAAAAAGACAAAGAAACAAACAGGAAAAGCAGAAGGCTGGGACGATATTAAGCATCGTGTGCCTTCACAAACGCGGCATTATGTCAGCCGCATAAAGTTTCTGATGGGCAAAGACTATTAGTTCTTTTTAGCGTCCCGGCATTTGAATGAGGCAGAATCTTTAATCATGTCTGATAAAGGGATTACAGTAAGGCTAATGTTGCTTCTTGTCATGTTCTGCGCAACCCCTGTGCAGGCTGCAGAATCTACACCGCAACGTATTATCACTCTGTCGCCACATCTTGCGGAAATTGTCTATCTTCTGGGAGCAGGAGATCAATTACTGGGAGTGGCCGAGTACAGTGACTTTCCGCATCAGGTGAAGAAGATTCAGCGTATAGGTGGAGCAACTGGCCTGGACATTGAACGCATTCTATCTATTAAGCCTGACCTTATTCTGGCCTGGCAAGGTGGTACGCGTGGATCAGATATTGCTAATCTAAAGAAACTGGGCTTACCGGTAGTCGGTATAAAAAGTGAGTCGCTGGAAGATATACCAGACTCATTGAATATTCTTGGTAAGTTGCTTCATCGTCAGCAGCAGGCATCGACTCTGATCGGAAATTTTAATGAGCATCTACAACAGATTTCTAAAAAATATAAGAGCCAGTCCTCTCATCGAGTATTTATTGAAATTTCGTCACAGCCCTTGATGGGACTAACAAACCGTCACCCATTTGGAGCAGGACTGGCGCTTTGTGGCCTGAAGAATATTTTTGCCGATATCAATAAAGCGGCCATAAATACCGACCTTGAATCTATACTAAGCAGGAATGTGGAATATGTCCTGTTAAGGCAGAGTGTTACCGGCAATGATTATGCTGCGCGCAAAGGTTTCTATCAAATCAATGATGACAGTGCTTTGGCATTCGTTAGTTTTGATGAGGATACTGCATTCCGCCAGACACCGCGTTTGCTTGATGCCGTCGAACAGGTTTGCCGAAATGTGTATGGAAGCTAAGTGTAAAGACCACCTCCATTAATTCGATTCAACCAGTAATGTCAGATCGGCCAGTAAATCTACAGGTATCTCTGCCAGGTCATATATCGACCGGTCATTGAAAAGCTTTTCGGGGCTACCTCTACTTATCAGTGATTCGATCATACTGTCACGCGCTTCCAGCAGGTCGAGTAACCTGGAAAAATACACAGCCAGCATATAAAAAATCCATCTCTCTACCGGGATGAGCTGTTCTGTATCCTGCTGAAACAGTTTCAGCAGATCGGATTTTGCCCTTTCTGCAGGTAGCCATTTGCCACCTGTTACCCAGTTATTAACACAAAACCAGCTTTGCGCCTGGCCCATACTGTCAACGGACAATGCAGCAAGGTGTTGCCATAGTTTTGAGCTCTGCGATGAGTCGTCTGTAATAAAGATATGGAAATGTCCGTGTTCGTTTTCCCGTATATAGGGCCTGGCGTGGTTGTGATAATAGGCACGCAGTCCCATGCCGGAAAAGTTGAGATTCCCGGCCGGGTATTTTAACCCCTGTTTGAACCTGTCCGGTTCTGGAAGTATCGCCAGTACAGGATTTGACCCTAGCTTACCCATATCAATCAGACTTTGATATAGACCTCCGACGGCAGCCTGTTCAGATATCATGGTGTTATCAACATTTACTCGTTTCTCCCTGGTCGGCCAAAGTGACTAATCCAGGTCCTGAGAATCAAGCCTCATAATCCAGATTGCAGGGGTTCTCGTCGTCCAGGCTACAGGGGTTCTCGTCGTCCAGGCTACAGGGGTTCTCGTCGTCCAGACTGCAGGGGTTCTCGTCGTCCAGACTGCAGGGGTTCTCGTCGTCCAGACTGCAGGGGCTATCGTCCAGGCTGCAGGGTGTATCATCATCATAGGCAGAGCCAGCGTTTTCATATTTCTGGTGCTCTGCTTTGGGCAGGCTGTGACGGGTATGGTCAATGGCCACCGCCAGTGTCGCCAGACCGATTGCTGACCCGAGAATTATTTTACTTTGTTTATGTTTCATGTCTGAGTTCTGAGTGGTCGATCGATACCGGTCAGGCTGCGAATATAGACGCCTGCAATAGTGCCGGTAAAACCGGCAACCAGCCACAGCCATCCGTGTAGACTGCCAGAGGCGATGCCGCTATACAGACCGCCGATATTGCATCCGAAAGCCAGCCGGGCGCCGTAGCCCAGTAGCAAACCGCCGATTACGGCACTGATAATCATGTTTGCCTGTATCTTTTTTGCCGGTGCAAAACTGCCGGCTAGCCCAGCAGCCAGCATCGCACCGAGTATTATACCGAAGTTCATTACCGACGTGACATCTGCCAGCACGCTGCTGGCTAGTGCGCGGGCCGGATAGCCGCTACTCCAGTAGCTGAGCGTGGAAATATCACCACCCAGGGCAGTCCAGATTTTAACTCCCCACAGGCCAAAGGCAAAAGTAATTGACCAGGGGTGACCGGCTACCAGCAAGGTCACGAGGCTGAAGAACAGCAGGCCAGCAACTCCCCATATTAGGGGCCAGGGACCGAAGATCAGTCGATTGAGAAAATCACCTTTTTCCTTTCTGCTGTTAACCGGGGTGACCCATCCGTGACGGCGCTTCTCAAGAAAATGCACAAACAGATACAGTGCCAGCAATAGTCCCAGCTGTAAAAGTAATGCCGGCTGCCAGCCAAAGGAATCGATCAGCGATATTTTTCCCAGGCTGGGCAGTTCCAGCCACCAGCGCAAATGGGCCGTGCCGATAACGGAACCAACAATAAAAAAGGCCAGCGTTACCAGCATATTCACATGTCCGCCGCCTACGGTCCACAAAGTACCGGAACCACAGCCGTTACCCAGTTCCATACCAATGCCAAACAGAAAAGCACCCATCATTACCGAAATACCAACAGGTCCCAGTGCTGCAGCAACTGAAATCTCTGGGAAAAATTGCCCGAGTATTGGAAAAAACAGTAGCGAGGCAAGCATAAACAGAAGTAACTGAGCACGAATTCCCACACCTTCGCGTTTGCGTATAAAATTGCGCCAGACGCTGGAAAAACCAAAGGCAGCATGCAGTAGAGATATGCCGAGGCCTACACCCGTCAGGAACAGGACGGCCTGTTTCAGGCTGAACGCAAACTGCAAAAACAGACTCAGACCGAGTATCGCCAGTACGGTGAACAGTACGACGCCTCGGTCTGATTTATTTTTCTGCATGGATTCAGTTATTTCTGCTCGTAGTTGCATAAATGCTGCCAGAGTATATCAGTGTGACCGTGAACCTTGTTTTGATAACGGGAAAGGACAAAAAGTAGATCTGACAATCTGTTGAGGTAGCCTGGAATTATGGTGGATGTTTCTTCTTTTCGTGCCAGACTGATCACATCCCGTTCTGCGCGCCGGCAAATGCTGCGGGCAACATGACAAACAGCTGCTGATTTACAGCCGCCGGGCAGGATAAAGTCTTCCAGTGGGTCAAGTTCAGCGTTCATCTTGTCGAGTTGTTGCTCAAGCCATGTGATAGATTCTGCTGTCATCAGTCGCTGATCAGGCATACTCAACTCACCGCCCATATCGAACAGGTGGTGCTGAATTTCTGTCAGCAGCTTATGCCTCTCCTGGTCAATATCTTCACTGCAAATAACCCCGATCAGACTATTCAATTCATCGATGCTGCCAATGGCTGTAATTCGTAAAGAATCTTTTTCTATCCTGGAGCCGTCGCTAAGGCCGGTGGTGCCGTCATCGCCGGTGCGTGTGTAGATTTTTGAAAGTCTATATCCCATGGGTTTCTATTTTAGTGTGAGTTGGATTTGATGTTCTATAAAGTAGTTGAATGAAGTCGTTTTATGTTTTACGTATTACGGAAAATCAAAACCGTAAACCTAATCTGTTAACCTGTAAAGCACTTCAATCTCTGTCTCACTGGCCTTAATAGCCAAATTGGACGCCACCTGAATTCGGCCTATCTTTTGTATCGTTTTTCTTGCGTTTTCGTCCAGTACTTTGTGTCCGGATGAGCGGGTGACCTGTACCTGATTCAACGAGCCGTCATCTTCTATATGTAATGATATACCAACAAGCCCTTCCCAGCCCATTCGTCTTGCTATGCGTGGGTAGGTGAATCTTGCCTTGATAGCCTGTTTTAGCTGTTGGTGCAGGTTATTCAGAGGTACATTATTTACGCTGATAGCCTCTGGTGCCGTTGTTGGTGTCTCTGTGATGACCTTAGTCTTGCTTGTGTTGTCAGGATAATTCACAGGTCTTTTTTCAGGCAAGGCAGCTGCCTTTGTTATTTGAACGGATGTCTTTTTTAGTGGGGGAACAGTTTTCGCTACGGGTTCTGTTTTCTGTGGAGTTGTTTGTGCAAGGGGCTTTGCTGCGGGTCGAGATGAAACGACTGTTATCTGTAATGGCGCAGACAGGTTTACATACACGGCTTGCTCAGACTTGTTTTCTGCAAGGGTGATGAAAAGCAGGTGGGCAAGTGCTGAGGCAAGAACAAACCACCCCAGTAAGAACTTGCTACTGCTGTTTCTTATGGAGTGGCCGTATTGCATCTAACGCCTGTTAATGTAGCGTAAATCAAGGAAGACTGAGCGTCCAGCGGTGTTAAACCCTTCTGCCAGTTGATAATCCTCATCTGTGATGTTTTCCAGACGGATACCGACATTAATCAGTTTTGAAAAGGATTTCGTTGCTGATATATTGAGCAGTGTATAAGCATCCAGCATGTTATTGCTGAAGGCCGAATCAGGGCGCTCACCAGTATAGCTTAACTCAGCACTGACAGAATAGTCACCGCCAACATAACGGCCGGTTACGCTATATTTTTCTTTCGCACGCCGGGCCAGTTGCCTGTCTGTGGACAAGTCTTTTGGATCCTGGTAGGTAACACCTGCATTGACCACGTATGGCCCTTTGTTGAATGAATAGGAAAGCTCGATACCACGGGTGCGGGTCTTATCAATGTTTTCATTCCGTCCGGGTACCGGGCCGCCAAAGCCATCCGGGTCAACAAAGTTGATCAGGTTGTCGATTTCATTCTGGTACAGGCTGATACGTCCACGATGGACAGTTGATGGATTGAAGCGGGCGCTTAGCTCAAGGCTTTCAGATGTTTCTGGTTTCAGATCCGGGTTGCCGCCGAAGCCAAATCGGTCTGTGCTGCCCGGTGCGCGGAAACCGGTGGCAAAGGATGCGATCAGTTTGGTCGCATGGCTGGCCTGGTAGCCATAACTCAGTTCACCCGTTGTTTTACCATCAAATGAGCTGTGATCGGTGTAGCGCAGGCCTGCGGTTAATTGATTGGCACCGGACTCGAACTGGTCCTGCATATAAAGACCGACGGTGTCGGTATCTTCATCAAAGCCGCTGCCAAAGGACAGGGACTGAGCGTTTTCCTGATAGGCCTGCACGCCTGCCGTGATAAGGTTCGCAGAACCGATGGCGATGTCATTCTGCCAGTCCAGTTCATAGCGTCTGGTTTTCAGGAAGTCCATTGACTGCCTTTGTTTAATTTCATCTTCGAAAAAGCTGACTTTAATCTTGCTTATCCATGTTTCTGAGGCATTTATCCTGGCGACTAATGAAGTAGCGGTGTTTGAGTAGTCCTGTGCGACAGGGGTTAGAAAAAAATCGTAATAATCGGTTCGCCCACGACCTCCCAGAAACTGAAAATCAAGGTCTGTATTGCCAAAGGTGCTGCCCAGTTTCAGGTTGATGCTGTCATTTTTGTATGGACTATCATCATTTGCATCCACACGCGCCGGAAAACCGTCAGTTCGGGCACTGGATATATCGATGCCCATGCGCTGGTCTCCATCCATGCGGTGGTAACTGGCAGAAAGCTCCTGGGTGTTGAAACTGCCGAAGCGCCAGCCTGCTTCGGCTGTTTCACCCTGGCGGGTAAATATCTGAATGACACCGCCCAGGGCGTCAGAGCCATAGAGTGTAGAGCGCGGCCCCATGATGACTTCTATGCGCTCGACCATATTCAGCGGTATGTTTTGTATGGCCGCCACACCGATTGTGCCAGGGTTCATCTTTACCCCATCAATCATTATCAGGGTATGGTCACTTTCAGCGCCGCGAATAAAGACAGATGTTGTCTGACCCGGGCCGCCATTGCTGGCAATATCGATGCCGGTCTGAGTTCGTAAGACGTCGGCGACTGACAGGGCCTGACTTTCCTGTATTTCTTTACGGGTGATCAGTAGACTGGTCGCCAGCACCTGGTCAACATTGGTGGCAGTACGCGTAGCGGTAACAATGACCTTATGGTCAGAAATGTCAGCAGCGGCCGTTTGTCCTTGATCGGCTAGCGAGACGATGGGTAAAACAATTAATAAAGTGGAGAGTGATGCAGCTATCGTTGTAATACGGGTATTATTTCGCATTTTTATATCCTTAGTGTACCCGCCGTACACTTGAATGAAGTGAGTGTTTTTCCGTAAGACAGGTTAATGACTTATCGGGGTTGATATATCAGGTTGGTCTCCGGGCTCGTGAGCGTTGAAGTCTTCTGCCTTCCCACGCGTGTAAAGCGCAGTGGCTGCTTAGAAGGCCTCCCTCACTTACCGTTGCGGGGGCAGCGCCGGAATTGCACCGGCTTCCCATTTCATTCTGCTGGATGATATCCGGCAGAAATCCTGAGGTGGGCGACTTTAAGGTATTGGGGTTTAAGATTCAAGTTAACTTCAGATGAAAGATAAAAGATGAAAGATGAAGGACGAAGGATTATGGACTAAGATCCAATGCGACTGAACACTGACTCTATATTTATCCCTTAATCCTTGATCTTTAATCTATAATCTAATTCCAGGGTAGCGAAGAAACATCAGTAGCGGCATAATTCAGGAGAGGAAAATACCATGTCACGCATCAATCAAATTCAAATACGTTACTCGCCAGTCGAGGATCGTATTGTGCTGCGTCTGAATACCGAAGATTCGTCAGAATTTCGTTTCTGGATCACCCGGCGTTATGCAAAAATACTTTCCGTATCCTTGATGAAGCTTCTGAGCTCTTCTGAAGATATCCAGGAGTATAAAGAAGAGGAAGTACAGAAGGCTGTCATGTCATTTCAACATGAGGAAGCCCTTGCAAAAGCCGATTTTGCTAAGACCTTTCAGGCGCAGCCTAAGAATCTACCGTTGGGTAACACACCGGTTTTACTGAGTAAACTTACGGTTAAGCATACTGCTGATGGCAATCCGATGCTGTGTATGTATCCTGAGCAGGGGCAGGGCATTGATCTTGCTTTGCAGCAGCAATTACTGCATTCAATTAGCAAGTTGTTCGCTGATGCTCTGCAGGCTTCAGAATGGGGCGTGGATTTCAGCTTGGCCGAGACGATTTTCACCATACAGGAGACAGAAAAACCGGTACTGCTGAATTAACTGTTATGGGTACCCTATTAATTCATGAATAATCATCTTGAATCCAAAATCTGCCATCTCTGCGTTAAGAACCTTCGCAATAGCTAGCTATTACGTGCGTTTCTTGCCTTGATCTGACAGCTTTTGAATCCAATCTGAATTATCCAGAATTAATAGAGGTACCCTTATATTTTCACTCTTTCCGGCAGTTCTTCCTGTGCGGAGTCGGCAACAGGTTCCCGCTGATACTCGCAGGTCAGAATTTCACTCGAAATTTCACAAAACTGATTCATTAATCGTATTTTGCAGATGTCTGTTTTGTTTTCCGCCAGCAGGGCAGCACGAACCATCCCCAACAGACTCATGGTCTTTTTGTTATCGATGACCGCATCAAGGTGACCACAAAAACTTTTTTTATATATATCTCGCACCAGCGTCGTTACAAATTCATGATGCACCGCATCCTCTGCAAGAAAATATCGGATTTCGGTGGCATCCAGGACAACAGGTATCTGATGCAGTCCGATTTTCTTCGCCAATTGATGGATATATTGCCTGAAAGTCATTTTTTGCCTGTCGTCGGTGGTTTAATCAGAGGTTCGTTGGGTTAAGTCTAAACTTATATATGCCATTATCAAGGTTTGATTTACGATTTTTCTAAAATCAATTTGATGTAAGATTCTATACCGATTCAAAATCAGGAAAAGGAGTTATTTGCTGAATTCTAATCGTCGCAACGCAGCTGCACTCAGTAGCCACTCATGGAGGTGGCGCATCCTGTTCTCGATGGGCGCCTCTGCTTTGATTCTGTTCTTTCTATGGTGGCTGGTTTCTTCGGGAAACCAGGCTGAAGATGTGAGCTTGTTTAAAAATGTTTTACGTGACACCGTATGGTGGTTGGCCTCCATATATATTGTTACAACTATTCTACAAACCTTACTCAGAGCAGTGCGATATCAATCCTTGCTTAAGGCTGATGGCATTATGCCGATCCCCGGTATACCCTATATGTTCCTGATAACGCTGGCCCGAAATATGTTCGTTGATATGGTGCCGGCACGCATTGGCGAAATCAGCTATGTCCTGATGCTGAACCGTGGTTACCGTATACCGGTATCAGCATGTCTGTCAACGTTGTTTATCAGCATTGTTTTGGACATACTGGCGCTGGCAGTTATTCTGATTGCCATCGTTCTGGGAGCTATGCTTTCTGCCAGCCAATTCGAAATTTCTGTTGGTAGTGCTCTGGTGGCAACATCACTCATCGTGCTTATATCAGGTCTTATAATTTTTTCTGCTGTACCACTTAGCCGGTGGTTCTCGCGCCTTATGGATTTTACGCGAATAAAGATGCTACAGCGTTTTGGCAAATTTCTGCTGGAAGTAGGCATGTCTATTAGACGCGTACAACAGCGCGAGATATTATCGCTTACGCTATCCCAATCGCTTGGTATCCGTATACTGAAATACGGTGGGCTGTATATTTTATTTATTGCTGTCACCATGGCTAGTTTTAATGAATTTGCTTCGCTGCCATGGTGGCAGATATTGCCGGCATTCATCTCTGCCGAGGCGGCAGCCAGTTTGCCCTTGCCCACATTTATGAGCTTTGGTACCTATGAAGGTGGTGGTATGCTGGCCTTTTCTGTATTGGGTTTTGCCGCGTCAGATATTTTAATGGTGATGTTTGTTATCCATCTTATCAGCCAGGTGGTTGATTACACGTTGGGGGGACTTGGGTTGTTGGGGTTTTTTATGGTTACTGGCAAGAATCAGAGGGAAGGGGAAAGGGAAAGATGAAAGAGGAAAGATTAAGGATGAAGGATGAAGGATGAAGGATTAAGGATGGAAGATGAAGGTGGCTGACTATGATTAGGAAGCGTACTGTATTTGTTGTTATTTCAGGTCTTTTGGTTGTTGCTGTGGCGATTGCGGGGTATATGCGCTGGCAGCTTAAGCAGGGTCGGCGAACACCGCCGCCTGCGGGTATTTCTGTCGTGATGGAGAAGGTGGCTGAGGCGGCGGAATTGCCAGCTGGGTTTATTGTCTGGAGTTCAAATCGCTTTGGTAACCACGATATTCTTAAGATGGACTTGCCGGGAAGAGAGATTACACGTTTGACCACGAATCCTTATACCGAGTATTTCCCTCGAATCTCTCCGGATGGACGATATGTTGTTTTTTCCCGTTCTCAAAAGCCCTGGGTATCGCAGCGCAACCAGGAGCTGTGGGACGTTATTCTGCTCGATCTCAAAACCGGGAAAGAACGGGAGCTGGCAAAGAATGCCAATACGCCTACCTGGTCTATCGATGGAAAGAAGGTGTATTTTCAGCGTAATGTCATGAACCTGGCTGAAATTGATATTGAGACAGGTAAAGAGCGTATCCTTTTTACCAGCGGCAATGGTGACGTCAAAAAGAGCGCAGGATTGCAAACCCCGGTGTTCAATGCACAAAACAATAAAATGGCCGTGACACTGCGCTATGGTCAACACATGATTGCTATTGTTGATATGACTGGAAAGCTCAAGGAAATTTCAGACGGTTGTCAGCTCACCTGGAGTAAAGATGGCAGTTACCTTTACTATGTGGATTACGGTGGCAAGATGAAAAATGCCTTCTATCTGTATGACCCTGAGGCCGACAAGTCCTCGCTATGGCTGGATATACCCGGTGAATTCAGTCATGAATATTTTCCAAAACTGTCGAATGATGAGAAATACCTTGTATACGGTGCCAGCAAGGGCGGACATGAGCACGATAGCGCCGATTATGAGATATTTCTCTGGCAGGTTGGTGCGCCAGCAGAATCTGCGGTCCGCATGACTTTCCATACCGGCAATGACAATTGGCCGGATGTGTATTTGTATTGAGTTTTTGTGCTGGCGCACGGTTGTGTTGCCATTTTGTTGTGGTTTTCTTTTTTATTCGTTTGCTTGAATTAATCTGAGTGTTTCGCCCTTCATGGGCGAGTGTCTTTTCTTTGATGGCCAAAGAAAAGGCACCAAAAGAAAGGCCACCCGCATACTTGCCCTTCGGGTTCCCTGCGATGCTCAGATAAGCTGGCGGGGTGCGAACTCGCTTTGCTCAGACAAGCGCACCCCGAATTCCCAGCTCATCCTGCGCTTCTTGGCAAGCCTGAACGGGATCAAAGACAACATTGTAGGAGCGCCGTCTCGGCGCGATTCTTTGCTAAAACAATCGCGCCGAGACGGCGCTCCTACAACTACGGTTTTGACCTTTCAATCCCCTTTTGGGTCGTCGAGCACTGGCGAGTTCACCGTGCCCGGCTCAGGCTGAAGCGCGCAGAGCAGCCGTAGGCCGACACATGGGGTGGTTTTTCTTTGGTTCGTGAATATATGATTCAAAAGACTAAATCCGCCAGGAGCGGATTTGAACAGTCGAAGACTGGCCCGAAGGGTGAAGGCCATGGATGGCCTGAATAAATGAACTCGCCCTAGAGGGCGAAAAACACGTAACAATTCAAGCAAACAAATAAAAAAGAAACAACAAGCCATGCGCCAGCAAAAATATACTCAAATGCTATTCAGCAGGCCAATCATGGCCTTAGTCGCATTCGACAAGGTCATGTCGTTATGTGTCACATAACCAAGTTTTCGACGAAGATCGATGTTTTTAATCCCTATTTTGACGACAGTTTCATCAAGCATTGTTTCCGGTATGATGGTCCAGCCGAGGCCGATGCTGGCCATCATTTTGTTGGTTTCGAGGAAGTTTGTCGACAGGCCGATATGCAGTTTGTAACCCGTTAATGCCAGCTTTTCCTCCAGTAATACCCGGGTGTAGGTGTTGACGTTGGGCAGAATCGCCTCGTATCTTGCAAGTTCTTTGACATCGACGGTATCTTTCCCTGCCAGTTTATGCATTTTACCGACTACCAGGGCCAGCGGATCATCCCAGACCTGGGTTGCAGAGAGTGATTTAGGTGTGTTGGCGGGTAATGTGATGATGGCCATTTCCAGTAGACCACTCTCAACCCCCTGAACACCATCTTCTGAGTCCACGAAATGCAGGGCCAGTTCCACATCTGGGTATTGATTTGTGTACTGGCGCAATACTGGCGGTAGGCGGTGCAGGCCTATATGGTGTGAGGTACCCAGGCTTAAACTGCCACTTACCTGTTGTTTCATGTTATCGGCAGTTTTACGTAAATTATTGAAAGATATAAGCAAATTCTCAGCTAATAACAGCAATTTATCTCCTGTATCCGTCAATCGGATATTTCTTCCTATACGATCGAATAATGGGCTGCCAAGTTGTATTTCCAGCGCGGCAATACGTTTGCTGATAGCCGGTTGTGTTAGATGCAGGCTGTTTGCTGCGGCGGTAAAAGAACCATGTTTATTTATGGCAACAAAGGCCTTGAGTTGTGACTCATCCATGATATTTTCTCAGTGGTTTGTTGTTGAACATGATATCTTATTCATTACAAAATGGAATGTATATTATAAAAATGATGAATTTATGTTATTTATAACCTGTGACATAATTTCTTGCAAGTTAAACGTAGAGACCAGGAGAGATTCAGATGGCTGGCAAAACCTTGTATGACAAGTTGTGGGATAGTCACGTAGTTCGGGAGGAAGATGACACTGCCTTAATTTATATCGATCGTCATCTGGTTCATGAAGTGACATCACCGCAGGCCTTTGAAGGCTTGCGCATAGCGGGGCGCAGTCTCTGGCGTCCAACTACAAACCTGGCGACTCCGGACCACAATGTACCAACAACCGAGCGTCAGAAAGGGATAGTTGACCCTGTGTCTCGCTTACAGGTGGAGACCCTTGATAAAAATTGTGTGGATTTTGCTATTACCGAGTTTGCTATGAATGATCCGCGTCAGGGCATCGTTCATGTTATCGGACCGGAGCAGGGTGCCACTTTGCCGGGAATGACGGTAGTCTGTGGTGACTCACACACTTCTACACACGGTGCCTTTGCTGCGTTGGCCATGGGTATTGGTACATCAGAGGTTGAGCACGTGCTGGCAACGCAATGTCTGATCCAGAAAAAGGCAAAAAATATGCGCGTGTCGGTAGAGGGTGAGTTACCAGCGGGCGTAACTGCGAAGGATATCGCACTTGCCATTATTAAGAAGATAGGGACTGCAGGTGGCACAGGACACGCAATTGAATATGACGGGTCGGCTATACGTGCATTGAGTATGGAAGGCCGTATGACCTTGTGCAATATGACGATTGAAGCCGGTGCACGGACAGGTCTGGTTGCTGTTGATGACAGGACTATCGACTATGTGCGTGGGCGCCCTTATTCACCCGCTGAAGAATACAGGGAACAGGCGGAGGCTTACTGGCAAGACCTGCATTCAGATACGGACGCTGTATTTGATAAGGAAGTATTGCTCAATGCAGCCGGCATAAGGCCGCAGGTTAGTTGGGGAACATCGCCTGAAATGGTCGTGTCGATAGACAACAGGGTGCCTGATCCTCAGCAGGAGGCTGATCCTGTGAAACGTGAAGGCATGATCAATGCCCTTGCCTATATGGGGCTGGAGCCGGGCGTGACGATTTCAGATATTTCGCTGGATAAGGTATTTATTGGCTCATGCACCAATTCCCGTATCGAGGATATCCGTGCTGCCGCAGAAGTTGTCCGGGGCCGTAAAATTGCCAGTACCATCAAGTTGGCGATGGTGGTGCCCGGCTCGGGCCTGGTCAAGGCGCAGGCTGAAGAGGAAGGGCTGGACAGGGTGCTTACTGAAGCTGGTTTTGAATGGCGGGATCCCGGTTGTTCCATGTGTCTGGCGATGAATGCAGACCGGCTTGAAGCCGGTGAGCGCTGCGCCTCTACCTCAAACAGGAATTTTGAGGGCCGTCAGGGCCGTGGCGGAAGGACGCATCTTGTTTCACCGGCAATGGCCGCAGCGGCGGCTATTGCCGGGCATTTTATTGACCCGGCAACACTGGAGAACTGATATGGAAAAATTTACGACGGTAGACGCCATTGTTGCACCCATGGATAGAGCGAATATCGATACCGATGCGATCATCCCTAAGCAGTTTCTGAAATCGATCAAACGCAGTGGTTTCGGCCCTAATCTGTTTGATGAATGGCGTTACCTGGATGTTGGTGAGCCCGGGCAGGACAATAGCAAGCGGCCCTTGAATGAGGACTTCGTGCTAAATCAGGCTCGTTATCAGGGTGCCCGGATATTATTGGCGCGGGAAAATTTTGGTTGTGGCTCATCGCGGGAGCATGCCCCCTGGGCGCTGGAGGATTACGGGTTCAGGGTAATTATTGCACCAGGATTTGCAGATATATTTTATAATAACTGTTTTAAAAACAGTATCTTACCGATTGTTCTTAATGTAAAAATAGTTGATGAATTATTTTTGGCAGTTGAACAAAGGCCAGCTTACAAACTTGTTGTCGATCTGCATGATCAGGTGATATCGACGCCAGATGGCAAAAATATCAGGTTTGATGTTGATAGCTTTCGCAAGCATTGCCTGTTGCAGGGCCTGGATGACATTGGGCTGACATTGCAGCATGTGGAAGATATTCGTGCCTATGAGCAAAGGCGTCGCAGGATTACACCATGGTTGTTCACGGATATAGATTATTCATGATGAGGTTTTTAAGTAAATGAGCAAAAAAATACTGGTTCTTCCAGGTGATGGTATAGGTCCTGAGATTGTTGAGCAGGCAGTGCGTGTGCTGGAGTTGCTGCGTGACGAGGCCGGACTTGATATTACGATTTCTCAGGCTCCGGTTGGTGGTGCAGCCTATGATGAGACAGGCTACCCTCTGCCTGAGGCTACGCTAGCGATGGCCCGGCAGGCAGATGCAATTCTGCTGGGAGCGGTAGGCGGGCCTCAATATGGGTCACTGGAGCGAGATTTACGCCCCGAAAGAGCATTGCTGGAATTGCGCTCGGAACTTGAGTTGTTTTCAAATCTGCGACCGGCATTGATGTACCCGGCATTAACCGGTGCATCCAGTTTGAAGCCGGAAATTGTTTCAGGACTGGATATCATGATTGTACGTGAACTGACGGGTGGTATCTATTTTGGTTCCCCGCGGGGTATCCGCACTCTGGACAATGGGCAGCGGGAAGGGTTCAATACACTGGTCTATAATGAGGCCGAGATCGAGCGTATTGCACACTCTGCTTTCGATATCGCGATAAAGCGCGATAAACGGCTTTGTTCCGTGGATAAGGCAAATGTGCTGGAAGTGTCTGAGCTCTGGCGCGAGGTGGTCAGCCGGGTAGGTGAAGAATATCCTGAGGTTGAGCTTTCGCATATGTACGTCGATAACGCCGCCATGCAGCTGGTGCGTGAGCCGAAGCAATTTGATGTCATGGTGACCAACAATATGTTCGGAGACATATTGTCGGATGCAGCGGCGATGCTGACTGGATCGATTGGCATGCTGCCATCGGCATCACTGGATGCACAGGGCAAAGGCCTGTACGAGCCGATACATGGTTCTGCACCGGATATAGCCGGGCAGGGCATTGCAAATCCATTGGCGACGATTCTGTCTGTCGCTATGTTGCTGCGCTACACGCTGGCTGAATCTGGGTTTGCTGATCAGATTGAAAGGGCGGTAGAGGCCGTGCTGGACGACGGTCTGCGTACCCCGGATATCAGTGATAGCGACGATTTCATAGGCACTGCTGCCATGGGTGATGCAGTGCTGGAAAGATTGATAGAATTTGGAATAGTTAAATGACTAAAGTATTTGATATTGCTGTAGTGGGTGCCACCGGCGCGGTGGGTGAAACCATGTTGCGTGTGTTATACGAAAGAAATTTTCCGGTTGGTAAGGTGTACCCGCTGGCTTCCAGTCGTTCAGCCGGCAAGCGAGTTGATTTCGGCGGTAAAATGCTGGTAGTTGAAGACCTCGACAGTTTTGATTTTTCAAAGGCGCAGATAGGCCTGTTTTCAGCCGGCGGCAGCATTTCCGAAAAATATGTACCCAGGGCGGTTGAAGCCGGTTGTGTGGTAGTGGACAACACCTCGCACTACCGCTACGACGATGATATTCCT
>BTQX01000023.1:0-16624 GCA_036986095.1 Gammaproteobacteria bacterium
AAACCTGCGATCAAGACATATCTCTTTTCCGGGTTTGGTATAGCTGTATCTATGATGTTTGTCTACTGGGCGGCTCAATACATCCCTTCAGGCTGGATATCATTGATTTTTGGCTTGTCGCCAATCATTACCGGTCTGCTAATGTTTGTCCTCTATGGTGAGAATGAATTCAGTAAAGATAAGCTGCTTGGCCTGTTTCTTGGGCTGGCAGGGCTCAGCTTGATTTTCTCTACTGGTTTTACACTCAGCTTGGGCGCTGTACTGGGTATAGTTGCTGTTTTGTTGTCAACTGTCATATATTCATTTACGGCAATTAAGGTCAAACAGCACAATCAAGGCATACCTGCATTGACTATTACTGCGGCTGGACTTATGTTTGCTATGCCGTTTTATATTTTATGCTGGTATTTGATTGATGGTAATATTCCTGAGGTAATTGTTACCCGTGCTGGAATGTCAATTCTGTATCTGGCATTTTTCGGGTCGGTGATAGGATTTGCTCTTTTTTTCTATATACTTAAGCATGTCAGTGCCACACGGGTGTCTTTGATAACTTTGGTGACACCGGTAACGGCATTATTACTCGGAAAATATCTGAATGATGAGCCACTTAGCCTGCAAATTACGGCTGGTGCTATTATGATATTAACAGGCCTGGCATCATATGAATTCGGTAGTGTTGCCAGATGGATTAGAACTGATCCTGAGTGAGGCATTGTAGTCGATCAGTGAATAAAAATATTAAAAATATGAATAGTATTTAGCGATATCGCAAGTCAATGATTTTTTTCTCAAACAAGAAACAGACAATTCAATACACCTTTATGCGTATGTTGATACCTTCGCTCGCCGTTACGCTTATCGTGGTGGCTTTATTGATTGTTCTGTATGAGAAAAATTCAGCTCAAAACAAGCTATCTATGTTACAGAATTCATTCCTGAGTCTGCTTGATCAGGTTTTACCTGATGATATCGGGAATTTTGATTCCGCCAGTGCTGAAAAGCTCCTGAAGTCTTCAGCTGTCAATTATAATATTCTATTTATAGAGTTGAGTGATGACTCCGGCAGAGTGATTGCGACAGTAGGACAGATTGACAGTATGCAAGCTGCACCTGAATCAAGAATAATAAAAAAAACTACAGGGAGTGGTGAGGAAAAACCAGCGGGTGTAGTTCGCTATCAATTCGCACCGGCAAATCATCAGAAAACGGTCATTGTTGAAATAATAAAGGTAGTCTTCCTGCTTGTTATATTACTCATAGTAGTCACTATAGTAATGCTTCGCTTCTATCGGCGGGATATACATGCTCCTATTCACCGAATTATGGACGCCCTTATTGAAAATGCCAAAGGGGAAAATACGGTATTGATAGATTGGAAGAGCGATGATGAATTCGGCTCTCTGGCTGCCGCCTTTAATGGTATGCAGCGCTCCCTAAATAAAAATCAGCAATTTTTGGTGGAGAGCGCACTGCGCTACCAGGATCTTTATAATAAAACGCCTGCACTGCTTTTTTCTATGGACGCCAATGGGGTGATTACCGATGCCAGTGTATATTTTTTACAGAAGCTAGGCTATAGAAAAGCATCCCTGATCGGGCTTACGCTATCTGAAATGGTTTGTGATAATTTCCCAGGCAAAGGCAGCGAAGTACCAGACAGACTTGTTCAAGGTGGTCGTTTAGCAAATTTTCAAACCTGTATCAAAACGAATACCGGCGAGAAAATAGATGTGTTGATAAATACCATTTCTCTGCGTCCTGATAGTGATGATGAGAGTGTCGTGACGAGTTTGTGTGTGATGACTGACATCAGTAAACAGGTACATGCACAGGATACTGTTTTCAGGCAGGCAAATTACGATGTAGTGACTGATTTACCAAACCGATTTTTCTTTTCTACCCGGTTTCGCTCACTGCTTGATAGCGCCCTCAGGGTGGAAGACCCGGTCTCCGTGATTTTTATTGATCTTGACCGTTTTAAATGGGTCAATGATACATTTGGGCACAGTGTTGGTGATGCATTGCTGGCAGAAGCGGGCACTCGAATAAGACATGCAGTAGATATGAAATCACTGGTTTGCCGGTTTGGTGGTGATGAATTTATTGTTGCATTACATAAGTCCCGTGAAGAAGTCCAGAAATCAAAGGTGGTGGAAAATATTCTACACACACTGGCAGACCCGTTTCGTATCCTGCAGCATGAGATCCACCTTTCAGCAAGCATTGGAATTGCCTCTTTCCCTTCCGACGGTGAGACTCCTGATGAGTTGATTGGTGCAGCCGATACTGCAATGTACCATGCAAAGAATCTTGGTGGTGATGCCTATGAGTATTATGAAGGCGATATGCATGAGCGGATGGAGAAGCAGTTGCATCTTGACAGCGTCCTTCGCACAGGAATCCAGGAAGAAAGATTTTCACTCGTTTTCCAGCCCATTGTTGACTTAAAGGACAAATCCAGTGAATTGTTCGAGGTTTTGTTAAGGTTTGCACACCCGGATTTTCCGAATATTTCACCAGCAGAATTTATCCCGCTGGCAGAAACGACAGGTCTGATCCGCCCGATAGGCCAGTTTGTTATACATAATGCCCTACTGCACCTGCATGCCCTGGATAACCAGGGAGACAAGAATTATAGACTGTCGATAAACCTGTCACCGCGTCAGCTGCAGGATGATACCTTTGTGGCCTATTTACGAAATCAACTGACGTATTTTAAAATTAGTCCGCAACGAATTATTCTGGAGATTACAGAAAACAGCTTGATGGAAAACAATATTAGAAATGAAAAAATTCTTGAGCAGATACGTAAGGTGGGATGTCAGATAGCAATCGATGACTTTGGAACAGGATTCTCTTCTCTTAGTTACTTACGTCGCTTTGCTGTAGATATCCTGAAAATTGATCAGGCCTTTATCCAGCGTGTGCCGGATGATGAAGCCGACGGTAACTTGATTCGTGGCATCATAAATATGTCAAGAGAGCTGAGGATAGCAGTCATAGCGGAAGGTGTTGAAAAGAAAACACAGTATGACTTCCTGATTGAGAGTGGCTGTGATATGGCGCAGGGATACTACTTCAGCAGACCGGTCAAGCCAGAAGATATATGCAATATTGTAATCAACTTCTGAGTTGAAGCTACATCTTCTCGAAAATTTACTGTAGGAGCGTCGCCCGGCGCGATTCCTTGAGACGAAAGACGCGGGATTAAGGACTAAGGAAAAAGATAGTTAAAACATCTACTGCCGAGATGTTTATCTTTCATCCTTAGTCTCGAGTCCTTCATCTTTTATCTAAAAACCATCGCGCCGGGCGACGCTCCTACGAAATAAAAAATCCTAAGAGTCCTCAAGAATATGATTAGCCCATAGGCCTGTCATGTATTCTGATAAGCGATTTTGTGCCTGACGAGCGCCGAGGTTATCAAGGTCTATCCATGACAGGGGCTGGTCCTGATTGGCACATGAAAATACGGCCCGCGTGCGCTTACCTGTTGCAGGGTCTATCTGCCATTGCAGACACTGTCCGCAAACACCTTTCATCATGCATTGCATCGGGCTGCCGACAGTACCTGTGGCATGCACATCGTCCTTAAACAGAGGTTTGAGGTCGTCTTTAAGCGAATGCTGCATTGCTTTCAGAAGGCCGGTAGAACCCATAATCATAATTTCATCCACATCAGACAACTTGATCAGGTTTTCTTCATTGCCAGTTGTAAGATTGCCGTCATCGTAATCTTTAATTAGCTCAATGATGTTGGCCTGCTGGACACTGCTATCTTGCGGTCGCCGGCATTCGATCAGTGACTCAGAAGCACTGGCCCAGACGATCTGGTCTGCACATTGTTCCAGTTCATCTTTAAAATAGATGTCATCCTGACATCGAAAAGATGCGAAGAACAGAACGCGGTTGCCCGCTGCATGCAGTGCCCTGCCCAGATCTATCATTACCGCAGCACCCCATGCTCCGGCGATGACCATTACAGTACGTTGATGTCCCAGTTCTGCCGGTGTGCCTGTCGGACCCATCAGCACCAGAGGATCACCGGGTTTTAGTCGTTCAGCAATGTGCGCATTGGCCCCAAAACGTAGCAGTAGCAGTCGTACACAATCCCCATCCACTCCGGCACCACTAACCGTTTGTAAGGGGATCTGCAAACGTGTGCCGGCCGCTACACGACTGTACTTTTCAAAAGTCTGCAGGCGGAAAAACTGCCCGGGCCGGAAGTTCTTTGCAGCCATCGGTGCCCTGACCCACATTTCCACCACTGCAGGATGCGTTGTATCGATGCGGTCGACGGTTGCAGACAGTTTGTGCTGGAATTCTGATGTGAAATTATCTGTATTTTTACGATATGGATCTTCAGCTTGCTGATCGAGTAATTTGATAATTTCAGGATAGCTGCGCTGGCTTGAGGCAATGGCTTTTACCACGCTGCCGTGGAATACCGGGTGTGTATCACCGATAAAACTGATGCGTTTGTCCTGATACGCATAAGAGGTGAAAGGGCCGAATTCGTCGGCCTTGCAGTTATCGGCGACAGCAACTGGCTGGACCCCTGAAGGGTGACAGACATGCGGCATAAAATGATTACCATCCATTTTGAAGCTGCCGGCGTATTCATTTTCATAAACTGTATTGGGTGATGCACCGGCAGCAACCATGATGGCGCGTGCAGGAAGAATTTGCTCTTCACTGGCCAGCCAGCGGCCGCCGGATTGTTGTTTAACTCTGCATCGAAGCCCTGCAACATGACCATACTCATCAAGCATTGCTTCAACAGGTTCCACTCCTTCGGCATAATAAATGCCCTCCTGCAGAGCCTTGATGATTTCTTCGTGGTTGCGCAAATAAGCCGGTGATTCATTTAGGCCACGTCGGTAGGTCAGGGTAACACCGCCCCATAGTCGCAACAGAGGAAGAAAGTCTGGTTTTTCATTACAGGCGACAGCCCGTTTTCTTTCTGCGGAGACGGCTTTGCCATGTTCGAGAAAGGTTTCGAGTACGCCCTGGTTTTCTTCATCCAGACCGGCAAAAATTTTCTCTCTGCCCATTTTTTCTTCAAGTATTGTATAACGTATAAGGGTCTTTTCGACCTGACGAATGTAATAGCTCTGTAGTTCGGTGGCAGTGTCGATGGCTGTCAGTCCACCGCCGATCACCACTGCAGGCAGGCGTACCTGAAGGTTTGCCAGACTATCAAATTTTGCTGCCCCGGTCAGCTGCAGTGCCATCAGGAAATCATTGGCCTGTCGCATGCCGCGAGCAAGGCTGTTAATCATTGGTATGACCCTGGGCAGCCCGGCTCCATTGGCTATGCTGATATGTTCAAAACCTTCATCCCAGGCATCTTCAATGGTCAGTGTACCGCCAAAGCGGACACCACCGGAGAGACCGATATTTTCCCTTCTTGCCAGGCTGATATAAATTAGCTTAAGAAAATTTTTATCCCAGCGAACAGTTATTCCGTATTCGGCTACTCCGCCGAAACCTGCCAGTATACGATCGTCCAGAGATTCAACAATGCTTGAATAATGGCGTATGGGTGATGTCAGCAGGTGTTCATCCAGTGGCTCAAGCTTCAAACCGTCTACACCGGTGACATTACAGCCTGCCATACTGAGGTGATGGGCCATAGTGAAACCCGCAGGTCCCAGACCGACGACCAGCACACGGCGTTTGTTATTATCTTCAGGTAGATACTGTTCCTGTCGCAAAGGGTTCCAGCGTACCAGTAACAAATAAATCTCTACACCCCATGTCAGTTTCAACACGTCAGTGAGAATACCGGTTTCTACTTCCGGGATGTTAACTGGATCCTGTTTCTGATATATACAGGACTTCATGCAGTCATTACAGATACGATGGCCGGTAGCAGGCAGCATAGGATTATCACGCGCCACCATGGCGAGTGCAGCAATATCATGGCCGTCGCGTTTGAGCAGGTGCATCTCGGAGATCTTTTGCCCTAAAGGGCAACCTGTCAATGTTTCGCCCAGCGGGTTAACGCGAAATCCTGAGTCAGGATCCTTTTTATTCTCCGGGAAACCTATCGAACAGAAATCACCTTCATGTTCGTGACAATAGATGCAGTAATTTACCTCATCCATTATCTGACGCAGGTTCATTCTGTGATCGGTGAGGCAGAATCCGTTACGTCTTACATGAGTTTCCGGTTTAGCCTGGCGTCTGCCAACAGGGTCATTGCTGATTTCTTCCAGCGGGACTAGCTGGGCATAATTGATAAGTGCTGGCAAGTTGAAGCTGACCCAGTTTTCAAGGATATCGGTAGCCGCATTATTTTTTCGGATATGGATGATCCATTGAGTTAGCCGCCTGATTTCTTCCTCAAATTTTTCAGTGTCCTCAAGTAAATCAACGGCATATTGGGAAACCGCAAGTTCCATATCATCGCTGCTACTTATCTGTTGATGCAGCCACAGATCGAGTTCTGCATAGGGAGTATCCATTTCACCGCGGTAGCGGCGGGAGCGGCGCTGGATGAATTGTTTTTTAAATACGTGAATTGCTTTTTCGTTATTAATGCGTTCGCGTGATATTTTGGTTTCATTTTCGATATCGAAGTTCGATGCAATGAATGCTTCGATATACGGTGCAAGCGCCAACAGAAATTCGCTTAGCTCAAGGGCGGTAAAATTTGTTTTTTGCTGACGGTAGGCGAGTAATTTTTTATGCAGCGATGGATCCTGGTCAGCCAGAACAGATAGAAATACCAGGTCAAATTTCTTCAGCCCTGAAACAGTATTCAGAGTATCAAAGGAAAGATCAGCGATTGTTTCCGGGCTGGATGAATTCATCAGTAGATCGCAAAGTTAGTATTACTATGATTATAACTGATGTACTACTCTAAAAGACCGTGTTATCCGTGGCATTGGCGATAAGAGTCGTCACCGAGAATATTTTATCTTTTGTCGGGGCGTCGCTCGGCGCGATTTTGATTAAGTGTATTCCGAAACCCTGACAATCGCGCCGAGACGGCGCTCCTACAAATACATTTATTCGCTTAGAATCAGGCCAGCGACTTGCTGGCTATTTCAAACACATCACGGGAAAGCCCCTGTTGTGCAAGAATGGTTTCCAGTGCCTGTTTCATCAGTGACTGCCGCTCACTATCCATGCGCCTCCATCGAGTAAGTGGGGTTAACAATCGGGCGGCAATTTGCGGGTTCAGCGGATCAATTTCTATTACATGACTGGTCAGAAATGCATAACCATTACCATTTGCTGCATGAAACTGCGCCTGGTTTACGCCACAGAAGCAGCCTATCAGGGCGCGCACCTTGTTTGGGTTCCTGATATCGAAGGCATCGTGTTTTGTCAGCTGGCGGACTTTGTCGAGAGTCCCAGGCAGACGGGACATGGCCTGTACTGATAGCCATTTGTTCACTACCAGAACCTCAGCAGACCATTTTTTGTAGAATGACTCCAGCGCCTGATTGCTAGCATCACAGTCGCGGTTGGACAGGGTAATCAATGCGCTCAGGCTGTCGGTCATGTTGTCCGCCTGCTGGTAGTGGTTCAAACAAAGCTCTAAATATTTACTGTCGGGCAATTCCATCAGGAATGACAGAGACAGGTTGTGCAATCTTCGTCTGGCAACATCCTTAGCATTAAAACTGTATGTCTTATTGATTTCATTTCCATCTGCAATAGCGCTTAACTGGTTTTCCAGTCTTTGTGCGAGCAGTTCTGTAAAGCGGCGGCTTGCCCGGTGTATGCCTTCTACATCCACAGTTTCCATGTTGTCGGCAAGATAGCTTTCACCCGGCAGGGTGAAGATTTCAGCAATAAGAGCCTGATCCAGCGTCGGATTGCCGATGATCTCTGCAAATGCACCGAAGATAATGTCTGGAACCTGATAGTTTATATCCGCTATCAGTGCCTGTATTTGTCCCATGGCCAGTTGCTGACCGGCTTCCCATCTATTAAACGGATCGCTGTCGTGGCGCAGTAGAAAGCATAGTTCTTCCAGTGTCCGCTTGCTGGTGATGCGTACTGGAGCGGAGAAGTTTCGCAGCAGGGAAAGTCGCGGTTGTCTGTTGCCAGTTTTGAATATGAAAGTTTCTCTGTGTTTGCGTATACCCAGAGTCTGGGTGCCTGCTGCAGGGGCATCATCTTCGCAGCTCAGTTGCACGGCGATGTCATTGCCATCCTCATCGAGCAGGCCGATTGAGAAGGGGATATGCAGAGCCAGTTTATTCGACTGGCCGGGGGTGTCAGGCGTATGCTGGCGGATCTCAAGCCTCAGCTCGGCTTTCTCTTCATTAAACTGTGTGCTGATCTCAAGTTCTGGTGTGCCGGCCTGACTGTACCAGAGGCGGAATTGTCCCAGATCCTGCTTGCTGGCATCTTCCATTACCTTGACGAAATCATCAGTGGTTACCGCCTGGCCATCGTGGCGCTGGAAATAAAGATCCATACCACGGCGAAAGGCATCTGCGCCGATCAGGGTATGCATCATGCGGATAACCTCAGCACCTTTGCGGTAGATGGTTGAAGTATAGAAGTTACTGATTTCTATGTAATTATCAGGTCTTACTGGATGCGCTGTGGGGCCGTCGTCTTCAGGAAACTGATGGCAGCGTAGTACGCGCACTTCTTCAATGCGTTTGACTGCACGGGAGTTAAGGTCTGCGCTAAACTCCTGATCACGAAAAACCGTTAAACCTTCTTTCAGACTCAGCTGAAACCAGTCACGGCAGGTGACACGGTTGCCCGTCCAGTTATGGAAATATTCATGACCAACGATAGACTGTATACGGTCATAGTCGGCATCAGTCGCCGTGTCGGGTCGAGCCAGTACGCAGGCGGTGTTAAAAATATTCAGGCCTTTGTTTTCCATTGCACCCATGTTGAAATCATCGACAGCGACGATCATGAAACAATTGAGGTCATATTCAAGACCAAACACCTCTTCATCCCAGTGCATGGCCTGTTTTAATGAGCGCATGGCATGATCGGTTTTACTGCTGTTGTGGGGTTCAGTATAAAGTTTCAGTGCGACATCACGGCCTGAAATAGTACGATAACTGTCTTCAAGCACAGATAGAGGGCCAGCAACCAGTGCAAACAAATAGCAGGGCTTGGGGTAGGGGTCTTCCCAGTATACCCAGTGACGATTTCCATCACTGTCACCACTATCCACAAGATTGCCGTTTGAAAGCAGCACGGGATAGTTTGTTTTGTCAGCGAAAATACGGGCGCTGAAGCGTGCCATGATATCTGGCCGATCAGGAAAATAAGTGATCCGCCGGAAGCCCTCAGCTTCACACTGTGTGCAGTACATGCTGCCGGATTTATACAGACCTTCGAGTTTGGTGTTTAACTCGGGCTGAATGGTGCAGATAATTTCAACAACGAATTGATCCGGTAGTGATGTCAGTGTCAGTTCATCATCTGTCACTAGCAGGCTGGAAATGTCCCGTGGCGTATCGTTAACAATGACAGAAATGAGCTCAAGTTCCTGCCCGTTGAGTACAAGGGCCGTAGACTCTGCAACCCCGGCACGGCGACGAACCTGCATGCGAGAATGTACATTCGTCAGGCCTGGTTGAAGATTGAATTCAAGATCGACCGTGTCAATCAGGTAATCGGGCTGCCGATAGTCTTTCAGGTAAATAGCTGAAGGGATTGGATCGTGCATGTAGATATTTCCTGTCAAATGCTAAAAAGATTATTTCACCACAGAGGACACGGAGGACACAGAGGTTTTTTATGTTGAATTTTTCTATTGCCCGTGTTGATACAAAACTAAATCAGTGTAAGGATTTTACATAATAAAAAAGGTTTTCTCTGTGACCCCTGTGCCCTCTGTGGTAAAAGCAGTTTATCTTTCAGATTTTGGGACTCTTGAAGCTTTCTTGCGTTCATGTTCCAGCAGCAGTTTTTTGCGAATACGTATGCTTTCCGGTGTTACCTCAACCAGCTCATCATCATTGATGAATTCCAGTGCCTGTTCCAGTGTAAATTTAATGGGTGGAACGAGATCAATCGCTTCATCGGTGCCTGAAGCACGGACGTTAGTAAGTTGCTTGCCTTTCAGTGGATTGACGACGAGGTCGTTTGAACGTGAGTGTATACCAATGACCCTGCCTTCATACACTTCTGTACCGGGTCCGATGAAAAGGCGGCCACGTTCCTGCAAGTTGAACAGCGAGAAGCCAAGACTCTTACCAGTGCCATTCGCAATGAGCACACCATTCATACGCTGGCCAATTTCGCCAGGTTTAACCTTGCCATAATGATCAAACACATGGTGCATCAGCCCGGTGCCCTGGGTGGATGTCAGAAATTCAGTACGAAAGCCGATTAGTCCGCGTGCGGGAATAATATAATCCAGTCTGACACGACCACGCCCATCGGGCTGCATGTCTGCCAGTTCACCTTTACGTTCACCGAGTTTTTCCATGACGGTGCCCTGGTGGTCAGCTTCGACGTCGACCGTAAGCATTTCATAAGGTTCATGTTGTTCTCCATTGACTTCATGGATGATGACCACAGGTCGAGAGACTCCGAGCTCAAAGCCTTCGCGTCGCATGTTTTCAATAAGGATTGAAAGATGCAGTTCGCCGCGACCAGAGACACGAAATTTATCAGGATCCGGGGTGTCTTCGACGCGCAGCGCGACATTATGCAGTAATTCTTTCTGCAGGCGGTCACGGATCTGCCGGGAAGTAACATATTTACCTTCCTTGCCGGCAAATGGTGAGTTGTTGACCTGGAAAAACATGCTGACAGTGGGTTCATCTATTGACAGTGGCGCGAGGGCCTCGACATTATCCGGGTCACACAGGGTGTCCGAAATATATAATTCGTCCATACCGCTGAAGGCAATGATATCTCCAGCCTCAGCTTCTTCTATTTCTGTGCGCTGCAGGCCATGCAGCCCCATTATCTGCAGCACACGACCATTGCGTTGTTTGCCTTCCGTGTCGATGACCTTGACCGGGGTATTGGGATTCAGCTTGCCGCTTGAAACACGTCCTATGCCAATAATACCCTTGTAGGAATCGTAATCCAGGGCGGAAACTTGCAGCTGCAGAGGGCCATTGACGTCGACATCAGGGGCACTGACATGATCAATGATCATCTGAAACAGGGCGTCCATATTATCTGTCTTAATATCCGGGTCGAGAGTGGCATAACCATTGATGGCTGAGGTATAGACGACCGGGAAGTCAAGTTGTTCATCGGTGCCGCCGAGGCGGTCAAACAGGTCAAAGGTTTGATCTATGACCCAGTCAGGTCGTGAGCCGTCACGGTCGATCTTGTTGATGACCACGATAGGCTTGAAGCCCATGTTAAAGGCTTTCTGAGTAACAAAGCGGGTCTGCGGCATTGGGCCTTCCACTGCATCGACCAGCAGCAGTACAGAATCTACCATCGACAGCACACGTTCTACTTCACCACCAAAATCGGCATGGCCCGGAGTATCTACAATGTTAATCGTATGTCCGCCCCAATCAACAGAGGTGTTTTTAGCCAGAATGGTTATTCCGCGCTCGCGTTCAAGATCGTTGGAGTCCATAGCACGTTCGGGTACAATTTCACGTTCACCAAATGAGCCTGATTGCTCAAGCAACGCATCAACAAGAGTTGTTTTGCCATGGTCGACATGGGCGATGATTGCGATATTTCTAAGTTTGCGAGACACGTTTTTAGTCCGTTAGGATGATAAAGGGCGCGGATTATACAGCAGAAAGAAGCTAAAGTATTGAGGGAGGGCACCCCTATTAACTCATGAATAGTTATATTGAATTCAAAACCTGCCATCTCTGCGTTTAGAAGCTTCGCAATAGCAAGCGATTCCTAGTGATCTTTGCCTTGATATGACAGGTTTTGAATCACAATCTGACATATCCAGAATTAATAGGGGTACCCTTGAAAGTTTGAAAGCATCTAAGGAACCTCTGATCTATTAATGGACTCGCATCATATTAGGCCTAAAATATCCGAGGCTGTACTAAAAACCTTGTGTAGATAAAAATTATAAGCCGACAGCTGCCACGTTGCCTGAGAGTGGGATGAGAACTTTTCTATGTCAAAGCAGGAAAAGAAAAATAACTGTGGCTATAAGAATTAGAAACAGGAAAACAAACAGGGAGATAATGATCAGGTCGCTTTTTTTGCGCACCTGATCCATTTCCAGCAGTTCCTGCCGCATAACCTCACTGAAATTGTTTCTTTCCCGGATGCGTTTTTTAATTTTGCCCAGAGGATCGATTTTTCCTATTTCACTGCTTCTGTCAATATGGACAGGAAGTTGCGCTGTTTCTTCCGGACCAGTCATGTTCATCTTGTCGATATGACAGGCGGCGCCTGCATTGGTAATCGTTCTGAGGTATTGATAGGCCTTGTTTTTAGGAAGTTGATTTTTGATGATGGTTGGCTGACCATCAAACATATTCAAAATTTTTTCTTCACTGACACCAAACAGTCTCTTCAACTTTCTAATCACCTGTGTCTTGCTGGTGTTTGCAAGAAAATAGCCGTCCATGATTACCCGGTATACCTGATTATCCGTATCTTGTGCCATCATTTCCTGTACAGGAGTTATCGATGAGTTTCCGATGCCTGATTTATAGGATGTCTGTTATTATTATCCAATAATAACATCTGTAGGGAAAATAAAAACATGTAAGATGCTGATATTTCGAATAACAGGCTTAAGGAGCCTATGATGAATGAATTCCTTCAGTAAGCGACTTGACCACAATATTATTCAGATTGACACCGGTTATCTGCGAACCGGCCTGGCTGCCTGTTATCTGATCATCGATAACAACCGTGTTGCGGTTATTGATACTGGTGTAGAAAAGACATGTGATCGCGTGGAAGCAGTGCTGGCTGAACAGGGCTTAACATACAAAAATGTAGATTTCATCGTTCCTACCCATGTGCACCTTGATCACGCGGGTGGGGCGGGAAAATTGATGCAGTTTTGCCAGAATGCGAGACTGGTGATTCATCCCTTTGGCAGCAGGCATATGATTGATCCTGCACGCCTGATAGCCAGCGCAGAAGCGGTTTACGGCAAGCAGGGCTTGCTTGATAGCGTAGGGAAAATTATCCCTGTTGATGAAAACCGTGTCATTGAAGCTGGTGACTCGTATTGTTTCAGGCTTGGCGAAAGAGAATTACTGGTTCTCGATACTCCAGGCCATGCCAGGCACCATTTCTGTGTATGGGACGAGCAGAGCAGAGGTTTTTTTACTGGAGACACCTTTGGCATTGTCTATCATGAGCTTGATTGTGACGGGCATTCATTTATTTTCCCGCCTACCACCCCGGTACAGTTTGATCCTGCGGCATGGCATGCCTCGATTGACCGTCTAATGGCATGGCATCCAGAACGGATGTATTTAACACATTTTGGCCAGCTTGAAGAGCCTGTCATCTATTTAAATACCCTGCATCACATGATTGATGATCTGGCAGCATTGGCAATTGAGCATGATGTCTCTCATGTGCCACTGGCACCGGCTGTGAAGCAATATCTATATCAGGAACTGAGAAAACAGGGTTGCCAGTTAGATCAGGATCGGCTTGTCGAGGCGCTTGATCTGGATCTTGGCATCATCGTGCAGGGGCTGGAAGTATGGCTGTCGCGGCAAAACGAAGGAAAATAATTCACGGCGAGTCTGTTAAATGCAGTGCAATAGAGTAGGTAATGTAGATTGAATTAATTCTGTATTCCGCTAGAATCACGCGGTTCTGTAACAGTTTTTGCCGAGCATAGCTTATTCGGTAGAAATATTCGTGACACTAAGCGAGAGTGGCGGAATTGGTAGACGCGCTGGATTTAGGTTCCAGTGGGGTAACCCGTGGGAGTTCGAGTCTCCCCTTTCGCACCAGATATTGAATCTTAGGCGCATTCATGAATTGATTGAGGCGTTTTTAAGTAACCAGATGAGTAATCAGTGAGAATATTAACATGCAGGTAAGCCTAGAGCAGTCGGGTAATATTGAAAGAAAAATGACCATTTCAGTTCCCGCTGAACGTGTGGATAGTGAAATAAGCAGGCAGTTACAACGACTGTCTAAACAGGTGAAAATGCCTGGGTTTCGGCCGGGAAAGATCCCGATGAAAATAATGAGATCACGCTATCTCGGACAGGTTATGAAGGATGTCATCGGTGACCTGATCCAGTCCTCTTATCAGGAGGCGCTGGGGCAGAAGTCAATACGGCCTGCCGGCCCACCTTCCATAGAGACCTCGTCAAGCGGTGAAGGCAAGGATCTTGAATATATTGCTACCTTTGAGGTCTTTCCCGATCTAAAAGAACTGGCTCTGACAGGTCTTAAAGTAGAGCGTACTGTTTGTGAAATATCCGATCAGGATATTGAAACAACGCTGGAATCTCTGCGTCGTCAACGTATGAACTGGAATAAAACGGATGGCGAGGCAAAAGATGGCTGCCGCGTAACACTGGATTTTACCGGCAGCGTAGATGGCACCCCCTTCGTAGGTAGTGAAGGTAAGGCGATGCCTGTTGTGATCGGCTCGGACTCTCTTGTAGCCGGTTTTGAAGATCAGCTGATCGGCATAAAGGAAGGTGAGGAAAGATCACTAACAGTCACTTTTCCGGATGATTATCATACGGATGAACTGGCGGGAAAAGAGGCTGTATTTGAAGTAAAGGCAACGGAGGTTGCAGAAGAGGAGTTGCCTGAAATAAATGAAGAACTGGCCGAAGCCTTCGGTGTAAAGGAAGGCGGCATGGAAAAATTTCGTGAGGAAATCCGAAAAAACCTTTCACGTGAGGCTGATGACCGTCTGGCGATCATTACGCGGGACACTGTTTTCCAGGCAGTGCTGGAAAAAAATGAAATTGATCTGCCACAGGTCCTGGTACTTCAGGAAAAGAATCTACTTATTGAGACTGCCGAGAAAGAGCAGCCTGACATAAAAAAAGATGAAAACATGCAGGCTATGTATGGCAAACTTGCAGAGCGTCGTGTGGCACTGGGACTGATTCTTGCCGAGATTACTGAAAACGAGAAAATGCTGCCTGATGCGAATGCGGTCGAGACGCGATTACATAAGCTCGCAGAAAGTTATGAAGACCCGGGGTCATTCGTGGAATGGTACAAGTCAGACCGCAAGCGTCTGTCAGAAATCGAAGCTCAGGTTCTGGAAAGCATGGTGGTTGACAAATTGCTGGAAGATGCTGAAATTACAGATAAGACAGTCTGCTTTCAGGAGCTGGTAAACCCTGCCATAATCGAGGCTGGCAAACAGGAGTAGTAAGAATGACAGAAATCAGGAATGACAGGGTAGATCCACAGGCACTTGGGCTGGTACCAATGGTCATTGAGACCACGGGTAGAGGCGAGCGTGCATTCGATATTTATTCCCGATTGCTGAAAGAGCGTGTGGTCTTTTTGGTAGGCCCGGTTGAGGACAATATGGCGAATCTTATTGTTGCGCAGTTGCTTTATCTAGAGTCAGAGAATCCAGACAAGGATATTCACCTTTACATTAATTCTCCCGGTGGTGCAGTCACTTCGGGTATGGCTATTTACGATACCATGCAGTTCATTAAACCTGACGTCAGCACAGTGTGTCTGGGACAGGCTGCTAGTATGGGTGCACTAGTCCTTGCAGGAGGTGCTGCTGGTAAACGATATTGTCTGCCACATTCCCGTGTGTTGATACATCAGCCGCTGGGCGGGTTTCAGGGACAGGCGAGTGATATTGAAATACATGCTCGTGAAATTCTCCGTGTGCGGGAGCGCCTGAATGAAATATTACAGAAGCACACTGGTCAGGAACTTACTGCCATTGAGGCCGATACTGAAAGAGATCGTTTTCTGGAAGCGGAAGAGGCTATGCAATACGGTCTTATCGACAAAGTAATTACAGACAGAAGCGAACCTATATAAACCACTAAATCTAAAGCCGGAGGCTTACAGGGCTTGCCAATAGTGTCAGGTTCCTGATAAATTTCTACATATATTTAAGAGAGAGTGCATTAACAGGTAATAAGATGTCAGACGACGAAAAAGATAATAACGACGAAAAGTTGCTTTATTGTTCTTTTTGCGGGAAATCCCAGCATGAGGTTCGCAAGCTGATTGCCGGTCCGTCAGTCTATGTCTGTGATGAATGTGTTGAACTTTGCAATGAGATCATTCGTGAAGAAATTGATGTTGATCTGAAAGAGGAAACCGAAGGTGAGGGTTTCCTCAAGCCACACGAGATCAAAGAGCGCCTGGACAGCTATGTTATTGGGCAACAGGATGCCAAGAAGATCCTCTCCGTTGCTGTTTACAATCACTATAAACGTATCCAGCATGAAGATGATACTGATGAGGTCGATATTGCCAAGAGTAATATACTTTTCGTTGGTCCCACAGGTTCAGGCAAAACCTTATTGGCTGAAACGCTGGCAAAATTACTGCATGTCCCTTTTACCATCGCCGATGCTACTACGCTGACTGAAGCGGGTTATGTCGGTGAAGATGTTGAGAATATTATCCAGAAACTGTTGCAGAAATGCGACTATGAAATAGATCTTGCACAGCGGGGCATCGTTTATATCGATGAAATCGACAAGATTTCACGCAAATCGGATAACCCATCTATCACCCGCGATGT
>BTQX01000024.1:0-16027 GCA_036986095.1 Gammaproteobacteria bacterium
AAGCATGCGGGTCAGTGAAGTCTGGTTGCGGGAATGGGTCTCGCCTAAGTTGAATACCGATGAGCTGGCTAACAGGCTGACGATGGCCGGTCTGGAAGTGGGCAATATTGATCCTGCTGGAAACTTGTCCGACAAGCTGGTGGTTGGGAGAATAGAGCAGATTGCCGCCCATCCTGATGCTGATCACCTGCGAGTTTGTAAAGTTAACGTTGGTCGTGCAAGAAATCTGACTATCGTTTGTGGTGCGGCCAATGCACGGCAAGGGCTTTATACCATTGCGGCACTGGTTGGTGCAAAATTGCCTGGCGGTATGGCCATCAGCAAGACAACGGTGCGCGGTGTGACCTCGTCCGGTATGTTGTGTTCGGCTTCAGAACTGGGGCTGGAGGAATCTTCAACGGGGATACTGGATCTTGCAGGTAACCCCGCTGTGGGTATGCTGGCAAGTACTCTTTTCCAGCTTGATGACTGTATTCTTGATCTTGAGCTGACCCCTAATCGTGGTGATTGCCTGAGTATTCGCGGTGTTGCACGCGAAGTGGCTGCACTGACCAACAGCCGATTAAAAAAGCCGATCGAATCCGTCGAAATGGCTGTGCAGGCCCGGGGTAAGCTGCCGATTAAGCTTACTGCCAGTGATGGTTGCCCACATTATGTCGGGCGCATCATTCGTGCTGTGGATGTATCAGCTGAAACACCTCTTTGGATGAAAGAGCGACTGCGCCGCGCCGGTATACGCAGCCTGGGACCCTGTGTCGATGTCACTAACTACGTCATGATTGAGTTGGGCCAGCCGATGCATGCCTTTGATCTGGAGCGGCTAAATGGGCAAATCGAGGTGCGTTATGCTAATGGACGCGAAAGACTGGATCTGCTTGACGGGTCGACCATTCAGCCGGAAAAGACCGATTTACTGATCGCAGATAAAAGTGGCCCCTTAGCACTGGCGGGTGTTATGGGGGGCGCAGCTTCAGCTGTTTCCGATCAAACACAGGATATTTTCCTCGAAAGCGCCTTTTTTACACCGGAGATCATTGCTATTACGACGCGTGATCGAGGGATTCATACAGATTCGTCGCATCGATTTGAGCGTGGTGTGGATTTTCAGTTGCAACGGGAAGCGGTAGAGCGTGCATCCTTCTTGCTGACCGAGATAGCAGGTGGTGTGTGCGGGCCTGTGGTAGAGAAGACAATTGCTGGGAAAATGCCACGAAAAGAGCCGATCACGCTACGAAATAAGCGTTTAAATGCGGTATTAGGTATAAAGATCCCCACTCGCCAAATGATCTCCAGCTTGCAGCGTCTTGCTATGCAGGTCAAAGGAAAGACCGATACGGTTAAAGTGATCGCACCCGTTTATCGTTTCGATATCAATATCGAGGCCGATTTGATAGAAGAGGTGGCGCGCGTGACAGGTTTTGAAAATATTCCTGAAACGGCACCTGTCGCACATTTGCAGATATCAGTCGAAGAAGAAAAAGCATTACCAATCAGGCGCTTACAGGCATGCCTGGTCGATCGAGATTACCAGGAAGTCATCACCTATAGTTTTATTGATCGTGCCATGCACGAGCAGTTTTCTCCCGATTCGCGAGCCGTAGAGCTAGAAAATCCGATTGCTTCGGATATGTCTGTTATGCGCGCCAGCTTATGGCCGGGATTGCTCAAAACCATGCAATATAACGTCAATCGCCAGATGAGTGATCTGAAACTATTCGAATCGGGTCGTACATTCGTTACTAAAGGCAAGGCCTTGATACAACACCGCTACATTGCAGGACTGCTGACAGGTAGTGTAGATGCCCGGAGTTGGGTAGATAATCAGCGGGAAGTGGATTTTTTTGACCTGAAGGGGGATGTGCAGGCCCTCATCGCACTCACTGGTCGTGATAATGACTTTATTTTCTCGTCAGCCACACATCCAGTGCTGACGCCGGGTCAGTCTGCAAAGGTTAAGGAAGGGAAGAAAGTGGTTGGCATGTTGGGTCGATTGCATCCGGCGATTGAATCATCTCTCGGGCTTGATCAGGCGGTATATCTTTATGAAATCCGACTGGATAGCCTGTTGCATTCACGAATTCCAGCTTTTCATGAGTTTTCTCGATTTCCAGCTGTTCAGCGCGACATTGCGCTTGTAATTGCAGCGAAAATACCATTATCTGACGTGATCAGGTCTATAAAATACCATGCGGGAGACCTTTTAGTGAAGTTGGAGTTGTTTGACCAGTATCAGGGCGAACATATTGATTTTGGTAAAAAAAGTCTCGCTTTTACCTTGACCTTACAGCGTACTTCGCGCACTCTTACAGATAGTGAGACAGAAAACCTGATAAAAGGTGTAATTCAAGGGGTTCAGTCAGATCTGGACGCGCAATTGAGAAAATAGGATAAGAATGACAGTTACCAAGGCAGATCTGGCAGACAGGTTATATGAAGAACTGGGGCTAAATAAGCGTGAGTCCAAAGAATTCGTAGAATTATTCTTTGAGAAAATGCGTCAGGCCCTGGAATCCGGGGAATCTGTCAAATTGTCCGGTTTTGGTAATTTCGACCTGCGCAAGAAGACACCCAGGCCAGGTAGAAACCCGAAAACTGGCGAAGAAATCCCCATTTCGGCTCGCCGTGTGGTAACCTTTAGACCAAGCCTGAAACTAAAGGAACGGGTTGCGCAGTACACTGCCAGCCTGCAAAACAAGAAACAGGAAAATGAGTAGAGGATTATGCTCGATCCAGCTGACAATTCAGTTTTACCCGCCATACCAGCCAAACGTTATTTTACGATTGGTGAAGTAAGCGAGCTTTGCCAGGTTAAACCTCATGTTTTGAGATACTGGGAGCAGGAGTTTTCGCAGCTCAATCCGGTTAAAAGGCGTGGTAATCGACGTTATTATCAACGGCATGAGGTTGAACTGATTCGGACCATACGTTCACTGCTCTACCTTGAAGGGTTCACTATAAGCGGCGCACGCCAGAAACTGGAATCTGAGGATGAGTTTGAAGAGACGATAATGAAATCAACAGAACAGCCAAAGGTTTCCAAAGAGGTAATTGGCGGCCTGATTAACGAACTTGAAGAGTTGACTGGTATGCTAAGAGATTAGCTCGCAACAGGTAATTCCAGCAATGAATTAAAGGGGTCGGAGTCGAAGTGCGACTCCGACCCCTTTAATTCGAAGATCATAAAATTCTTTTCTGTTTATCGAAGTCCTTTCCGTAGACAGTCCATCATGAAAAATCAAAAAATCGGGGCGTAGCGCAGCCTGGTAGCGCACCGCAATGGGGTTGCGGTGGTCGGAGGTTCAAATCCTCTCGCCCCGACCATTTTCTTTCAATTTTTATATGTTTTAAATGTTTCTGTGGTAGGCACCCTCGCGACGCTCCTACAACAGCTTTTATGCTTTTCGTCGTGTTGTAACAGCCTCTGCCAGTGATTCCAGCACATCAACAGTTTCATCCCAGCCTATGCAGCCATCGGTGATGCTGACGCCGTACAGCAGTTCTTTCCCAGGGGCTATGTCCTGGCGACCGGCATTGATATGACTTTCAATCATTACACCAATGATATGTGGATCACCGGTTGAAATCTGCCCGGCAATGTCTGCTGCAACATCCATCTGTTTTTCTGGCTGTTTCATACTGTTGGCATGTGAGCAGTCGATCATCACATTCGCTGTCAGCCCATAACTTTCCAGTTTTTCTTCTGCAAGCCGAACATTGTTTCGATCATAATTGGGTAACGCACCACCTCGTAAAATGATATGTCCATCATCATTGCCGGTAGTCGAGAAAATAGCGGATTTTCCATCCATGCTCATCGACAGGAAGTGATGCGGTAACGAAGCGGCGCGTATGGCATCCATGGCAACTTTCAGTGTGCCGTCAGTACCATTTTTGAAGCCGACAGGACAGGACAGGCCGGAAGCCAGCTCACGATGCACCTGGCTTTCGATTGTTCGTGCACCTATGGCACCCCAGCTGATTAAATCAGCGATATACTGTGGCGTAATAAGGTCGAGGAATTCGGTTGCTGTGGGCATGCCCATACTGGTCAGGTCAAGTAGCACCTTACGCGCCAGTCTGAGCCCCTGATTGATATGGAAGCTACCATCCAGCATGGGGTCATTGATTAAGCCTTTCCACCCAACGGAGGTGCGAGGCTTTTCGAAATAGACACGCATAACGATCAGCAATTGATCACTCAAACGTTCAATAATTTCTTTTAATCTGCCGGCATAGTCTAAGGCGGCCTTTGGGTCATGAATGGAGCAGGGGCCAACGATGACAATCAGACGATCGTCTTCACCATGCAATACTCTGTGAATAGCCTGTCGTGTATCACTGGTTAGTTTTTGTGATTTTTCAGTAGCAGGAAATTCAGTATGCAACTCAGTCGGCAGAACAACGTTCTTGATTTCCTTGATTCTGAGATCCTGGGTTGGGTGGGGTGATTTCATGTTGTTTGCCAGTGTACTGAAGTGGGGGCGCATTTTACTTGGTATGGGGAAAGTTTCAAGTTTCAAGTTCCAAGTTCCAAGTTCCAAGTTCCAAGATCCAAGATCCAAGATCCAAGATCCAAGATCCAAGATCCAAGATCCAAGATCCAAGATCCAAGATCCAAGATCCAAGATCCAAGATCCAAGATCCAAGATCCAAGACTCATGGGCACCTCTATTTTATTTAAAATACCCCGTCATTGCGAGCGCAGCGCGGCAATCTCATGTTTAGAAACAGTCGCTTAGAGATTGCTTCGTCGCTACGCTCCTCGCAATAACGAATAAATAGAGGTTCCCTCATGACTCACGCTTCGCGATTCCACTCGCCCGAATTCCCACCGCTTTTGTGAATCAGTACAATATCAGTCATCACCATGCCGCGATCGACTGCCTTACACATATCATAAATCGTCAAAAGGGCGACTTGTACCGTGGTTAGCGCTTCCATTTCTACTCCTGTCTGGCCATGAGTCTCGGTTTTGGCCTCACAGCGTATACAGCTGGCATCTGTGTCTATATCAAAGTTCACTTCTACATAGGTCAGGGGTAGCGGGTGGCACAGGGGGATGAGATCGGCGGTACGTTTGCTGGCCATGATGCCAGCAGTTCGGGCAATAGCCAGCACATCACCTTTTTTATGGCCACCCTGCTGAATCAGTGACAGCGTCCTGGCCTGCATCGTGATGATGCCTTCAGCAATAGCTATACGGTGTGTCCTGTCCTTGTCACCGACGTCAACCATGTGTGTATCGCCCTTCTGGTTAAAATGTGTTAATTCTGACATTTTTTGTTTTTCCAGCGGTTGTATAAATTGAGTTAAATATGTGTATAGAATGTTCCTGTACAAGCCTGGTTATGTGGTCATCACTGCGTTGTCATGGCATACTGCGCGCGACCAAAAAATTGAACATTTTCTGCATAGAACTGCGTATCCAGGATTTTACAATACACTGTGAGAATACTACTAAGCAATGACGACGGCTACCTTGCACCAGGATTGCGGGCACTTTATTTGGCGCTAAAAGATACTCAGGAGCTAACCGTCGTTGCGCCGGACAGAGATCATAGTGGTGCCAGTAATTCATTGACCCTGCAGCGACCGCTATGCGTTCGAAAATCTGAAGAGGGTTTTCATTATGTTGACGGCACACCAACAGATTGTGTTCACCTGGCAATTACCGGCTTGATGGAAAAAGAGCCGGATATGGTTATTGCCGGCATCAATAATGGGGCCAATCTCGGTGATGATGTGATTTATTCAGGCACCGTGGCAGCGGCCACGGAGGGGCGATTTCTCGGTTTTCCTGCGATGGCGGTTTCCATGACCAGTCATGAGCCTCAGTTTTTTGACACTGCTGCAAGGGTGGTCACCGATCTTCTTAATCGTTTAAATCAGTATTTGCTTCCAGCGGACAGCATTCTTAACATCAATATACCGGATATCCCGTATGAAGATATTAAGGGTTTCCAGGCGACTCGCTTAGGTAAGCGACATAAGTCTGAACCCGTAATTAAACAGCAATCACCGCATGGCAAGGACATATTCTGGGTAGGCCCTGCCGGACAGGAACAGGATGCCGGTCCCGGCACTGACTTTCATGCGATTAAAAACCACTATGTGTCTATCACACCGCTAGAAATCGACCTTACCCGCTATACGGCGATAGAAACCGTCGCACATTGGCTGCAAGAATTGTGCACGCAATGAATCTCAAAGGCATAGGCATGACATCAATGCGTACGCGTGCGCGATTGATCAGCAGTCTACGTGATATGGGCATCACCGATGAAAAAGTACTGTCTGCGATGATGGATACACCGAGACATTTGTTTGTTGATGAAGGGATCGCCTCCCATGCCTACGATAACAGTTCTTTGCCCATTGGCTACGGGCAGACTATCTCTCAGCCCTATATTGTTGCCCTGATGACACAGGTTATGCTGGATGGCGGAAAGCCAGCCAAGGTGCTAGAGATCGGCACTGGCTCAGGTTACCAGACTACAATACTGTCAAAGCTGGCGGGTACGGTGTATAGCGTAGAACGTATAGAGCCGTTGCTGAAACAGGCAAAGCGGCTGCATTACAAGCTCAGGTTGCGAAATATCTATCACAAGTTAGCCAAGGGTAAGACCTTCGGTTGGCCAGATGCGGGGCCATTTGACGGCATTCTGGTTACTGCTGCACCGCAGACTATACCTGAAGAGCTTTTTTCCCAGTTAGCGCCTGGCGGGCGCATGGTAATCCCCAGCGGCAAGGATAATGCCCAGGAATTGTATCTAATTGAGCGAACCAATAGTGGCTTCACTAAAACCAGTCTCGAAGCTGTCCGCTTTGTGCCATTAGTCGGGGGTAGCTGATGGCTGTTTTCGGTAGTATCTATAAGCGTGTCATCGGCTGGGCCAGGCATCGTCATGCCAGCTATTACCTGACCGCGACCAGTGTGGCTGAATCCTCTTTTTTCCCAGTTCCGGTAGATGTATTGCTGGCACCAATGGTGCTTGCTCGTCGAGATAAGGCATGGTGGTATGCCACCCTGGCAATGGTCGGCTCGGTTGCAGGTGCTGTGATTGGTTATTACATCGGTCTATTCCTGTTCGATCAGGTGGCGCAGCCGATCATTGATTTTTACAATTTTCAGGAAAAATTTGTCTATGTGCAATCACTGTTCAGTAAATATGGCGTCTGGATAATCTTTATTGCCGGTTTTTCCCCGATACCCTACAAAATTTTCACCATTACAGCCGGTGTGGTGGGGATGCCATTATTACCATTTATACTGACTTCACTGGTGGCTCGCGGCGCACGGTTTTTTCTTGTTGCCGGTCTGGTTTATGCGGGCGGTGATAAAATCGATGCTTTGCTGAAAAAGCGTGTAGAACAAATTGGCTGGGCAAGTGTGGTGATTATTGTTCTTGCAGTCATCATCTACCAGTTTATCTGAGGAGCCTCTGAGCAAGTCATAATTGTGATCTTACTGCCCAAATTACCAGCTACTGTGTTGATAATCTTTCCAATAGCTCGCTTATTGGGTGCGGCCTTCGCTTTGCATCCGAAATATTTGATCAGCAATCTCACCCACCAGGCCTGGTCAGAGGCTCCTTAATGAGACTAAGCCGGGCCATAAAACTTTCTGGTTTAGCCTTATCTATTTTATTGCCGCTGTTGTTAGGTGCCTGTAATTCAAGTTCTAAACACGACAAATACGACTATGCAGCAAATAGAAACCTGCCGAATGCCAAATATGGCTCGATCTATACAGTCAAGCGGGGTGATACTCTGTACAGCATAGGCTGGGTAATAAAACAGGATTATCGAAAGCTGGCAAGCTGGAACGGCATCCGATCGCCGTATCTGATTCGTACCGGGCAGCGCTTACGCATGTATCCACCATCATCGAAAACGGCAAAGTCGAAGAAGACAAAGAAGACTTATTCTTCTAGCAGTTCAACAAAGAACTCATCGACCCGCGCAATAAAAAAATCAACCTCCTACAAAGGGAAAGCCGCGCAGGAGAGGGTAAAACGGTGGTCCTGGCCAACCGTCAACCGCAGAGTTACCGCACGCTTCAATCCTGTAGCAGGCAAGGATGGTATAGATATCGCTGGTAAATTTGGCGATGCTGTTTTTGCAACCGCCGATGGCCAGGTAGTTTATGCCGGGAGTGGACTCAGGGGCTATGGAAGGCTTATCATTCTCAAACACAACAAAACTTATCTTAGTGCCTATGCGCATAATGACAGCATACTCGTTGCAGAGGGCCAGAACATCAGGGCAGGAAAAAAGATAGGGCGGATGGGTAGCAATGGAAAAGGCAGAGCCATACTGCATTTTGAGATCAGAAAAAACGGCAAGCCTGTTAATCCAGCTAATTACCTGTCTTCCAGGTAGTGACATATAAACCCGGATGTTTCACAGGAACGCTATTTATGCGAGTTAAGTATATGAATATAACAGAAAATCATCATATACTAGCAAGGCACACTCTATTCCCAAAGACTGCATTCCTATGAATTATCCAGGTTAAACAGACGGTGACAGTAGTAAAATGAGTCGGACAGGCAGATAAGATGAATGAGATTAACAAAGAAACTGCTCCCGCGAAGCTGGCCTATACGGCATCTGCTGAGGTTGATGCTACACAGCTGTATTTAAAGGAGATAGGCTTCTCTGAATTGCTGACGGCTGAAGAAGAAGTTTATTTTGGGCGACTCACCAGAAAAGGTGATATGGCTGCGCGTAACAGAATGATTGAGAGCAATCTCCGCCTGGTAGTAAAAATCTCACGACGTTATATCAACCGCGGCCTGCCTCTGCTGGATCTTATTGACGAAGGCAATCTTGGACTCATTCGTGCGGTAGAGAAATTCGATCCGGAAAGAGGTTTTCGATTTTCTACCTATGCTACATGGTGGATCAGGCAAACCATTGAACGTGCTCTAATGAATCAAACCCGGACCATACGCCTGCCGGTGCATGTGCTCAAGGAAATCAATGTATATCTACGCGCAGCCAGGCAGCTGACGCAGAAACTCAGTCATGAACCCAATGCAGGTGAAATTGCAGAGTTTCTTGATGTACCGGTCAATGACGTCAAAAAAATGCTTGATAAACAGGAGCGCATCAGCTCATTTGATAGTCCGGTAGAAAATGATGGCGATCGAACCCTGCTTGATGCAGTCCCCAATGATTCTTCCGATGACCCGGCAGAATTACTGCAAAACAATCAGGTTATGAAACATCTTGATGTCTGGCTGGAGAGCCTGTCTGATAAACAGCGTGAGGTCATCCTGCGTCGATTCGGTATGCGTGGCCATGATGTGGCAACCCTGGAGCAGGTAGGTGATGATGTTGGGGTGACGCGTGAAAGAGTCAGGCAGATTCAGGTTGAGGCCTTAAAAAAATTGCGTAAGCAGCTTGAAAGGGAAGGGTATTCGAGGGATGAGCTGCTTTAGTTCGAAGTTTCAGGTTTCAAATCTCAGGCATGGTTGGGATTCTTGATCACAGTTTTGTACGAACAGAATGGTTTAGGTGTTTTCTTTCCCATTTCCCCTTTTCAGCTTTCAGCTTAAAACTTGAAACTATTTTTTAAGGGCATCCTTAAATTATCAATGCTGCCAGTACATCCCGGTCTTCCCCTATGAGAATGTTGTAAGTATGACACGCTGCTTCGGTAGTCATGATTTCTATACCTATGCCTTGCTGAGTGGCTGTTAGTGTAAGCATGGGATCAAGGAAATGGTGCTGCAGGCCAGAGCCGATTATTATAATTTCCGGTTTATGTTTAAGCAGTTCCTCTAATATTTCTACAGTCAGTTCTTCAGGTTTTTTGACAATCCAGGTATTGTCAATTTTCTCAGATGTTACTAACAGGCTGTTGTTATAAAATTGATCATTGATTTTGATCCTGCCGGGCTCAATGGCGCGGATGGTGTTTACGTTCGGAGTACTTTGCTGGTGGAGCTTCATAAATATCCTTGTCTATTCCCTTGTCCGTTATTTTCAGGCGGTGTGCAAGTTTTATAATTTATCATAGCTTGATTGATTTTAACGTAACAAATCGACTAGAATCCCTGTAGTCAGAAACGTCTGTCGAATAACGGGAGTAGCGCTACGCAACTCCCGTTTTTCTACATCTAGAACGGAGAAAAACCTTGTCTGTCCCTGCCATACTGGCCCTGGAAGATGGTAGCCTGTTCCACGGCATAGCTGTGGGCACGATGGGATATTCTTCAGGCGAGGTGGTTTTTAATACCTCGATGACGGGCTATCAGGAAATCCTGACCGACCCTTCCTATTGTCGCCAGCTCATCACATTTACTTACCCTCATATCGGTAACACCGGCACAAATAATGAAGATTTTGAATCTGACCGTGTTCATGCGGCCGGTTTGATTATTCGTGACCTGCCTGATTTGTACAGAAACTGGCGTGCAGAGCAGTCATTGCAATCTTTTCTTGAAGCTCAGCAAGTAGTGGCCATAGCTGAAATTGATACACGCCGCCTGACTCGTATTTTGCGCGAAAAGGGTGCGCAGGCCGGCTGCATTGCTGCCGGAGATGAGCTTGATGCACAAAAAGCCATAAATCTGGCAAAAGAATTTCCGGGGCTGAGTGGAATGGATCTGGCGAGGGAAGTGACGACCGATGCTCTGATCACCTGGGATGAGGGCGGCTGGAATCTGGAATCCGGTTACCTGCCTGCGGCGGACAGAAAGTATCATGTGGTGGCCTATGACTTTGGCGTAAAACGAAACATTCTGCGCATGCTTAGTGACCGCGGTTGTAGTGTTGCCGTTATTCCGGCAACCACGCCAGCCAGTGATGTGCTGGCAATGAAGCCCGATGGTGTGTTCCTGTCAAATGGTCCCGGTGATCCGGAACCCTGTGGCTATGCCATTGCAGCAATTAAAGAAATTGTCGCCACAGATACCCCGGTCTTTGGTATCTGTCTCGGACATCAGCTGCTAGCCCTGGCTTCGGGCGGACATACTGAAAAAATGAAGTTCGGCCACCATGGCGCCAACCATCCGGTACAGGATCTTGTCAGCAAGCGTGTCATGATTACCAGCCAGAACCATGGTTTCGCAGTGGCTGAAGACGATCTGCCTGATAATCTCAGGGTAACTCATCGGTCGTTGTTTGATAAATCTATTCAAGGTATCGAATGCATGGATCATCCTGCTTTTTCATTTCAGGGACATCCGGAAGCCAGTCCGGGTCCACACGATGTCAGCCCGCTGTTTGATCGCTTCATCGAAAATATGATTAAGAACAAGTCAAAAGCTAAAGGGACGGATTCATAAACCCATGCCACGTCGCGATGATATAAAAAGTGTCCTGATCATTGGTGCCGGCCCGATCATAATCGGCCAGGCCTGTGAGTTCGATTATTCAGGTGCCCAGGCCTGTAAAGCACTAAAGGAAGAGGGCTTCCGTGTGATTTTGGTTAACTCAAACCCAGCCACCATAATGACTGATCCGGGGATGGCTGATGCGACTTACATTGAACCCTTAGTCTGGGAGACCGTAGCAAAGATAATCGAGATAGAAAGACCGGATGCACTGTTGCCCACCATGGGCGGGCAGACTGCATTGAATTGTGCGCTGGATCTGGTAAAAGAAGGTGTACTTGAACGCTACGATGTAGAGATGATCGGTGCTTCCCGTGAAGCCATTGATAAAGCAGAAGACCGGGAGCTATTTCGTCAGGCAATGCAGACCATCGGCCTGGAAACGGCTCGTGGTGCCATAGTGCATAATATGGAAGAGGCAGAGCAGGTTCTTGCCATGGTGGGGTTCCCAGCCATCATCCGTCCATCATTTACCATGGGTGGTACGGGTGGCGGAGTTGCCTACAACCGTGAAGAATATTTTGAGCTATGTGATCGTGGCTTTGATGCCTCCCCGACCTCTGAACTGCTGATTGAGGAATCTATACTCGGCTGGAAAGAGTTCGAGATGGAGGTTGTGCGCGATCCGGCGGATAATGTCATCATTATCTGTTCGATTGAAAACTTTGATCCGATGGGTGTGCATACTGGTGATTCTATTACCGTTGCGCCTGCACAAACGCTAACTGATAAGGAATATCAGATCATGCGCGATGCCAGCATCGAAGTATTACGTGAGATTGGCGTTGATACCGGAGGATCGAATGTGCAGTATGCGATCAATCCCGATGACGGGCGTATGATCGTGATTGAAATGAACCCGCGGGTCTCACGTTCTTCCGCACTGGCCTCCAAGGCGACCGGTTTTCCAATTGCTAAAGTTGCCGCCAAGCTTGCTGTTGGTTTCACACTCGACGAACTACAGAACGAGATCACTGGTGGTGCAATGCCGGCCTCCTTTGAACCCAGCATCGACTATGTGGTAACCAAATTTCCACGCTTTGATTTCGAGAAATTCCCGGCAGCGAATAGTGTGCTAACCACACAGATGAAATCTGTCGGTGAGGTAATGGCCATTGGTAGAACATTCCAGGAGTCGCTACAGAAAGCTTTGCGAGGCCTGGAAGTCGGCACCGACGGATTCGATGAGATTTGTACTGAGACCGATCCAGATGAACTGAAAGAAACGCTCTACCGGGAGCTGCGAGTACCCGGTTGTTATCGGATCTGGTACCTGGCCGAGGCATTTCGCGCCGGCATGTCGATAGATGAGATCTATGAACTTAGCCGTATTGATATGTGGTTCCTGCATCAGATTGAGCAGTTGATCAAAATTGAGCAGGAAATACGGAATATGGATAATAAATTACTTTCAGAACATCAGGTAAGATCATGGAAACGCAGAGGTTTTTCTGATTTGCGTCTGGCAAGGCTGCTGGGAATTACTGAGCGTGAATTTCGTACGATTCGCCATTCACACGGTATTCGCCCAGTCTACAAACGTGTCGATACCTGCGCCGCTGAATTTTCCACGTCGACTGCTTATCTCTATTCAACCTACGAAGAAGAGTGTGAATCAAAACCGGACAGCAGCAACAAAATTATGGTACTCGGCGGTGGTCCAAATCGTATAGGTCAGGGGATAGAATTTGATTACTGTTGTGTACATGCCGCACAGGCCTGTCGTGAAGATGGTTTTCAGACCATCATGGTCAACTGTAATCCAGAAACCGTATCGACAGACTTTGATACCTCAGACCGCCTGTATTTTGAGCCATTGACGCTGGAAGACGTGCTGGAAATAATCCATATTGAAAACCCCACCGGTGTGATTGTGCAATATGGCGGCCAGACTCCACTGAAGCTGGCGGAAGACCTGGAAGCTGCCGGGGCGAAAATAATTGGTACATCGCCGGATTCTATCGATCTGGCAGAAGACAGAGAGCGATTCCAGAAGCTGGTTGAAGACCTCGGCTTATTACAACCGCCAAACTGTACCGCCCGAAGTCGTGAAGAAGCCCTGCTCGGTGCCGAAGAAATTGGTTTTCCGCTGGTTGTCAGACCGTCTTATGTGCTGGGCGGCAGGGCGATGGAGATCGTTCATAACCTGGAGGATCTGGATACCTACATGACGCTAGCTATCCAGGTTTCCAATGATTCACCGGTACTGCTTGATCGTTTTTTGAATGATGCAATAGAGGTGGATCTTGATGCGGTGTGTGATGGTAAAGATGTGGTAATTGGCGGCATTATGGAGCATATCGAAGAGGCCGGTGTGCATTCCGGTGACTCCTCCTGCTCATTGCCACCGTTTAGTTTGCCAGAAAAAATAATTCAGCAGCTGCGCGAACAGGCAACCAGTCTGGCTCTGGCAATCGGTGTGCGAGGCTTAATGAATATTCAGTTTGCTGTAAAAGGTGAGGATATCTACCTGTTGGAAGTTAATCCTCGTGCTTCACGCACGGTTCCTTTTGTTTCCAAAGCGACATCGCGGCCTCTGGCAAAAATAGGGGCGCGCTGCATGGTGGGTGTCAGCCTGGTTGATCAGGGTATTACGGGTGAAATCATTCCGGAATATTATTCAGTCAAAGAGGCCGTTTTCCCCTTTATCAAATTCCCGGGCGTCGATCCGGTGCTGGGTCCGGAGATGAAATCTACCGGTGAGGTCATGGGTGTTGGTAAAACCTTTGGTGAAGCCTTTGACAAGGCACAGAAGGCCGCAGGTGCACACATACCTGAAGAGGGCAAAGCCTTTATCAGCGTGCGTGATATTGATCAGCCACGTGTAGTGGAAGTGGCACGTTACCTGGCCGGACACGGTTTCGCTATACTGGCCACCAGGGGAACTGCAAAGGTTATTGAAGCGGCGGGTGTTAAGGTTAAACAAGTTAATAAGGTGCGCGAAGGTCGGCCTCATATCGTTGATATGATTAAAAATGATGAAATTGACATCGTTATCAATACCACTGAAGGTAAGCGTAGCCTGAAAGACTCGTATACCATTCGTAGAGAGGCATTGCTACATAAGGTAACCAACTTCACCACACTCGCTGCGGCCAAAGCGGCAGTGGAGGCGCATCGTGCTGACAATGAGGTTACCGTTTACAAGCTTCAGGATTTACATAAAACGTTGAAATAGTTGTTTAAGGGTATGTGTGGCAAATAAAAATTTGTCATTGCGAGCAAAGCGCGGCAATCTCTTGATGTGAGATCAAGTAGTTAGAGATTGCTTTGTCACTATGTTCCTCGCAATGACAGTTTGTTGATAGTTCCCTGAAGATATTGAATATAAAGAATAGAACCAGATAAGGAATTGAAATGGAAAGTCTACCATTAACCAGTAAGGGCGCAGAACGTTTGCGAGAAGAGCTTAAACATTTGAAGCAGGTTACTCGGCCAAAAATCATTGATGCTATTGCTGAAGCACGTGCCCATGGTGATTTGTCTGAAAATGCCGAATATCACGCCGCACGCGAGGAGCAGGGTTTCATAGAGGGCCGAATCAAGGAGCTTGATAGTTCCCTGAGCCAGGCTCAGATCATTGATCCTACCACCCTGGATACGGGGGGACGCGTTGTTTTCGGTGCAACTGTAGAACTGTATAACGTCGCTACAGAAGATGAAGTGATTTATCAGATTGTCGGCAATCTGGAGTCAGATATTGAAAAATTAAAAATCTCTGTCAGTTCTCCAATTGCTCGGGCATTAATCGGTAAGGAAGAAGGCGATGAAGTCGCAGTGCAGACCCCGGGTGGTGTTACGACCTACGAGATTTTAAGTGTCAAATATATCTAGCGACAGGGTTATTTTTAGAGTGCTGCTCAATATACAGCGTATCGTTCTGACACTCTGGATTGGTGGGCTGTGGGCTGTAGGTTATTTAGTCGCTCCGGTACTTTTCCATCATCTACAAAATCCACAACTGGCAGGCCAGCTTGCAGCCGAACTATTTACCTTGATAAGTTGGTTTGGACTGGCTTCTGTGCTAGTTCTTACAGTTATTTATTCTTTTCTTGGTCGCAAAAAATGGCGTTTTCTGGTGCTTTTTCTGATGGCTGCATTGATTGCCATCAACCTGCTTTACCTGACACCTGAAATAACTGGATTGCGGGAGATGGCTGGTGTTGCTATAGAAAAGGGGTCCGAGATACACAATCGTTTCGCCATACTGCATGGCATTGCTAGTGGGTTATATCTGTTGGTTAGTCTGCTGGGTCTACTGCTGGTGATTCGGCAGCCTGATGAGGCTGCTAGATTAGTAGTGTCCGAATAAATTCGGATCTACAATAAATTTTCTTTCGAAACGGGTTGTTTGATGATGGGTGTACCCTTGTTTATGTAGGCGCGAATTCATTCGCACAAAGAGTTTTACGCTGGAATCTTGATTTTGTGTTTTTTACTCGGACGATAGATCACCGCAACCTTGCCAATCTGCTGAATCAGCTCAGCAGAGGTAGATGAGCAAATATCCTGAACAAACTTTTTGCGCAAATCCCGGTTGCCAGTGGCAATCTTTATTTTCAATAGTTCATGATATTCGAGTGTAGATTCAAGTTCAGCCATAACTGCATCAGAGAGGCCGGAACCACCTATACTGACTATCGCGGGTAATGGATGCGCCAGGCCACGTAAATATGATGTTT
>BTQX01000025.1:0-15439 GCA_036986095.1 Gammaproteobacteria bacterium
GATTGAGGTCAAACTCAAAAGAAAGGATCAAACCCTGTAGGAGCGCCGTCTCGGCGCGATTTTTTTAGCAAAGAATCGCGCCGAGACGGCGCTCCTACAAGGTAGCTTTTGATTTTGATCTAGTATCCCGTACAGGCTTGCCGAGAAGCGCAGGATGGGCTGGGGTTTCGGGGTGTGCTTGTCTGAGGGCGTAGCCCGAGTTCACACCACGCCAGCTTATCCGAGCATCGCAGGGAACCCGAAGGGCAAGCATGCGGGTGGCCTTTCTTTTGGTACCTTTTCTTTGGCCATCAAAGAAAAGATACTCGCCCATAAAGGGCGAAAAACACGGCTAAATTCAAGTAACCGAGAAAAAGAATAAATAAATAAAACAGCCGCGCGTGAGCACCAGTGCATAAAACAATTCACCGAAGTTAAAGTAAAAAATTACTTCTTATAATTAGCAATAAAATCCTCAATAATATTCATCGGTACCCCACCAGCCTGCGAAGCAACAATCGTCCCTTCCGGTGTATAGATGTAGAAGGTTGGCGTGCCGACAAAATCTCCACCACCGAATTTTCCGATGTATTTCATGTCCGGCTCAACAATGAGATTCGGGAATGAAAGGTCGTGCCGTTTGACAAAATCCCTTGCCAGGTCGATTTTGTCCCAGCCATCTATTGACACCCCCAATATCCGGGCATTTTTGTCTTTGTGCTCCTCATGAAACATATCTATGCCCGCGATTTCAGCATTACAAACATGACAATCATTGGCCCACATCACGACAACTGTCCATTGCCCGTTTCCAATATATTCACTGAGTTGGTGCTCTTTGCCCGACATGTCTTTCAGGCTGAGATCAGGTGCGGTGGCAGACGCAGAAAGAGGCAGCAATGCGATAAGAAAATAGAAAATCAGTTTTTTCATGTTAAGTCCTTACTAGTTACATCCTGATAAAGCCCTGCTGAATGAGACGCTCTACTTCAGCCGGGCCATAGGGTACATGTTCCACGAAATCCGGCAGCTCTGAAGCATCAATATCAAGTGCCCGTATCATGGTGTCGCAAACTTTGACATCAATTATCCCTTTTTTATCCAGCGCGGCTGCGCGATCGACCAGATCCATGTATTGCGGGTAGTTTTTACGAGTGAAAAAAGCAATTTCCGGCCCATGTAATACGAGTGCGAGGCTGGGGTCGTCCTTATTCGGCGTAATGGTGCTGGATAGCTGCTCTATTCTTCCCAGCAGTTTGTCCATTTCATCCGGCTTGTGTATGACTACATCAAAAACATATCGTGTTTCATTACTGTCCTGTTTTTTTACCAATGGACTGAGACTGATATTGGCATCAGTGCTTTCTGCCATAGCTGTAGGCATGAGCACCGCGATATCGATAACGGCTATAGAGAAAAAGAGAATGGCAATCAGCGTAGTCTTAACATGTGACATAATTGATCCTGGCGAGCCTGGTAATAGGAAAGGAAATACTTATGACAGAAAAAAACATTGGGGGCAACAACTGTGGAGCATTGATTGCAGAGTTGGGGTTGCCGGTATGGCCATGGTTGCTGCAGGCATTGGAAAATGCGGATATGCAGCAGCAGGAAGGGCTGCTGCAAATAAGTCTGATTTACAGTGCTTCAGAGCTCGAACAACGCTACAACAAGCTGACCTGCGGTGCTATGAGCTGGCAGAAAAAACTGCTCAATAAGAAAGATCAGCGTGTAGTACAGTTTGCCACGGATAACTGCCCGCATATCCTGGTAGATTTGACGCCACCTGAAAAAAATTCAAAAGGAATGCTGGAATGGGTCGGAGCCTATGCGCTGGCGCGTGATTTAATGGGCCAGGTATATGCCATGTTTGAGCAGTTAATGGCGAAACAGATTGATATAGATTTTGGCGAATGCACAAATGAAAGTGTACTTGGTAGTCTCGCAGGTCTGGAAATGGCAGCTTATGACTATCGCTATTGTCGAGGCGACAGGGATTCCATACAGGCAATTCCGGGCTTACGCCTGAAACTCTCACAGAATATCATTGACATGGCGGCTGCTCAGGGGCATTCAGTAAACATCGCCCGTCACCTGGTTAATCTTCCTGCAGCTGAACTCAACCCTCAGACTTATGCCGGGCTGGTGCAGGAAATGTTTGAAGGTTCAACAGCGAGTACCGTGACTGTTTGGGATGCCGGGCGTTTGAAAAAAGAAAAGTTGGGCCTAATGCTTGCGGTAGGCGAGGCTGCAGTGCATCCACCCTGCCTGATTCATATTCGTTACCGGCGGCCTGGGAGTTCACGTAAGCCAGTCGCTCTGATCGGTAAGGGGATTACCTTTGATACCGGCGGCCTCGACCTCAAACCATCAGCCTTTATGCGCATAATGAAGAAGGATATGGGCGGTTCTGCTGCGCTGGTGGGTCTGGCTGACTGGCTGGAACGTACAGGATTCAAGCATCCGGTAGATATCTGGCTGGCTGTGGCAGAAAATGCGGTAGGGGAGAAGGCGTTTCGCCCCGGCGATGTCATCACAGCACGCAACGGCAAAACAGTCGAGATTGATAATACCGACGCAGAAGGACGTCTGGTATTAGCCGATGCGCTGACAGTTGCGGTATCAGAGCAGAATGAGAATCGACCAGGGGTGATCATTGATGTTGCAACACTGACGGGTGCGGCACGTGTTGCACTGGGTCTACAGGTGGGAGCGGTGTTTGCTACAGAGAAAAAATTGTCTGATGCACTCTATGATGCCGGCGTGGACTCCGGTGATCCGCTATGGCCCCTACCGCTAGTCAGTGCCTATAAAAATGAATTGCAAAGCCAGGCTGCGCAGTTGGTGAACTCATCTGCCAATCGTTTCGGCGGGGCGGTCACAGCCGCCATGTTCCTGGCAGAATTCGCTGAAGATGTGCCCTGGGCGCACATCGACGTCAATGCCTGGACAAACGAAACCCTGGGTCCGATAAAGGGGCCGGGCGCTAACGGCCAGATGGTGCAGTGCCTGATTAATTTCCTGGAATCCGGTTATGAGTGTTAGCCCTGAGTATCAGGAATATGTGACTGAACAGTTGGCTACAGTCGGCTATATAGTGGCTAAACGGATGTTTGGTGGTGTTGGCCTTTATGCCGATGGAATATTTTTTGCGTTGCTAGCGGATGATGTTCTTTACCTGAAAGTAGATGATGCCAATCGGCATGATTATGAGTTGGCTGGAATGGATGCTTTCAGGCCTTATCCCGATAAATCTCGTGTGATGCAATATTATGAAGTGCCGGTAGAAGTGCTGGAAGATCAGGAAGAATTACATAAATGGTCAATGAAATCTGTAGCAGCGGCTTTGAAAACAAGAAAGAAGAAATGACTCATTGATGTGCGGTGGGTCAGAAAAGAACTAGATAAGGGTAGAAATAGGTACTATTATAGAATTTTGAAGAATGATGTAATGCATCGAAGAAGGAGACTAAAATGCCATCAACCTACCAGTCAAACATCATCAATGCACCGATCGATATGGTGTGGCAGTCAATCAGCAATTTTCATGATATGTCATGTGCGCCGAACGTCATAAGTTCATGCGAGGCAGTAGGCGATAAGCCCGGAACAGAAGTCGGTGCAAGAAGGGTACTCAATGGCGCCTTCCATGAAACGCTATTAGAAATTGATGATGAAAATCATCATTTGCGTTACGCGATAGATGATGGGCCCGATCCGGTTGCTGCACCTGCGGTGACAAATTATATTGGTGAAATAAAACTGACACCTGTGACGATGCAGGATGCAACACTCATTGAATGGTCTTCATCCTGGATATCGGATGAAGAGGAAGCAGTATCTTTTTGCCAAAATATTTATATGGCTATTATGGGGGATATGGCGGAGACGCTTGGCTAAGCTATAACTTTTTTGTGCTGGCGCACTGTTGAATTCTTTCCTTTATAATTTTCGTGTTTGAATTGATCTGAGTTTTTCGCACCTCATGTGCGAGTTCATTTCTTTTGTACGCACAAAAGAAACAGAACCAAAGAAAAACCGCCCCGATGTGTTGGCCTTCGGCTGCTCTGCGCGCTTCAGTCTGAACCGGGCACGGTGAACTCGCTATCGCTCAGACATGCACCGCACTATTCCGGCTCAGACTTCCAGTGCTCGACAACCCAAAAGGGGATGGAAGATCAAATGAAAGGACAAAACCCTGTAGGAGCACCGCTCGGCGCGATTCTTTAAAAAAACAATCGCGCCGAGCGACGCTCCTACAAGGTGCTTCCCGGCAAGCCTGAACGGGACTTTAAGGGCAATATCGAAGGCAAAATCACAGCTACATTGTAGGTGCGAATTCATTCGCACAGGTTTTTGTCCAAATGAATTTGGATCTGCATAAAGATATAAACCAAATAAAACGCATAACCCAACGATGTCATTCCTGCATTGTCTTAGTCGGAACCTGGTTTTATTTGAACTCCGAAGTGTGTAGTTTGCAGGACATCAGCAGTAGGGATACTCCCGATGAGTTTACATGGTTGTATTCACGCCGATGCTAAAGACCAACAGCCCATATGACTCGTTACGTGCGACTATCCAATGGCTCACCGCTCACACGCTCATACATTTTGGCCACCTTCCTAAGTTTCCCACCCTTGGCACGGGCGTCAAGTATTGTGGCTCTCAGGCCCTGCAAGGCAGCAGGGTATTTATTAGGCGTGTGTTCCTTAATGACTTGCAACATTGCCTCGGCAGCAGTCGTTGATGTGGCACCAAAGGCTGCCTCGCCTTTGCAGAAGCTGTCGTGTATCGCCATTGTCCAGGATGGCGTGCCAATAGTTGTCTCGCCTTTGCGGTAGCCCATCACGATCTCAATATGTTCCTTCCATTCAGCAGTTGTGGGGTTGCGGCGTGAGCGTGCCGGTACCGCTTGTGGCTTGTATGGCTTACCTGACTTATTGGGTGCGCCACCCGATAGGGCGAGCAATGACCAGATAACGTCCGCTGGGGTATCAAATGCGTTGGCACGATGGCCAAGCTCAATATAAAGGTCATCGGGTATGCGAATAACGTGAGACATGTTTTTACCTTTCTAAGGTTGTTAGTAGATAATACATTGTAACACATGTAACATTTAATCATAGTGTATTTTAAAAATAATTCGAAAAATGCTAATATCTATATTAATACATGGTGTTAAGAGATATTATGGTAATATAAAATTAAAGTAGAAATTACTACTATGCATAGTAGAAAAATATATTTGTGTTGTACTCTAGTCCTCGATGTCCCAAATGTGGGTGGGTAGTCAAAGGTGAAGGGTAAAAGACCAAAAACCAAGAATGAGAGAGGAAAGATGAAAGGGGTAAGGGTATTTCGGGTAAAATATTGGTGAAGATCAAAGGGTTGAGTTTAGTCGCCCTGGAGGTGATGGATAACAACAGGAGGAGTTTGAATATGAATAGAAGTAGTCGATATGGAAATCGATAAATACTATGAGGGAAGAGAACACTCGGATATCAAGCATGAGTTACTGAAAAGCTATCTTGATAAGTTGCTCTTTATTTATTCAATTCAGAAGACTAGCGTGAGATCATAAATACAAACAATGAAAGTCCAGGGGTGAGTATGACTGAACCAACAATTATCTGTCCTAGCTGCAAGACCGAGATCAAGCTCACCGAGTCACTGGCCGTGTCCCTGATTGAGTCTACACATCAGCAGTTCGAGCAGCAGCTCTCGCAAATCGGCGGATTTTTTTATACCTGGATGACCTGCTGATGACTGGCCACCAACAGAATAATCGGGTGATCATATCTGGTGAGGTGGCCTGAGGATGTCACAACCTTTCAGTGACTACATAATTTTCGCTGATGAAAGCGGTGATCATGGCTTATTGTCGATTGATCCTGAATTTCCCGTATTCGCGCTGGTTTTTTGCATCGTTCGCAAGGATGACTATTTGCAGAATATTGTCCCCGCGTTTCAACAACTAAAAATGGACTACTGGGGTCATGATCAGATTATTTTCCATGAACATGACATTCGCAAGGAAAAAGGCCCTTTCGGCATACTGCGTACAAATAAGGAACTCCGGCAAGGGTTTTATAACCGCTTGAATGAAATCATTGAAGCTGCGCCTATTCGCTTGATTACATCTGTGATCGACAAGCCATTATTAAGAGAACGATACGACACCCCATACAACCCGTATGAGATTGCCATGCTGTTTTGTATGGAAAGGACTCTCAATTATCTTGTGGCTAACAAGCAAGCCGGAAGTAAGGTTCCGCTGCTCTTTGAGAGCCGTGGAAAGCGGGAAGATGACGAACTGGAACTGGAATTTCGGCGAATATGCGATAACCGCAGCAATTGGGGATACCGCTCACCCGATTTCCAGCAATTGAAGTTTGAGCATCAATTTGTGGACAAGAAGAGTAATTCCTCGGGATTGCAGCTGGCCGATCTTGTGGCGAGGCCACTGGCATTGCGTTACCTGAGACCCAAGCAATCTAATCGGGCGATGGAGATCATAGAGGGTAAGTTATTGAATACTAAGACCTTCCCATAAAACAAAAGGGCCTCGGAACAAGTCCAAAACCCTTATGTCGACCGGGAAAAGCCCAATCCTTGTATAAGATTATAAGCATGAGAAAAATAAATTCAAGACAAACCTTCAAAACACGATGTGAGCAAGACCCACATGGGTATGCCGGAAGACTGGCATGAAGATCTATTTTGGCGGTTGGTATAAGATCATGAATGCAATAAAAGTCCAGGAGTGAGTATGACCGAACCAACCATCACCTGCCCAAAATGCAAGACCGAGATCAAGCTCACCGAGTCGCTGGCCGCGCCTCTGATTGAGTCCACCCGCCAGCAGTTCGAGCAGCAGCTTGAGCAGAAAGACAGCGACATTGCACAACGTGAACAGGCCATTCGTGAAAAGGAAAAGCAGGTGGCCGAGACGAGGAACAAACTCGATGAGCAGGTAGCCAGTCAGGTTGAAGAGCAGTTGAAAAAGGATCGCGGCCGGATTGCAACCGATGAGGCCAGGAAAGCAAAACTGGCGGTATCAACTGACCTGGATCAAAAGACACGGGAATTGGCCGATTTGGAGGAGGTCCTTAAAATCCGCGACGAGAAGCTCGGGGAAGCACAAAAAGCACAGGCCGGGCTGATCAAGAAACAACGCGAACTGGATGATGCCAGGCGCGAAATAGATTTGACTGTGGAAAAGCGCGTGCAGGAAGGTTTGACGGCAACCCACGAGCAGGCGAAAAAAGAGGCTGAAGAAGATCTGAAACTGAAGGTTGCGGAGAAAGACCAGACCATTGCCGCCATGCAGAAAAAGATTGAAGAACTCAAGCATCGCGCGGAACAAGGATCGCAGCAATTACAGGGTGAAGTTCAGGAGCTGGAGCTTGAGGACTTGTTGTGCAGCAAGTTCCCGTTCGACACCATCGAGCCGGTACCCAAAGGGGAATTTGGTGGCGATGTCGTACAACGTGTTATCGGTGCAAACGGACAACTCATTGGTACGATTCTGTGGGAAACCAAACGCACCAAAAACTGGGTCGATGGTTGGCTGCCAAAACTGCGCGATGATCAGCGTGCCGCCAAGGCTGAAATAGCCGTGATCGTCAGCAAGACCCTGCCGAAGGGTTTGGATACCTTTGATATGATAGATGGTGTGTGGGTCACCGCTCCCAAAACGGCGATACCTGTTGCGATGATGCTTCGCCATGCACTGATAGAAGTAGCGGCAGCGCGTCAAACGACGGAAGGACAGCAAACCAAAGCAGAAATGATTTACCAATACCTGACTGGCCCGCGCTTTCGCCATCGTGTCCAGGCCATTGTCGAAGCATTCTCCTCAATGCAGGAAGACCTGGATAAAGAAAAGAAAGCCATAACCAGGCAATGGGCTAAACGTGAGGTGCAGATCGAGCGAGTGATGCAGGCAACGGTCGGCATGTATGGGGATTTGCAGGGTATTGCGGGCAAGACGTTGCAGGAGATTGAGGGACTTAGTTTGGCTGCGCTAGAGGGACCGGATAGCAACGAGGAGAAGTTTGAATATGAATAGAAGTAGGCGAGATGGAAATCTATAAAACTTATCAGTGGAGAAAACGATCTTGGAATTGCTCCTGATGACTATAGGGCACCTCTATTTATGGTATGTCGTGAGCTATACACGCGAAATCTGGCAAGAGTACAGCCGGGATCCTTCTCAGAGGGCTTGGGTATAGTGACAAAGCAATAAAGGCAACTATCCAGGTTATCCTATAAGAAAATTATCAGTAATCTGGATACTTCATATTTTCTTCTTGACAAATTCTTCCAGAGTATTATCATTCGTCTTATCAGAATATTTCTGATGGGTAAAAGAAAACCCGTGCGCTAACACGGGTTTTCCAAAACTTTAACCAGTCAGGCAAAGCCTGGGTATCAGTTAAAGTCGCTTTGGTAAGCAATATAAGTGTACTCCAAGCAGGTGCACCATGCCAGATCTGGCACCTATATCTGGAGATACACGATGCCAAAAGAAACAACCATTACCCTTAAGGGGGCCTCAGGTAGAACTTATGAATTCAACGTTTATCCATGGGGTACCTCGTTCAAACCCCTTGGCGCGGTATACGCCGTGTTGAAGAAGCCCCCCTCGAATTTCACCATCCTCTATATTGGTCAGACGGGTGATCTCAGTACCCGTTTTGATGACCACCACAAGCAAGCCTGCTTTGATCGAAATGGCAAAACCCATATCGGCATCCATCTCGAATCAACCGAGTCTGGACGCCTGGCAATTGAAGCAGACCTTTTGGCCAACTATTCACTGGTGTGTAACGACCAGTGATCATGGTGAAATGAGCATGAGCACACACATGACAAGGATTGCAGACTGTGCCGAGGTTCTACCGGGCTATGCACTCAAGGCTCGTGCGGAGCACGAGCCGGAGGGCAGCTTCCAGGTGATAATGGCCAGGCACCTGAGCGACTGCATGCCCTATCGATACGTGTCCGACCATGAACTTCGCATGACCCCAAAAGGCAAGGCGGAGAAATACCGCGTGCTGGTTGGTGATGTGCTGTTCATCTCACGCGGTACACGTAACTGTGCTGCCGTTGTCGAGTCCGTGCCAGAGGATACCGTCGCCTCTGCTACGTTTTATATCTTGCGTCCGACTGCACAGGTTGATCCCGGCTACCTCGCCTGGTGCCTGAATCAACCGCCGGTGCAGGCACAAATTAGTCAAGTGAGAACGGGCGCGGGAACACCCATCGTGCAACGCAGCGTGTTTGCTGACATTGTGATTCCGTTCCCGCCCATGATCGAGCAGAAACGCCTCGCGGGACTGGGTGAACTTATGAGAAAAGAACAGGAATTGCGAAAAAGACTGGTTGACGCAACCGAAACCTATCACAAGGCCATTGGCACCAAACTAATTTCACAGCTAAGTAAAACCTATAACTAAAATCAAGGGCCAAAGATTGGAGAACACTTCATGACCGATAAGATCAAGCAAAGCGAAATTAACGCCACCGCCTGGGCCGCCTGCGATACCTTTCGTGGTGTTGTCGATCCCGCCCAATACAAGGATTACATCCTGGTAATGTTGTTCCTGAAATACATCTCCGATGTCTGGCAGGGCCATTACGATAATTATAAGAAGCAATATGGCGATAACGACGAACGTATTCGCCGTAAACTGGACCGCGAACGCTTCGTATTACCCATGGTCGAGTTGAAGGACCCCGCCAGCGGTAAAGGCACCGACCGTTTCGAGGCCAATTACATTAGCCTATATGAGCGGCGCAACGAACCCAATATCGGCGAATTGATCAATGAAGTACTGGACGCTATCGAAGAGGCCAACAAGACCAAGCTCGAAGGGGTATTTCGCAATATTGATTTCAATTCCGAGGCCAATCTGGGCAAGACCAAAGACCGTAACCGCCGCCTCAAGCATCTACTGGAAGACTTCCACACACCTCAACTCGACATGCACCCTGGACGGGTGTCCGAGGACGTCATCGGTAACACTTATATATACCTCATTGAGCGTTTTGCCTCCGATGCCGGCAAAAAGGCGGGTGAGTTCTATACTCCACATAAGGTCTCGGAGCTACTGGCCAAGCTGGTGCGGCCCAAGAAAGGTGACAAAATCTGCGACCCTGCTTGCGGCTCCGCGGGTCTGCTGGTAGAGGCGGCGCGTGAAGTAGGCAGCCATGATTTTGCCTTGTCCGGCATGGAAGTCAATGGTAGCACCTGGGCCTTGGCGCGCATGAATATGTTTCTGCACGGCATGGATGGCGCGCGCATCGAATGGTGCAACACCTTGACCAGTCCCGCGCTGGTGGAAAACGATCGCCTGATGAAATTCAATATTGTAGTGGCCAATCCCCCCTTTTCCCTGGACAAGTGGGGCCAGGACGAGGCCGAAAACGATCGTTTCAACCGTTTCTGGCGCGGTATTCCGCCCAAGAGCAAGGGCGACTATGCCTTTATCAGTCATATGATCGAGGCGGCGCTGGAAAAGGAAGGCCGCGTCGCCGTGGTCGCTCCCCACGGTGTGTTGTTCCGGGGAGGTGCCGAAGGCCGCATTCGTCGCAAGTTGATTGAAGATAATTTATTGGATGTGGTCATTGGCCTGCCCGCCAATCTGTTTCCGACCACCGGCATTCCGGTAGCTATCCTGGTCTTCGACCGCTCGCGGGAGAAAGGTGGGGCCAACGAGAAACGGCAGGATGTGGTCTTCATAGATGCCAGCCGTGAATACCAATCCGGGAAGAATCAGAACATCCTGCTGAACGAACATATTCAAAAGGTTGTTGCCACCTTCCAGGCGCGAAAAGATATGGACAAATACGCCCACATCGCCACCTTCGAGGAGATCAAAGAGAACGATTTCAACCTCAACATTCCCCGCTATGTGGACACCTTCGAGGAAGAGATCGACATTGATGCCGTGCAAGAAGAGATTGACCAACTGGAGAACGAATTGGCTGCAGTGCGTGTGGAGATGGCAGAAAAATTGGCGGAGATAGAGCGGTGAGTGAGGGTTTTGGTATGAACCGTAACCATATCGTGGAGGTGCACGAGATGGTTGGTGCCAGTTCTGGTTTTTCAACAGGTACCAACCATTTCCCCAACTTGGGGAAAATGGTGTGGAAAAAGGAAATTCACAGCGATTCAGTTGTCCGGGAATTCCGGGATACTCAGTTGGACAGGTACGAATTTCGTTGCAAGTTCGTTATCAAGAAAACCGGAAAAGGTACATATCATGTCTAAAATCAGCGTCCTGGATCAGGAGATCACCCTGTATTCATTGAAAGAGGAGGATTACATTTCCCTGACGGATATCGCCCGCTACAAGAACCAGAAACGAACTGATGACCTGATCCGCAACTGGCTGCGCAATCGCAATACCATAGAGTTTTTGGGGATTTGGGAATATTTGAATAACCCCGATTTTAAACCCGTCGAATTCGACGGGTTTAAAATCCAGGCAGGGCTGAACAGCTTTACTTTGACGCCCAAACAATGGATCGAGAAAACCAGCGCTATCGGGTTGATCTCCAAGGCTGGACGGTACGGGGGCACCTATGCCCACAAAGATATAGCCTTTGAATTTGCTTCCTGGATATCGGTGGAGTTCAAGCTTTACCTTATCAAGGAGTTTCAACGCCTCAAGGAGGAAGAACGCAGGACACTGGGATGGGACATTCGGCGTAATCTGGTAAAGATCAACTATCGCATCCATACCGATGCCATCCAGACGCACCTGATACCGGCAGAATTGAGCCCAAAACAAACCTCGCTCGTCTACGCCAGTGAAGCGGATGTATTGAACCTCGTCCTTTTTGGTATGACCGCTACCCAATGGCGGGATGCTAATCCCAGCAAGAAAGGCAATATGCGTGATTACGCCGATGTCACCCAACTGGTCTGCCTCTCCAATCTCGAAAACCTGAACGCACTGTTTATTTCCGAGGAATTGCCACAACAAACCCGGCTCCAACGCCTCAATAAAATCGCCATTCATCAGATGACTATTCTCACCCGTCATACGCGAATGATATTACCGGAAAGTAACGGCGCGAATGAACATGAATAGATACGATACCCTTTTTGTCAAAGGTGGGTCCGCCAGTGACGCAACGATTCTGAACTTCAGAGCTGTTTTGTATTCGCAGATTACGCAAATGTCCAGGGATAAAAAATATCTTCAAAGGCAGAGCGTCGCTCAAGGATTCAGTATGTGCAAATTATGCACATACTGCCACATCGTTAATGCCTGTCTGGAACTGGCCGAAGACCGCGCCAGAAGAAAAATCCCGATGACCATGGAAGACTGGGCAAAGCGGCTGGATCGGTTTCTGGAATTTGATGAACGGGAAATTTTACAGGATAGCGGCAAGGTGACAGCGGAAATCGCCCGTGATTTTGCTGAAAGCGAGTTTGAAAAGTACCGGATTGTTCAGGATCGGCTGTTTGAATCCGATTTCGATCGGGTTGTCGAGGAACTTGAGAAGGACAAGCTAGTGGATGATCAAAATAATTCGAAGGATAAGAAATGACACCAAACGTGAAAACTCTTACTCTTGGTGCGGTAGCTACCTTTAAATCTGGTGGGACACCCAGTAAATCAAGAGACGATTACTGGGGAGGTAACTTGCCCTGGGTGTCTGCCAAAGACCTTAAGTCACCAATAATTATTGACTCGATTGATCATTTGTCTATTGCAGGCTTCGCAGTAGCAAATATTGCGCCTGCGAATTCGCTTCTTATACTTGTTCGTGGAATGACTCTACACAAAGATGTTCCTGTTTGCCTTGCCGGGAGAGACGTTGCATTCAACCAAGACATTAAATCGCTCGTTGTTTCAGAAGAGATTTCCCCAAAATACCTATTGTTCTTCCTCCATTCGAAAAAGAATAGGCTTCTTGATCTTGTGGATTCTGCTGGTCATGGTACAGGACGCCTAAATACAGATTTACTTAAGGCATTTCCTGTCTTAATCCCGCCCCTCCCAGAACAAACCGCCATCGCTGACCTGCTTTCCACCTGGGATGTGGCTATCGAAAAGACCGAGCAGCTAATCGCGGCGAAGGAGAAGCGTTTTTTATGGCTGTTCATGAAATTATTCAAAGAGCAGTCGAAAAACTGGCAGACGGTAGCGCTTTCCAATATTTGTTCTATAAAAAAAGGCCAGCAATTGAGCAAGGTGGATATGATCGAGGATGGAAAATTTTATGTTCTGAATGGTGGCATTATTCTTTCAGGTTATACAGACAAATGGAATACCCCGAAAAGCACAATCACAATTAGTGAGGGTGGTAATTCATGCGGGTTCGTCTTTTTTAACACGGAACCGTTTTGGTGTGGCGGACACTGCTACTCGTTGGCCGATGTGAGTCCTGATATAAACAATATTTTTCTATATCACTATCTTAAGTGCCATGAAAAACAAATCATGCGTTTGCGTGTAGGTTCTGGGTTACCAAATATCCAAAGAAAGGATATTGAACACATCCTCGTCTCATACCCTTCAATATCAGAGCAGCAACAAATTGCCGAAATACTCAATATCGCCCGGCAGGAAATCGACCTTCTAAAAAATCTGGTTGACGCATACTACAAACAGAAACGCGGCTTGATGCAGAAACTACTCACCGGTAAGTGGCAGCTAAGTATTAAGGAAGAGATTGTTGCATGAATCAGGTTATTACATTCGAGGAAGCGATTCAGCGATCAGCGGGTAGTAAGAAGCGACACCTACTACTGGGGAATGGGTTCAGTATTGCCTGCAAACCTGACATATTTACCTATCAGTCTTTGCAGGAACAGGCAAATTATAAAGAACTACCCGAGGTGGCTCGGATATTTGACGCACTGTCGACGCGAGACTTTGAAGTTGTTATCAAGGCACTTCAGGATACCTCCCTTGTTCTCCCATTCTATAATCCTAGATTGGATATATTATCCAAGAAGATTTCAGGACATGCAGTTACATTAAAAAATCTGTTGGTCAAGACTATTGCCGGTAATCATCCCAATATTCCTAATGAGATTAGAGATGAGAAATACTGGGCTTGCAGGAAATTTCTGTCATATTTTTTGGCTTCAAGCAATGCTGGAAATGTATATACCCTCAACTATGATCTGTTGTTGTACTGGACTGTACTGCATGAGGATAATCCGTTCGGCGACACTATTGATTTGAAAAAGAATGATGGATTTGGCCGTGATGACTATGAGGTGGTGGATGATTTTGTTACATGGCAAGGTGAGTCCAGTGCCCACGGGCAAAATATTCATTACCTGCATGGTGCATTACACCTGTTCGACGCAGGTGTCGACCTGCACAAATATACTTGGTCACAAACTGGCGTGCGATTGATAGAGCAGGCTCGTGAAGCACTAGATTCAGGTTTGTTCCCCCTTTTTGTTGCTGAAGGAAGCAGCGATCAGAAGCTGACGAAAATCAAACACAGTGGATATCTCTACCATTCTTTCAAGAGCTTCTCTGGAGTCATGCAGACCAAAGGCGCAACATTGTTTATTTATGGTCATTCTCTGGAGGACAATGATAGGCATGTGCTGAACAAGATCCCCAAGGGGAAGATCGGGGAAATATACGTCAGTGTGCATGGTGATATTGATTCAGCGAGCAATCGGCGGCTGGTTGCTAACGCAAGTGCACTTGCGAGCCGTAGAACGCGTGGCGCCCCCCCTCTAAATATTGTGTTTTATGACGCAGCATCTGCCAATGTGTGGGGTTTCGCATGAGCAAATCAATTAATAAAGGTGAACAGCCAAGCGCGAGAGGATTTAGGTTCAACGAAAAATACCTCTCCCAGATCCCGGCGCTGCAACAGTTTATCAATCTGGGTTTCGAGTACCTGACCCATGAACAGGCTCTCGCAGGTCGCCAGGGTAAGTTCGGTAGTGTGTTACTCGAACATGTGCTGCGTGAGCAGCTCAAGAAGATCAATCGCATTCAGTACAAAGGCCAGGAATACCTGTTTAGTGAAGAAAATATCCAGTCTGCGATGCAGAAGCTGAAGAACGTTAAATTTGACGGTCTGCAGAAGACCAACGAGGCCGTCTATGACTTGTTGACCTTGGGTACGGCACAGGAACAATCCGTGGAGGGGAATTCCAAAAGCTTTAATCTGCGTTATATCGATTGGGGCAACTGCATGAATAACGTCTTCCATGTGACAGCGGAATTCAGCGTAGAGCGGTCTCGTAGCACCGAGACTGCGCGTCCGGATATCGTATTGTTCGTGAACGGCATTCCCTTCGTCGTCATTGAGTGTAAATCACCCAAGGTAGAAGTGGATCAGGCCGTATCCCAATGTATTCGCAATCAGCGAAACGAGTACATCCCGCAGTTGTTTACCTATACCCAGTTGGTGATGGGTATCAACAAGAACGCAGCTAAATACGCAACTGCGGGAACTG
>BTQX01000026.1:0-15131 GCA_036986095.1 Gammaproteobacteria bacterium
ATCTCAACCTTGCCTCCCAGTGTTGGGATGGAAACTTTCTCACCCAGTGCCGCCTCCCATGGGCTAACCGGCAGATCTACATATACATCGTGCCCATCTACTGTGTAAATTGAGTGGGGTAACAGATCAATTTCCAGATAGAGATCACCGGCTGGCGCATCACCGGCACCGGGGCCACCCTGGCCGCGCAGGCGAATTCTTTGCCCTTGTGTGACACCCTTTGGGATTTTAACATTCAGCTTGCGATCTCGTGTGACGAGATGGCCTGTGGTATCGACTTCGGGCATTTTCAATGTGATGGCGCGTTCTGCGCCGTGGTAGGCATCTTCCAGAGACACACCTACCTTTGCATGGTGATCTTCACCTTTCATTTGAAAGCCATGTTGCCGGCCCCGTTGAAATCCCGCACCGCCAGCACGTCCGAACAGATCCTCAAAAAAATCACTAAAGTGTGAAGCATTGGCTTCCGTGTAGCCTCCACCGCTGAATTCAAAGCCATCCTGCCATCCGGGTGGTGGCTGGAAGTCCTGCCCCTGCTGCCAGTTTGAGCCCAGCTGATCATAGGCCGCGCGTTTCTCGGGGTCTTTCAATACCTCATAGGCTTCACCAACTTCCTTGAAACGATTTTCTGCATCAGATGCTTTACTGACATCGGGATGATACTTACGCGCCAGCTTGCGGTAGGAGCGCTTGATCTCATCCTGTGTTGCATCACGCTTGACGCCCATGATTTTGTAGTAATCTTTATATTCCATAAACTGTCTTTCCTGCCATTATTCAAACAATGAAAATACCTGTAGATGATATGGGGTTAGAGCTGAGATTGACAATATTTCTTAGAATCTATTAATAAAGGGCTGGATAAGGTATTGTCTCCGGAAATGACAACAAAGGCTCAGACAGCACTCGCATCTTCAGCAGGTTTGCTATGGAAAGTAATCGAGTCTTATGGCCTTGACCCTGAGCCTTTTTTTCGAAAGGCCCGAATTGATCCGCGGCTGATGAATGATCCACAGGCCCGGTTTAGCCTGCTGGCAATCGATACCATTTATAGCGAATTATATGAAACAATCAATGACCCATGTATGGGACTGAAACTTGCCAACCTGTGGCATCCTTCACATCTGTCGTCACTGGGCTATGCATGGCTGGCAAGCTCTACTCTCTCTACTGCACTGAGTCGTCTTTCGCGGTATGTCCGTATAATCAACGATGCCATAACGGTGCAGCTTGAAGAAAATAAAGAGCATTTAATCGTAACAATTTCATCTGATAGCAGAGAGATTCCGGCGCATTTTCATGCTGATGCAGCATCAGCGATTATTCTAAGTATGTGCCGGGTGAATTACGGTGAGGAGTTAAATCCAGTTTCAGTAAGTTTCAGTCATTCTGTAACAGATTGCAGTGGCGAATACTTCAGTTTTTTCCGATGCCCGGTAGAATTTGGAGCAGAACAAAACCGGATAGTCTTTACCAGCGAAGTGGTCAGTAAACGACTCAACAGTTCCAACCCGCAACTGGCACAGATCAATGATCAGGTGATGATCAGTTATCTGGCCAGGCTCGATAAGGACGACATCATTCAACAGGTGAAAGTCGCCATTATCGATCAGCTGCCTTCTGGTAATGTTACCGATGACTCTGTTTCCGAAGCCGTCTATACCAGCAAACGAAGCCTGCAGCGGAAACTGCATGAAAAAGGCACTACCTTTAAAGCTATACTGACAGAGGTCAGGGAGGATCTTGCCCTGAAGTACATTTATGACCGTACGCTAACGCTTACAGAAATCTCTTTCATGCTTGGTTTCTCCGAAATGAGTTCCTTTTCTCGTGCGTTTAAGCGATGGACAGGCGAATCACCTAAAGAATTTCGAAAGCTGGATTAGGGGTGGGCTAATGGGGCTGGTATAGCACGTAGTCAGAGGCCCCCTAACTATATTCAAGGAAAAAAATCATGGCACCTAAACCGATAAGGATTATCTCAAAAAAGGTAATCAGGAGGAGCATATAAGTAATGCGCCGTGCGGAGGGATTCATTGGCTGCCAGATACGCTTCATATACCAGCGCCATGGTGCAAAACGTGAAAAACGGTACCAGTTAAATATATATTTCTGTAAATATTTGGCCCAGACGGTGAGACTTCTATCTACAGTATGCAGTTGTTCTTTGCGATCATGTTCGGACATCCCTTCATAGGTATCAGTGATGGTTAATTTTGATTTCCCATCTGAGTCGTCTGGCAAGGGCTCAATCTTGAAGGTGGTGCTGGATTTAATGCCTTGCTGATAATTCACCTCAATGCCATCTGCTAATTTTTTGACCGACAGAGTGAGGTTAAAATCAAAAGGTTCGTCCTGACTGATGTTCTGGCCTGAAAATAGAAAACGGTTCTCATCCCCATCAACAGCTTGCCAGTTTTTGAAATTAAGCATTGGGTTGATTCGGAACAGTCTTTCAACATCCTGGCAGAAGGATGTCAGGCTTTCCACATCCAGCGGTGTTATTATCGACACCCATGCCGCGTCATCTACAGCCGGGTCCTGTGTCAGATCATTCATTATCAGGTTGAAGGAACACTAGGAGCCTGGGTAAGGGACGATAAGTAGTGGAATATCCAGTGCGTGTGTCAGTGATTCGGTTTTCATGCGGGAACGCAGGCCTGTTACCCCTTTCGGACGGGGTGAACCCATGATGACAAGGTCAAAGGACTCTTTTTTGCTGGAATTGATCAGACATTTTTCCGGTTCGCCCACTACAATTTCACTACTGTATTCCAGTTTTTTCTCTTCCGCGTTCTTGCTGATACGTTCGCAGTGTTCATCGACTTCCCGACCAAGTTCGTCTTCAAGATAACGACGGTAGGTGTCTCGCGTAGAGCCATTGTTCAGCCAGTCATCACCTGTCATACCTTTCCATAAGCTGGGGACAACAATCAGGTGGTGTAGTCTGGCGCCACTGGAACACATGCGTATGGCCATTTGCTCTGCAGCCTGGGCACCCACTGTGCCATGACTTGCAAGTAGTACGTGATTGAGAGAATTCATTGATAAACAAAAAAATACGTGAGTGGAACCACAGCATACCCGCTTGTTCGCGATTGCTATGTGTTAATGAGGTAAAAAACGGTGCCCGCAAATGCGGGCACCTATACTACTGTACTACTTATAGACTATTTGGTCGTATCTAGTACGCAACGTACACCCAAAATGCAATGATCAGGGCAAACGTCAGTGCCATATAGTCTTCTCTGCGATCGCTGGTGAAAATGGACAGCGCAGATCCGCGTTCAAATGTTGTGACTTCATCTTCTTCGCTCATAATTATTACTCCTTATAATTAGTTTCACTGATTAAATAGTTTCACTGATCAACCAAAGAACCACGATCAGAGACAGCGCGGCCTTGGTAAATCCGACTACACTACCAATCAACGCGGGCTGTCCGCCAGCCTGTTTCATGGAAGAGAAAGTAATCTGCATACCGAGTCCAGTCAGACCAAACGCGAATAGCCAGGTGATCCACTTTCGGAACATCTTGATTTTCTTCGACTGGTGCCGAACTGCCTTGTGTGCTTTTTTCAGTATCTTACCTGCTTTTTTCGAAAGCACTTTTGCATTGACCACTCCACGAACCACAGCGTCATCAGCTTCCGACATGATCTTGCGGTTTTCTATCAGGCGTGACACCGCTTCTTGTCGATCAGCGCGTTGAATCTTACTCGCTTCTGACTTGAGGATTTCGATCTGGTCATCCTTAAGAAGTTTCTTCTCTTTGAACCCTGTTTCGACTGTATTACCGAAGAACTTGCCCTTGTAATGTTTTGCCGGGGCGAAAACACCAGTGGTAGACAGCGCAAACAACAGGAGGAAACCGAGAACAAACACCGGAAATTTTTGAATCATTACCTCAGTGACGTTGACCTTGGTAGCGTGTTCTTCACGTTTCACGTACCACATGGCCAGCCATATTACGATAATCGGTAACACCAGTACGCGGGTGATATTGAAGATTTCAGCTACCTTCAGGGTTTCAATACCGTCAGGCTGGAAGGCAAGTGCAGCACCGGCCACCTGTGCTGAATTCAGAATACCGGTACCGGCCCAGGCGCCAAACTGTACATAACTCATGTCCAGTAACTGGCCGACGACCGGGAAGACGAACAAACTGGCCACACCCCACAGCAGGATGGTGCCGATGGTATAGGCAATCTCTACCGACTTGGCCTGTACCACTGGTGCAGCAGCCACTGTGGCTGATACCCCGCAAACACCCATACCCGCTGAGAGTACCCCGCCCATGGAGTTTGGAATCTTCATCAAGGTACCCATCCATAACGTCATCCAGACCGATCCGAGTACGAAGAAGCCGATCATGACAATGGAAAGGCCACCCAGGTTCGCTAACTCGGCGGCGCTGTACAGCGTACCCAGCAGAATCACACCGGTCTTGAGGCCCAGGCGGGACAGACGGACCCCATTTTCAGCCCAGGCTGGAATATGGAACCAGTTGACAATAATAATACCGGCGACTATACCCAGCACTATATAATTCAGACCTAATAACTTGTGGATGTATTTACCGGTTTCACCGACTTTACCCATCTGGATACTTAGCCACGCGACTTCGGGTGCTACAAACCAGCGGACCAGCATGGCAACCAGCAGGATAAACATTGCACCGGCTATAGTAGACGAATAGTAATCCCACTCTCCTTGCTTAGGAGTGGTAAACCATTGCAAGGCCCCGATCAACACGTTAATGATGCCAAAATACAGTGCCAAAGTGGTGATTTCACCTAAATATTTATATTTTTTGCCGGCTGCGAGATGTTCAATATAGCCATCCATCATACCGGAGCTGGCAAAATACCACATAGCCAGCATAATCAGGCCAATGATAAACAAGGCAGGCGATTTTTTAGTGTAGACCATCGTTGTTTCTCCTTATGTTATAATATTTAATATTAAGTTATTGTTTATATTAATTATTATTAATGCACTTCCTTACTTCCTGGCTGACAGTTATATCCCTGACTTAATCCTGGTGTAAGATATTGTTCTAACTTTTTTCATTAAACATCTTTATGTATTTGAATACAAGTTGTATGGCTATATTTTTTTCTAAAGTTGCATAAAAGCAACGACCTTTTTGTGAATAGCGGACAATGATTCAACACGAAACCGCGATAGACTGAAAATAATCTGGCGGCTGATATACTTATAATTATCAGGCAGCCCTATACTTTCAGCGTGTTACAGGAGGCAGAAATAATCGAAGTTAAGAAAACAGGTTTGCGCCTGGACAGATTAGTGCGTGCAGAAAAGCTACAATTACTGTTCAAGCAGTCATTCCCGGCTGTTCCCATTAGTTTTCTGGTAGCAATCTTGCTGTGTGAAATTCTATTGCCTGTTAAACAGAAGCCACTATTGCAGGGATAGTTGGCGGTCCTTGCAGCCCGAATTCACTATGCATTGCTTGTATCGGCGACAGAGTAGAGGTCATAATACGGCCTCCACGCGCCCGTAGCTCAGCTGGATAGAGCGCTGCCCTCCGGAGGCAGAGGTCGGACGTTCGAATCGTCTCGGGCGTGCCATTATTTTATTAATAAATCGCAGCTTAAGAACCAGGGCAATTCTGACCCCTACCTTTCAGTGAGTGGTTTCTTTATCGCGAATTTGTGTTTATTCAGATAACATCAAGTCCCTACGTCACCGTAAACTGCCCCATCATGCCTGCGTCTTCATGTTCCAGTATGTGGCAATGGTACATGTAGGGCATTTTGGGATCTTTGTAGGGTCCGGTCGGCACAAGGATTCTTACCTTTTCATCGGCGCGGACGGTTACAGTGTCTTTTAAGCCGCTCTCCCAGTTATAAGGTGGGCGCCCATTGCGGTCGAGGATCCTGAACTGGGTGTTATGCACATGTATCGGATGATGCGTGATTGACGGGTTGTTTAATTCCCATACTTCAAAAGTATTGGCTTTGGCCACTTCGTTGATGACGTTCATATCATACTCATTTTTATTGATAGCAAATCCGCCGGAACCAAACATCATCGCCGGGCCCATTTGCATATCCAGTTGTAGTCGACGGGTTTTGGCGATATCTACCTTTGACCAGTCTGGTAAAGCGACTAACTGTGTAGCGTTAAATGCAGCAACCTTGCCGGCCTGGCTGGCATCAATAAGAAACAGATCGAAGTTACTATCCAGGCCACTATTACCTCCCATCATCCCCATCATGCCAGTATTCAGGTTGCCATAACCTTTCATGTTTTGCAGTGACAGGGTTTTACCATCAGACAGATCAACAATAATATCGGCACGCTCTGCAGGTGCAAGGCGGATGTCGTTTAATGTTTGCGGTTGCCCCAGTAATCCACCATCGGTTGCAACAAGTTGAAATGGCCGGCTATCTGAAAAATGTAAATGATAAAAACGGGCATTCGACGCGTTATGCAATCTTAAACGGATTAATGATTTTTTCGGTTTTAACACAGAGTTGGCCACGCCATTTACCAAAATGACATTCCCGTGCATACCCTGCATTTTTTGCATGCGGGTGTTGCTGTAATAAAACGCGCCAGATTCATTGAAGGCGCGGTCGGTAATAATGACCGGGAAATCATCCACACCATATTGATGTGGTATACCTAACTGTGCATCACGGTCTTCATCGACAATTTGCATCTGTCCACCCAAACCACGCCATACTTGATCGGCAGTATGGTTATGTGTATGTGAATGATAAAAATATGTTGCAGGTTCATTAATAACCTGCCATTCAGCGACCCAGGTGTCACCGGGCTTGATAGCCTGGTGCGGACCGCCATCCTGTGTGGCAGGCAAGATCATTCCGTGCCAGTGCAATGCGGCAGTTTCATTGAGCTTGTTGGTGACTTCCATTCTTACCGTCTGATTCTTTTTAAAACGCAATACTGGTGCCAGAAAGTTTTGATTTATGCCAATGGTCGCTGTACTTGCATTGGGCAGGATACGGCTTTCACCCGATTGCAGCGCTAGTTTAAATACCTGTTTACCCTGTACCGTTGTCCCTTCATCGAGAGCGGGCACGGCAAAATCCTGCAAGCCGAAAGACGGATGATAATAACCGCGCTGTCCCATCATCATCTGGCCCATGGCAAAGGGTGCGAAGGACACCGCTGTAACACCGGTAGTTACACCTAATCCACCAATTAAAAAATCACGTCGTTTCATAATAAACCCTGTATTTAGTTTGTTGTTTGTTCTTCACGCTGTAGACACACAATATCATAACGTGGTGTTTAAAAAGGAAAACGAACCCGGTCAGATGCATTATGATGAAGACCGGGTTCTGTTTCGACAGTCTATATTTAGGACTCCCTGTCTTTGCTGTCAGTCACTAAGTTTCAACGTTTAATGCTGTTGTGATGATCAGTCATTGCCTGTTGTGTTGCCGTGCTGTCAGGCATGTTGTGACGAACATTCTTTTTCACCGCCTGGTCATGCATACCACTCTGTGTGATTTGTCCGTGCATACCATTTTGTGCGGATTTCTGGGTTGTTTGTCCCATCATGCCACCCTGCGTGGTCTGTCCGTGCATATCATTTTGTATGGATTTCTGGGCTGTTTGTCCCATCATGCCACTCGGTGTGGTCTGTCCATGCATACCATTTTGTATGGATTTCTGGGTTGTTTGTCCCATCATGCCACTCGGTGTGGTCTGTCCATGCATTCCACCTTGTGCAAAGGCTACTGAGCCGACTGCCAGTCCAATGCCAGCAACTGCGCCGATAATATATGTAGATACTGTTTTGTATTTCATGATACTTCTCCTGTTGTTTAAGAAAGTAATAAAAATATCTTTGTTGCTCGGTTATTATTTAAGCATTTGTTTGTAACTGGCGAGTGTCTGTAACTGGGATTTTTGTAACACACTTTTTCTGGCCGGGGTGCTGTTACAATGCGTTACAAAATTATACTGACTTGCAGGGCGCGAAGCGCTAAAAAAGAAACCTATGAATGACCAACAACACAGGGACCACATTCTGGTCGTCGATGACGATGCTGAGATTCGCCAGTTATTAAAGGCCTATCTTGAAAAGCACGGTCTGCGTGCCAGTACCGCCGAGAACGGCATTGCTATGCGGGATGTGCTGAGCAACTCAAGCATTGACTTGATTGTGCTGGATCTGATGATGCCAGGCGAAGATGGCCTGAGCCTGTGCCGCAAGCTACGTGCCGGCTCGCATACACCTATTATTATGCTCACCGCGCTTGGTGAAGAGACAGACAGAATTGTCGGCCTGGAAATGGGTGCCGATGACTACCTGGCCAAACCCTTTAACCCGCGCGAACTACTGGCGCGTATCAACAGCGTATTGCGCCGGGCGCGGTCATTGCCCGATAGCGCGGTGCAGTCCAAACCCAAAGGGAAATTACATTTTGCCGGTTTGACACTCGACACAGTTGCCCGTCACCTGATTTCTACCGAGGGTATCGTCGTGCCTCTAAGCGGTGGTGAATACCGCCTGTTGCGCGTATTTCTGGATCGCCCAAACCGCGTGATGAGCCGCGACCAATTGCTGGGGCTGGTCAGCGGTAAAGAAGCTGGGCCATTTGACCGCAGCATTGATGTGCAGGTTGGACGACTCCGCAAACGCCTTGGCGATGATAGCCGCAAGCCACGGTTGATTAAAACCGTGCGCAGTGCCGGTTATGTCTTTACCGCAAATGTAGAGGAACAAAGCTGATGCGTTTGTTGCCGCAATCATTATTCGGTCGACTGGCACTTATCTTATTGTCCGGTTTGTTGCTGGCACAATTTCTGAGCACCCTGTTACAGTTTCATGATCGTGGCCAACGGCTGTTTCAGGCCAGCGGTTTGCAAAGTGCGGAACGCATCGCCGAAATTGTGCGCCTGCTTGATGATGAAGGCGATGCAGAAAGGCAACGACTGATCGCCATCCTGAATGTACCACCACTAAAGGTGTCGATATCCACGCCGGTTTGGCCAGACCAGCAACCTGTTATTGAAGAATCACCCAGCGCTGAGTTTCATGATCGTCTACAAGAACAGTTGGGTGAGGATTATCCCTTACATGTTGCCGTCAGCGATCAACCTGCGATGAATGCCCTGCCTGAAAACAACAGCCACATGATGCACATGGAATACATGGGGATGACCGCGCCCGAGGCGCTGGTCTTTTTTGCCCAGGTGCAATTAGGCGATGGCACCTGGGTGACATTTGAAAACCGGATTGATGATGAAATCTTCGCAAGCTCAACAACGCTGTTAGTAAGCCTGGCAGTGCTAATTATTATAGTGCTACTGGTGTCATTGATTGCTGTGCGCCTGGCAACCCGGCCACTGACATTGTTGGCAAAACAGGCCGACAAGCTGGGCAGCGACATTAATCAGCCACCCATGGCAGAAACCGGGCCGACCGAAATGCGCCATGCCAGCCATGCCTTCAATACCATGCAATGTCGACTGCAGCGCTTTATTGAAGACCGAAGTCGCTTGTTGACCGCAATCTCACACGATCTGAAAACACCGATCACACGTATGCGCCTGCGTGCCGAAATGCTCGATGATGTCGAGCAACGCGACAATTTTACCCGTAATCTTGATGAGATGCAGGCCATAGCAAGTGAGACACTGGATTTTTTGCGCGCCGACGATGCTCGTGAAAACGTGCAGGCCATTGATGTCTGTGCACTTTTAGAAACAATAAAAGATGATGCGGCCGAACTTGGCCAACAAGTTGCAATTGAATACTGCCAGTTAAGTCCCTACCCGGGACGACCGCTGGCATTAAAACGCTGTATCGTAAATCTGGTTGAGAACGCCATTAAATATGCCGGTAATGCTATTATAACCGCCAGTGAAAGTGACACCGCAGTATTGATTAGCATTAGCGATTCCGGGCCGGGTATCCCCGAACAACAGCTCGATACCGTTTTTGAACCATTCTTTCGCCTGGAAACATCACGTAGTCGCAAAACCGGTGGCACCGGATTGGGCTTGAGTATTGCGCGCAATATTGCCCTGTCACATGGCGGCGATTTACAACTTGTCAACCCCAAGGAAGGCGGACTTAAAGCCACCTTGACCTTGCAACGCCACACTTAAGGGTACCTCTATTTATTCTAATTCATGAATTGATCAGAGGTTCCTTAAGTAAAGGAGATGGCACATGGCAAAACACATAATTCTGGTTCACGGTCGCAGTTATAAGCCGAATGCTGTAAGTCTAAAGAGAAACTGGGTAGGTGCCCTGGCACATGGAATCGAACGAGACCATGGAAAGCGTGCGCTAAACAAGTTTAAGAAAGCCCGTAAGACTATGGCTTATTATGGTGATCTCACTAATACCTTTCTCGGAAAGCACACCGGCAAACGCTGGACCAAAAAACGCGAAGCCGATGATATTGCTGATCGTAAAGAAGCACTGGCAGCGCTCAAACTATACGGCACCCGTGAGTTCACCAGGTCAAATTACAATAAAATTCGCGACCTTGCTGATGTATTCAAGAAAGTAGCTGCGAGTGTTTTCAGTGGACCGTTATCTCTGTTTAGCGTTGGCGATGAAATTATTGGTATGTTTGCACCGGACATGGAGCATTACTGGAATCCCGATGATAAATTTGGCAGTGATGTGCGCTGGCGTCTTACCCAGCCTCTGGAAAGAGCGATAAAGGCAGACGATGATATTTTGTTAATTGCCCATAGTCTGGGTTCAATCGTCAGCTATGATGTTCTCTGGAAATTTTCCCATTACGGTGAGTACCAGCACATAAGAAACAAAGGTATAAATACCCTGGTTACTATCGGCAGCCCCCTCGGTGACGAAATCGTCAAGAATGAACTAAAAGGGGCGAATGCAAAATCTCGTCGACGATACCCACAAAATATTGGACGCTGGATAAATTTTGCTGCCGAAGATGACTACATCGCGCATGACCCTACGCTGGCGAATGATTTTAAGAGAATGGTGCGACTTGGACTAACGTCCAGTATCACAGACAGCCATATTTACAACATGGCAATTCGTTGGGATAACTCGAACCCACATCATGGCACGGGATATTTGATACACCCGCAGATGAGCCGCGTCACCGCAGACTGGTTGAATAAGGCCTGACTTTTCTGGACGAGACAGGGCTTCTAGATCAATCGAGGACAAATATGGGCATGCCGAAGGCGATAAAACGCTGATAGCCTCTGCCAACTTTATGAAAGATACCCTGCGTGATACAGATATCCTCGCACGCATAGGTGGTGATGAGTTCGTCGCGCTGCCGACTGGCATCGAAAGCAAAGAAAATTTATGATGGGTGTTCAATAAACCCTTCAAAACCCTTGCTCGAGGTATCCCTTGCCATTTGAAGACATCACGTCAATAGCCTGGCTCCTGATATTGCTGGGTTTTATCGTTGGCACCTTGAGTGGGTTTTTTGGTGTTGGGGGTGCATTTATCATGACACCGGCACTGAATATCCTGGGCTTTCCAATTGTTTACGCCATTGGCACCGATCTGGCGTTGATGTTGGGTACTTCATTATTGGCCACAGTCAGACATTTCAAGTTTGGCAATGTCGACGTCCGTCTGGGACTATATATGTTACTTGGGACTACGGTCGGGGTGTGGCTTGGCAAGTCTTTGGTGTTTGCCCTGCTTGCCAGTGGTGAAGCGGAAGCAGTCATCCGCATAATTTATATTGTATTGTTATTCGCGGTATCCAGTTTTATGGTTTACGACTATATTTCATTTATCAGTCGCCCCTATTTTAAAAAACATAAACCTGAGACCGAAACACACAGCACGCTCCTGTCTCGTCGATTACGTCAGTTAAAGATAAGGCCAATGGTTAAACTACCGGTATCGGGCATTAAGCAGATATCAATATGGGTTCCAATAGGTGTTGGTGTTCTAACCGGATTTCTCGCCGCATTTCTTGGTGTGGGCGGCGGATTTATTCGTATGCCTGCATTGATCTACGGCCTGGGGATACCGACAACGGTTGCAGTGGGTACGGATCTGTTTGAAATTATTTTTTCATCAGCACTGGGTACCTTTTTATATGCCATTGAGGGCAAAGTTCATCTGGTGGCGGCAGGGGTTTTATTTATCGGCGCCTCAATTGGCGTACAGATCGGCAGTTATGCCACCCAGTATGTGCGGGGTATGCGGGTGCGTTTATATTTTGCGATAACCCTCTTTTTTGCCGGAGTCAGTGTTGTATTAAAACAGCTAAGTGTCTGGCGTGAAATACCACTGCTGTCCACTATCGCCGCTTATCTGATTGTGGGTGTAGCAACCATCATGATGCTTATCATCGCCACAAAACTGATAAAGGGTCTCATGGCACGCCGAGCATAAAGAGACAATTATCAGTGACACAGGCGCGCTGGTTTCAGAATGATTGAGTCAAAAGGGACAATGAGCGAATGACACGACATATTGCCAGACTGTATCCTTTCGTTAGTATATGGAGGTTGCTTCGAAAATGACGAGAGTGGACGTCTTCCCGTGGCCGGTCAGGTTTTATGGGCTGTTGGGTCTGCTTGGTATCGTGGTGTTCATGACCTCACTCATTGTTCTGCACCGAGTGAGCAGCGACATCGACTGGGTGCGCGATTATGTTAGCAATCTGGCCAATGAGCCGTACGGTTGGCTGTTTGCCGGTGGTGGCTTTGTGCATGGCCTTGGCAATCTGGCCGTTAGTTTGGGTCTACGCGGCGCGCTCCAGCCGGAGCGGTTGCGTACCTGGGCGGTCCTACTGTTCGGACTGGCCGCTGCGGGTATCTTACTGGCGACACTGTTTCCTATCGATCCCCCCGGGCAGTTGCGTAGTATAACGGGGCGCGTACACCTCGCGGCTGCCAGTGCCACCTTTATGCTAGAACTTGCCGCACTGTTCATGTTTTCGTTAGTATTTGGCCGCCAGCGTCGTTGGCAACGGCATCAAGCGGTCTCCATGGCGTTGTCGGTGACTGCAGCCATAGCCCTGGCGACATTTTTTCTCGCTATTCGGATGGACGTGGCGCGAGGCCTGGCTGAGCGTACAGCCCTGTCTGTATTTCTGGTCTGGGAGATCTGGATCTGCTTTCAACTGATTCGACCGGCTGGGAAATTGGGAGCAGGGCAGACCACGGTTAAAGGCGATTCTCCTTAAAATTCAATTACAGGAATTGCTCTTGTTAATTTTTTCGCATTGCTCGTGTTTTGCAACAAATAGTCTATTTCGGATCACTGTTATGTCCCATAAAGTAATTTATGGGTGTTGTTAAGCCATTGCCATGTGTAGGAAATACAACAAATACGGCATAGAGGGACATGAAAACAATAAAAGCCACCGCCGTCATACCGGCGCAGTCCGGTATCCATAAGCTTTTGATTTTAATAGTCGATAAAGTCACTGGATTCCGGCCTTCGCCGGAATGACAAGTTTTTGGAACAGCAATGGTTTCCGATACTTCCTTGACCTGTGCCTAACACACATGTTCTATACTCAAGTTCCGATACAAATAGTTATCAATTGTAGATGGCCCGCAGAATGATGGGTGAGGATATTCAAAAGTGATGCAAAAACGTTGATTTATGTCAATGATGTATTTGCATCATTGATTCACAGTTGATCTTAGAGGGAGACATTGAAGTTTTATCGGTGCCGGAAGATATATTGGGATCAATGAGGGGCTTCGGGCTCACAAATAAAGGAGGTTGATTTTGGCTAACCTTGCAGACCTACTTTTTCGCGCGGTAGACGGTGTCTTCGCCGTCGACGGCAAGCAGAAGGTCATCTTCTGGAATTCTGCTTGTGCCCAGTTACTAGGCATACCATCCAATGAGGCGATCGGTCGCCAGTGCAGCGAGGTTGTGCGAGGAAAGGATCCAACAGGACAGCCTTTCTGCGGAGGGGGATGTTGTATGACCCGCTTGACCCGGGGCGAAAATGTTCCCGGGACGTTTCCACTTCGGACACATGATGGCGACGGGAATGAGTTGAGACTCTCGGTAAATATCGTTCTGGTCCCTTCCCGGTGGAAGGATCGGTGGACATGTGTGCATCTGCTGCACAGAGGGGAGGGTGTGGATACCCTTGATGTGCTGGAGTACAGCACATCACAAGGACGACCAGCCAGCGAGCACAATTCCGATAACAATGGCCTCTCGTATCCTGCTATGGACTCATCACTGACCGCACGGGAACACGAGATTCTTCAATTGCTATCGGAGGGTCTTGCCGTTTCAGTAATCTCCGACTTGTTGAACATCAGTCGTGTGACGGTACGCAATCACCTTCAGCATATTCAGGCGAAGCTCGGGGTGCATAGTCAGGTTGGAACCGTGGCCTATGCATATCGGCACAATCTCGTTGCGTAGCAGGCATAACCACTAGCAAAGGGGGGAAATAACAATGGTAAAAAAGATTGCAGTACTTGTCAGGGACAGACAGGGCGAAGCACTCAGGATGTCACTAGGACTCAGCCTGGTGGATGACATCATCGACGTATATGTGCTTGATGGAAAGTTGGCAGGGACAGAGCAGGATCAGCTCAATCTTGAGTTAATGAAGGAACTGGAGATAAAAATATACTCCAATTATAAAAAAGGGAATGAAAGTATGGAATACCTTTCTACCGAGGAAATCGCTCAAAAACTACTTGAGTACGACCACGTTTTACCTTATTGATATTTGGGAAATAGCAAAAATAGGTGGACACCCTTGCACAAAAATGATGTAAATGCATCATTTCATTCGTTAGCCACGAATCATAGTATTTTCATATACAGCGGCATAGTTGTTTGTTTGCGAGTCAGAAAATAGTTACCGAAGAAAGAAAAGACAATGAAACTTGGCATCCTGGTAAATACGGATAAACATCTTGAACACCTCCTGGGAATTACGAAGGCAGCTATATCCAAAAATCATGAGACAAATATTTTCGTTATGGACGAGGGAACAAGGTTATTGAAAAACGATTTATTTGTTGCGTTAGGGGATTTGCCGGCTGTGTCGATAACTCTTTGCGAGCATAGTGCAAAAAATTACGGAATTAATACAGAAGATTTATCAAAAGACATCATCTGTGCAAGTCAGTTTAATAACGCAATGATGAACCACAATGCTGACAGGG
>BTQX01000027.1:0-14981 GCA_036986095.1 Gammaproteobacteria bacterium
CGTAGCCCACGGTATCATCTTTCTGGCAATCTTTTATTGAAATGATTTCAGATCTTAAAGACATTACGGGTCTAAGATTCAGGCTGCTGGCTGATAAATCTACAAAAGGTGAGGAACCATAAAGCATGATTCCCGGCCGAACCCAATCAAGATGGCAGTCAGGATGAGCAAGAATAGCGGCAGAATTGGCCATACTGCGATCTAAACCAGTAGTTTCTTCTGTGATAGTAAGAAATTCTTTCAGCTGATGAGCTGTCTTTGGATCATTGCGCTGATCAGCATCAGCCAGGTGTGACATCACTGAGACATGCCTGATGCATTTCATAGCCGATAGTCGCTTTAAAACAGTTTTAAACTGCTCAGGCGGAAAACCCAGCCGGTGCATGCCGGTATCAACCTTTATGCAGACATCGAGATCGATTTCCTGCAGAGTGTTATCTAATATATCCAGTTGCCAGTCAGAGTGAATAACCGGCTCGAAATTATTTTCTGCAATTAGAGGTATCTCATCAATAGAAAAAAAACCTTCCAGCAGGCATATTGGATGTAAAAAACCGGCTTTTCTCAGCGACATTGCATCTCCAAGATCCAGCAAACCAAAGGAATCAGCCTCTTTTAATGCGCGACAACAGATCAATAGTCCATGCCCATAGGCATCGGCCTTAACGATAGCCATTACCCTGGATTCATGGGCTATTTGTCTTACCTGATTGAAGTTGTACTGAAGAGCGTCTACATCAATACTTGCGTGTACTGGCCGAATCATGGGGGATCTTAATAATAATCGCCTGCTGCTTCAGCGCTAATTGGATTGGTGAAATTTTCGAACTTGGTGTACTCGCCAAAGAATGTCAGTCTTATGGTGCCGGTAGGACCATTTCGCTGCTTGCTGATAATGATTTCTGCAATACCTTTGTACTCGCTATCTTCGTTATAGACTTCATCCCGGTATATGAACATGATCAGATCTGCATCCTGCTCGATTGAACCCGATTCACGTAAATCAGACATTACTGGTCGTTTATCTGTGCGTTGCTCCAGACTTCGATTGAGCTGAGATAAAGCAATTACCGGTACATTAATTTCCTTAGCAAGTGTTTTCAGGTTTCTGGTAATGGTTGATAATTCAGTGGCCCGGTTTTCTGTAGTTCCACCGAGCGACATCAGCTGTAAATAATCAATGATAATCAGCCCCAGACCATCCTCATTCTGGCTTGCCAGGCGTCGGCAGCGTGCCCGAATCTCAGAGGGACTCAGCCCCGGGGTATCATCGATATAAATCCTACGCTGATCCAGTAGATTTATTGCCGATGTCAGTCTGGACCAGTCATCTTCCTGCAAAGCTCCGGTTCTAACGCGCTGTGCATTAATTCGTCCAAGGGAGGTAAGCATACGACGAACCAGTTGCACTCCTGACATTTCCATACTGAAAATAGCAACCGCCTTATCACTGCCAACGGCTACATTCTCTGCAATATTCATCGCCAGTGAAGTTTTTCCCATAGATGGTCGCCCGGCAACGATAATCAGATCTGAATCCTGCAGGCCTGTGGTTAATTTATCCAGGTCGGCAAAGCCGGTAGATAATCCGGTGAGTTCAGAACCAGATTTGAATAATTCTTCTATCCGGTCAACCGCCTGTTTGAGTAACTTATTTACCGCAACAAAACCCGATCCGTGTTTTGCGCCCTCGTCAGAAATGGCATAAATCTGCTGCTCGGCAAAATCCAGAATTTCTTTTGGCGAGCGGCCTTCAGGCGTATAAATACTTTGATTGATGTCGTTCACTGAATTGAGTAGACGCCTCATTATCGAGTGTTCCTGAACAATCTTCGCATAGGCCGATATATTGGCGGCACTTGGTGTGTTGCGAGTCAGTTCATCGAGATAGGATAAACCGCCTGCTTTTTCCAGCTCACCGCTGTTATCCAGATACTCCTGCGTTGTGATGACATCCGCAGGCATGGAATCTTCCATCAGCCTTTCAATTGCTGCAAAGATCAGGTGGTGATCCCTGCGGTAGAAATCATTGGCAGCCAGAATATCCGCAACATCGACCCAGCGACTGCTATCGAGCATCAGGCCGCCCAGCACAGACTGCTCGGCCTCAATCGAATGAGGTGGAGTTTTTAGCTCTGCGAGTTTATTTTTGGTACTATAAGACAAGAGTTATTACTATATTTTTCAATAGCTAAGAACATATAATTAAAGTAATTTATTACTCAACCGTGATATTTTGGTATAGGTCTTTACTGCACCCTTCATAGACTTGTCCGGTAACTCAGACACAAAAAAGGGTTCGCGGCAGGATACCACGAACCCCTGTTTTTTTCTGTCTGTTTTTGTCTAATATGGAGGTAGCCTTAAATCTACGACTCGGCAATTACAGTTACTTTAAGCGACAGATTAACTTCAGGGTGCAAGGAAATGTCAACAGTATGCTCACCTACAACTTTAATCGCACCTTCAGGAAGATTGACTTCTACCTTATCAAGTTCCTGGCCAATTGCGGCGACAGCTTCAATGATGTCCGTAATGGCTACTGATCCAAAGAGTTTACCCTCTTCACTCGCTCGACGGGCAATTTCAATAGCTACATTTTCCAACTCAGCAGCACGTGCTTCAGCTTTAGCCAAAGTATCCATTGCATTTGCTTCAAGCTCGGCGCGGCGACTTTCAAATACTTCTTTGTTTTCCTTTGTCGCCCTGACAGCTTTGCCCTGGGGTATTAGATAGTTACGTCCATAACCTGGTTTAACTGAGACCTTCGCACCCAGATCACCAAGATTACGTATCTTTTCAAGCAGTATGATTTCCATCTGATTGATCCTCTATTTAACGGTTATGGTTGTCTGTATAAGGTAACAGGGCGAGGAAACGTGCAACTTTTATGGCATTTGCCAGCTGACGTTGATATTTTGGCCTGGTACCTGTATTACGACTTGGAATAATCTTGCCTGTCTCAGTAATGTAGGCCTTAAGTGTTTCCAGATCCTTGTAATCGATCTCGGTAATACCTTCAGCGGTGAAACGGCAGTATTTTCTACGACGGTAAAAACGTGACATGATTATTCAGCCTCCTTTTTTTCTGTATCAGTAGCATCTGGCATATCAGCAATTGTATCGTCAGCCGAATCAACCGCTACTTCCACAGCTATTTCCTGTTCAGCGCCAGACGCTTCAGCAACCGTATCAGCAGATTCAGACGGTATATCTGCGGCTGTTTCCTGTTCAGTCTCAGATGCTTCAGCAGCCGCTTTCTCTATTGGCTCTTTAGCTGTTGATGACTCTTTTGCTGCAGCGTTAGTGCTTGCCGATTCGTTACTATGCTCTTCTCTACGCGGTGCCGCATCTTCTCTGATTTTTTCATTCATCAGATGAGAAGATTCTGTCACTGCATCATCTTTCTTTTGCACAAGTGAACGTATAATTGCGTCATTGAAACGGAAGATATTCTCAATTTCACGCAGGACTTCCAGGCTGCACTCAATATTCATCAGAACATAATGTGCCTTGTGGATCTTCTTAATGGGATATGCCAGCTGACGTCGACCCCAGTCTTCGAGTCGATGGATGCTGCCGGAGGCCTCTTCGATGAGTGTTTTATAACGTTCGATCATCGCAGGAACCTGTTCGCTCTGGTCAGGATGGACCAGAAACACTATTTCGTAATGTCTCATGTACTCTCCTTTCGGATATTGCTTCCCTCATCAGTTTTGTCGATGACAGGGTGAAGCAAGGAGTTAACTGGATTTTTACTCGGCCAAAGACCGAAGCCGGCGGATTATATTACTTTTTTGTAGTGGCTACAATGGAAAAACATGAAAAGCTGTTAACCACAGAGGACACAGAGGTACACAGAGGACAACGAAAAAATGCTTTTACTTTTTTACGTAGCAAAAGTCACTCGCAGACAGGCATTGGGTGCGTTTCATTATCCAGTAGTAAAAACCTTTTAACAAAATTATGTTTTTTGCTTTTCTCTGTGAACCTCCGTGTCCTCTGTGGTTAGCAGGGACTAGATTTTTAATAACCCACAACCTCCGGCTCAATGTGCAGGTCATAATCCTTTAGCCTGACGACTTCTGTTTCGATACTTCCGTCGTGTTTTAGTATCAGGCGCCGGTAACCGGGCATGCGTGTATCCACGGAGAACTTATCGGTATCAGGTGTGAATTGAAAACAGGTTGATGGTGTGCTGATGAATGATACACCCGCGATTTCCTGCTGCCTGTCCTGGTGGATATGTCCATTTATTACTGCCCGTATGGAAGCTTTGTTTGCTATTAGCTGTAAAAAGTCGTCAGCATTATTCAGTATCATGGTATCCAGCCATGAGGAATCGCATGGAATTGGCTGATGATGCAGTACAAGCAGTGTGTGCCGTTCGCCATCACGGGCATGCTTCTCTATGTAATCCAGCTCAGAAGTGGACAGGTGACCAGATTCTTTGCCGGGAATAACAGAATCGAGCAGTAAAATACGCCAGTTACCGGCATCTATTACTGAACGACTGGATAATGGGAAATTTTCCGGGTGATGAAAATAGTCTGAATTGTCATGGTTTCCTGGAATCCAGTAAACAGGGGCTCGGAGTGGTTTTACTATGTCAGTAAATTGCTGGTAGCTTTCCATACTGCCGTCCTGGCTGAGGTCTCCCGTAGCCAGTATTCCAGTAACGTTCTCTTCCTTGCTTGCCAGACCAACAACTGCACGAAGACTCGCCTCTGTGTCGACACCAATGAGTCGCTTTCCGGCATTTTCAAATAAATGGGAATCGCTGATTTGTAGAAATTTTACATCCTCACGGACTGACATACGCATCACACGGACAGACTTTCACCCAGGGAACCTCTGATCTATTCATAAACTCGTATTTTACGCCTATGATATCCAGTTTCTTCGTTGCAAACCTTCGCAATAGCCATCTATTACGTGCGATTTTCGACTCAAATCTGAATATTTTAGATTGCAACCTACTTCGTCCAGAATAAATCAGAGGCTCCCTGGTTATCCCCTGTCTTCCTGTTCAACTAATTTCTTTAGATTCTTCAGATTCTGACTTAGCGATAAACCCACTAAAAACTCCTTGCTTATTGCGAGATAGGGTGCCAGTACAGGTGGCTTGCTGACACTGCCTGCGACCATCCAGCTTACCTTTGTTTCTGCGCCCAGATCAGTAAACGTAACATTAGCTTTCGATTTATCCCCTGAACTTGAAAAAACAACATATGCGAAACCATCAACACCTGAATTGTCTGTGATTACAAACCAGCCGGATCCAGCATTTCCGGAAAAGTACAGACCAGAGCCGATGCCGGATTCCATTTGAGGTGGCCGTTTGCCTGCTGGCGGGGTGGTTTCTTCCCATACCGTCCATTTCGTCCAGTTATCCATATCTGCAACATGTTGTTGAATGGCCATCACCGGAGCTCGCATTACCAGCTCTCTGGATACCTTATAGTCATGTGGTAAAAATATCCCGACTATTGCGAGAATTGCGGCTACAACAAGTAATATTTTTAATGTCTTCATTTCTCTATCACGTCATTACTTTTTTTCTTTATAAATAGCCTGATGTTGCTATTTTTTCAATTCACAGTTTATCGTTGATAGTCGTTGCAGTTCTGTGAGGATACCACGAAAAATACTCACTTCTTCTTCGGTAATCTGACTCTTATAAAAAAAACGCATAAGTTTTCGCATCAGAGAGCGAGTCCGATGTTCCGGCATAAAATGTACCTGAACTAACGTATCTTCAAAATGCTTAAACAGGTTCATCAAGTTTTTACTGCTCGCCGGTCTGTCTAATTCTGCCACATCATTAGAATCGTCAGGTAGTGTATTGGCAGCCAAATGCTGCTGTTCTCTCATGGCAAGAAAAGATTTTCGAATTTCATAACTGAATACCTGGACCGCCGCAGCGATATTCAGTGATGAAAAATCCGGATTTGCCGGCAGTCTGGTCATAATATGACAGTGATCCAGCTCCTCATTATTGAGACCGCGATCCTCCCGGCCGAATACCATCGCTACGGGCGCCTGCTGACAGTTTTCAACAAGCTTGTCTGCTGCCTCGGCCACATCTACTGCAGGCCAGGGGATGCTGCGCACTCTCGCACTGGCAGCAATCACCAGCCTGCAATCAGAAATCGCCTCGTCTAATGTATTACATATCACTGCTTTATTCAGCACATCTGTGGCCCCGGAAGAACGGGCAACTGAATGCCTGTCAGGGGGTTGTTGCGGACTGACCAGATACAGCGATTCCAGCTGCATATTCTTCATCGCCCTCGCCACGGCGCCAATATTCCCCGGGTGACTGGTTTCTACCAGCACAATACGTATATTCGCCCACGGAAAGTCTGAATAAATGTTAAAATTTTCTGCTCTATTCATATGGGTACCCCTATTCATTCAAACTGTATCAAATTGATGCCTGCTTCGCCCTTTTTTTAATTATTCTGGATTTAACTACCCCGGATTGATTTATATTTACTTTAGAGCAATATACGTATGAACCCATTTCTTAATATAGCAGTCAAAGCAGCCCGGCTCGCAGGACGTGTCATTTCATATAATGCTGAACGACTGGATCGTTTGACTGTCACTGCCAAGGGCCATGCCGACTTTGTCTCAGAGGTAGATCATCTGGCAGAGCAGGAGATCCTTCACACCATCAAAGAAGCCTACCCGGAGCATGCTGTTTTTGCTGAAGAAAGCGGAAAGACTGCCGGAAATGAGTTTGAATGGATTATCGATCCCCTTGATGGTACGACCAACTTCCTTCACGGTATACCGCAATATGCCGTATCAATCGCCATGCGAGAGAAAGGGGTGCTCGAAGTCGCGGTAGTATTTGACCCAATAAAGGATGAGTTATTCACAGCAGTAAAAGGCGAAGGTGCATTGTTAAATGACCGACGTATTCGCGTTAGTGGAACAAAGGATATGGAATATGCTCTGCTGGCGACCGGTTTTCCCTACAAAAACATGAAAAACCTGGATCTCTGGACAGACTGCTTCAGTGCATTAGCACCCGAGACCAGCGGTGTCAGACGCGCGGGTTCTGCTGCGCTTGATCTTGCATGGGTTGCTGCCGGGCGTTATGACGGTTTCTGGGAGTTCGACCTGAATGCATGGGACATTGCTGCAGGAGTTTTATTGATTCAGGAAGCTGGCGGCATGGTATCCGAAGTCGATGGCGGACGTGATCTTCTGCTGTCGGGAGACATCATGGGGGCCAACCCGGCCATCTATAGAAAAATGTTGAGAAAATTGACCCCTATCGTACAGAAATATAGATAAGGGTACCTCTATATGGCAGCGAATCAGCCCCACACTCCCATGATGCAGCAGTTCTTACGCATCAAAGCTGAACACCCGGATATACTGCTGTTCTACCGCATGGGCGACTTCTACGAAATGTTCTTTGATGATGCCAGGAAAGCTGCTCAACTGCTGGATATTACTCTAACGTCACGAGGACAGTCTGCCGGTGAACCCATCCCTATGTGCGGCATCCCCTATCACGCTGCTGAACAGTACCTTGCCCGCCTCACCCGTGCAGGCGAATCCATAGCAGTTTGTGAACAAATCGGGGATCCGGCTGCAAGCAAAGGCCCCGTTGAACGCAAGGTTGTGCGTGTTATTACTCCGGGCACACTGACCGATGAAAATTTACTGGACGATAAAAAAGAAAACCTGTTGATGGCTATCTCTGTTGCCCTGGATGGATACGGCATTTCATGGCTGGAACTGTCATCGGGGCGCTTTCATGCCAGACATTTACCTGATGTGATGAATCTCTGTGCTGAAATTCAGCGATTGCAGCCGGCAGAAATACTGGCAGGTGAAAGCACAGCAAATGTGCTGGCAGATAAGCTGCCGGAAAATATCAACTTACAGCGAATACCTGACTGGTATCTGGACAAAAAGACTGCGGCAGAATCACTGAGAAAACAGTTCAATGTACAGTCACTAGCCGCATTCGATATTGAAGAAAGTCCCGCCGCCCTGCAGGCAGCAGGCGCTGTCATCCAGTATGCCCGTGATACCCAGGGTGATGCCCTGCCGCATATCAATAATATTAAGACAGAACGCCATGGCTGTCATGTCATCATCGATGCTGCATCACGGAGAAATCTTGAGCTTGATATAAACCTCAATGGCGGTAGAGAACATACGTTGTTATCGGTGCTGGATACCTGTTCGACCTCAATGGGGTCGCGTCTTTTAAGACGCTGGTTATCCAGTCCTGAGCGGAATAATTCACTGCTTCAGGAACGTCATCAAGCCATTGATGCGATGATGAACTCCACTGACATAGATCATCTAAATGGTATCCTTCGTCATATCGGTGATGTTGAGCGCATCCTGCCGCGTATCGCCTTAAGGAGTGCCCGACCCAGGGATTTGAGTACACTTCGACAGGCGTTAAAACAACTGCAATTCATACATGACGAGCTTGACGATCTCGACAGTCCATTGACAGACAGGCTATTAATGCAAGTTGGACATTATCCACAGCTTACAGATTTCCTGACACAGGCCATCGTCAATGAACCACCAACCATACTGCGCGATGGCGGTGTTATAAAACGAGGCTTTAATTCTGACCTGGATGAGCTGCAAACACTGAAAGAGAATGCTGGCCAGTATTTGCTTGATTTAGAGGCCCGTGAACGTGAACGCAGCGGTATCAACGGCCTGAAAGTTAAATACAACCGTGTTCACGGATATTACATAGAAATCAGCCGACTTCATTCCGAACAGCTTCCCGATGACTATACCCGCCGCCAGACACTTAAAAATGTTGAGCGCTACATTACGCCGGAACTAAAAAAGTTTGAAGAAAGGGCACTGAGTGCAAAGGAACGCGCACTGGCACTGGAAAAACAACTCTATTCTGATTTGCTGGATCGCATCAACCAGGATCTGCAGAAGTTGCAAAATACGGCGCTGGCTATCGCCACGATTGATGTCATTGCCTGCTCTGCCATCAATGCAAAAAAATTCAAGCTGGTTGCTCCCAGTTATCTATCTACCCCCGGCATTCACATCCAGGGCGGACGACACCTGGTAGTAGAACAGAGCAGTGCAAAACCTTTTGTGGCGAATGACTGTGAGCTCAGTGAAAAAACCCGCATGCTGGTCATCACTGGACCCAACATGGGCGGTAAATCAACGTATATGCGCCAGACCGCATTGATTGCACTGCTCGCCTATACCGGTTCATACCTGCCAGCAGATAAAGTAGAGATCGGTCCCATAGACAGAATATTCACCCGTATCGGGGCATCCGATGACCTGGCCAGTGGCCGCTCAACCTTCATGGTGGAAATGACGGAAACGGCTACTATATTGCGTAATTCGACGACCGAGAGTCTGGTAATCCTGGATGAAATCGGTCGCGGCACTTCCACTTTTGATGGACTGTCTTTAGCCTGGGCCTGCGCTGAAGAACTGGCCAGCAAGATCCACGCATTTACTCTCTTCGCAACGCATTATTTTGAACTGACCAGCCTCAGCGAAGAGCTGGATAGTGTAAAAAATGTACATCTCACTGCCGTAGAGAGTAATGACAGTATTACTTTTCTCTACGAAGTGCAGGATGGCCCCGCCAGCCAGAGCTATGGACTACAGGTAGCTTCGCTTGCGGGTGTTCCTCAAGCTGTCATTGCGATGGCAAAAAACAAATTGCTGCAGCTTGAGAAAGAACTGGTGAAACAGAATGATGGTCATCAGCTTTCCATCTTTGATGCTATTGATATTGATAAAAACGAACACTCCAACAACTTCGCAGAAGAAATAGCCACCTTAGACCCCGATAGAATGTCGGCACGCGAGGCACTGGATCTGATTTATCGATGGAAGGAGAAGATCCGGGGTTAAAGACATAAAGAGACCCCCCGGCAACCGTGCCGGGGGAGGCAAGCCAGTGGTCGTTATCAGTTATTGGTACCCACAGAGGTACCAGCGGTAAATGGTATGGTGACGATGCTGGTAAGGTTGTCCATGTACTTGCCACTGCTGGAGCGGTCGAAGTAAATCCCAAAATCTGCCCTGGTGATGCGGTTACCGGCAGCCAGCACACCGTTGGAACCCTGGATGTATATCCCCGTGGCGTTTATGGGGGAGCTAACATCATCGATGCGGTTGCCCTCCACCACGGCGCCATCGGCAGAAGTAAGAAGCAGCCCATATCCTTCAACGCCGGTGGGTGTCGCCGCCGTGCCGCTGATATCATTGTTGAGGACCCGCCCTCTAAAGCCTTCGAGGTGGATACCAAAGGCAGAGCTGTTCACCGTCGAGCCACCGGTATTCACCACCCGGTTGCGGCGCACGATGTTGTCGTTGCCCAGGATATACATCCCCTTGAAGGTATTCCTGTCGGCGCGGATGTCTTCGATCAGATGGCCCTGGGAGGTAGTGTAGGGGTAGCTGTCATCCAGCAAGATTCCCTGGTAAAACCCGCGGATGGTGCCGTTACGGATGGTGATTTTCTTGCGATTTGAGGCATAGATACCGTTGACCGTAGTCCCGGCCCCGGCGGGCAGTCCGCCGAGCTTCCAGCCATTGAGGTCGATGGTGACGTTGTTGGCCTGAATCTCAATGGCATTGCCCGAGGTTTTCCTGGTTATCATGTTCCCGGTGAAGCAGTAGACTCCCTGGCTGGTGATGACAGTGGGCAGGGGCAGGTCAGTGATGGGGGTACAGTTTACCGTCTCCGCCCAGGCAGCGGGGACAGCCAGCAACAGGATGCTCAGGTTCAGGTATTTGATTAGTCTTGTTTTCATGGTTTTTCTCCATTATTTCAGGTACAGCAGGATACAGCAGGATACAGCAGGATACAGCAGGATACAGCCATATACACCCGGCTGCAAACTGAAACATTGATCTATGTCAATGAAAGAAAGATCCCCCGACGACCGTGCCGGGGGAGGCTGACCAGTGGTCGTTATCAGTTATTGGTCCCACCGAGGTACCACACCGGTAAACGGTATAGTGACATTGCTGGTGAGGTTGTCCATGTACTTGCCGCTGGTGCCGCGGTCGTAGTAAATCCCATAAACCGCCCTGGTGATGCGGATACCGGCAGCCAGCATGTCGTTGGAAGAGAGGATGGGTATACGTGGGCCTTTAGGGTTTTTTTTGTGATAGATTTTGCATTCACAATGAGGATTTTAACGACTCACGTTATGATCTCACTGCTTGTCGGGCTGCCCTGCGAGGTGTCCGTAGTGATCAGGTTTTACGATTTTCAGAAAACCTAAAACATAACCTGTAAAACCGCTCTTTTAACCCTGGTCATCCAGCAGTTTAATCAACTGATCTGCGGGTAAGAAGCCCGGTAAAATTTTACCATTTTCAAGTATCAAAGTAGGCGTACCGGTAACACCGATCTTCTGACCCAGGTCGAATTGCTCCTGTACTGGGTTGTCACAGGTTCTTGCCTCAAGCTCACCGCCTTCTTTAGCAATCCCAAGGGCCTTTTTCTGGTCATCGGCACACCAGGCAGAAACAGATTTTATGAATGTTGGTGATCCAGGACCAGCTCGGGGATACATCAGATAACGCACCGTGATACCTGCCTTATTTAGTTTTGGCACTTCCTTATGCAACATTGCGCAATACGGGCAATCCACATCAGTAAAGACAGTGATCGTGTCCCGGGTTTTCCCTTCGGCGGCAAATATGATCATTTCTTTCTCATCGTAGTCGTCAATCAACTGCTGAGTTACTTTGTTTTGTGTCTTTTCAGTCAGGTTAATTTTATCTTCCAGATCGATGATATTGCCATTTACTATGTAACGGCCATCCTGAGAGATATACAGCACGCTTCCATCGCCAATAAATTCATACAGACCCGAAATAGGGGTGGCTTTTACTGAGTTGGCATCATAGCCAGGAACAATTATATCGAGTCGTTTTTTAATATCAGCGGGTATTTCTGTTGCCAAAGCACTGTTCATCAGAAAAATAATAACAAGTGAAAGAGTAAATGATTTTAATATGGTTTGTTTCATAAAATTCGGTCGTTTAGGAGATAAGGAAGTTTGTCAGAAATGAATAGGACAAATTAATGTGTCATTGGTTCAAACCGCAACGGGTGATTTAATAGAAGCGTCTTTAAGTATATCGACTTCACCTTCAGTGCGCGCAATGATGACGGCTCCGGATGAATCAGAAAAGACATTTACTGCTGTCCGGCTCATGTCGAGTATTCGATCGACGGCCAGGATGAGGCCTACCCCCTCTGCAGGAAGGCCTGCCGCAGCAAGGATGACTACGATTGCAACAAGGCTTGCTGCGGGTACACCTGCCACACCAATCGAAGTAAGCAAAGCGGTTGTAACGATGAGAAACTGCAACCCCATGCTCAGGTCTATGCCATAGGCCTGGGCAATGAATATGACGGCCACACACTCATACAAAGCGGTACCATCCATGTTTATGGTCGCCCCCAGCGGCAGGACAAACGAAGACACCTTGTTTGACACCCCTGCCCGTTTTTCAACAGAATCAAGAGTTACAGGCAGTGTAGCGGCCGATGAACTGGTAGAAAAAGCCATCAACAGAGCCGGCGTCATCGCCTGGTAGTGTCTCAATGGATTTACCCTGCCGATGAATGCCAGCAGTAAAGGCAGGGTAATGACTGAATGAAACAGCAGGGCAAGAAACACCGTTCCGGCAAAGCTTGCAAGCGGCAGCACTGCATCATAGCCGGTAGATGCCACGACTTTAGCGACCAGCGCAAATACGCCAATTGGGGAAAATTTCATCACAAGCTCGGTAATTTCCAGCATGATCAACATCATGGCCTGCCAGAAATTCGTCATCACAGAACCATATTTTGCAGGAATTCTAACCATGTAATAGGCAAAAAGAAGACTGAATGTAATTATGCCAAGCATCTGGCCATCGGCTGCAGCCTTGATAATATTGGCCGGCAACATTCGTTCGAAAACAGTAACAAAATCACCTGCGCCTCTGCCCTGAGCATTTTCTACAATGTCTGAAACATCCGCTTCCAGCCCCATAAGGCTGCCAGCAGGCACACCATCCACCACACCTGGGACAATAAGATTGACAAAAAACAGACCTGTCAGAATTGCCAGTAGGCTGGTAATAAAATAATAAATTACTGTTTTGGATCCCAGGCGTCCAAATCCCTTTCCAGTTCCTATGCCTGCTACGCCAGTAATGATAGATGCCATAATCAGCGGCACAATCAGCATTTTCAGGGCACTAAGAAACAGCCCTCCAACAAAGCCGTACATAGAATAAAAAGTCACGCCCCCTATGCTTGCTTCTGTCCCTGTTACATATCCAAAAACAACCGCAAGAATCATCGCAATAAGAATTTGCCAGTGTAGTTTTAATTTAAGCATACTGATCATCATAAATTTTTGGTTTGCTGACTCTACACTTTCACTAAGCCAGTGTCACTTGACTCTGCATTAAAAGACGCCATTTATTATGCAATAATTTTTACCGGGAGAAGAGAATGACAGCAGTTCTTATAGTCTGCCCCCACTGTGGTGGCATCAACCGTGTTCCGTCTGAACGACTGAATGATAAGCCAGCTTGCGGCAAATGCCATAAGACAGTACTCGATGGCTTACCTACCAATCTTGGCAGTCATAATTTTGATCGATTTATCAGCAACAATGACCTCCCTGTCGTGGTCGACTTCTGGGCTGCCTGGTGCGGTCCCTGCAAAATGATGGCTCCTGCTTTTTCTCAGCTTGCCTCACAAATGTCATCACAGATACGTTTCGCCAAAGTCGACACCGAACAGGCTCAGGGTATTGCTGCTCGATTCAATATCCGTAGCATCCCGACAATGATTTTATTTAAAAATGGCAAAGAAGTTGATCGTGTCTCTGGTGCTCTGGATCAGACTGGAATGAAACAATGGCTGGTTTCATCTTTCTAATAAATGGGGCGTACAGGTTTATTATTTAAGGGCCCCTATCCCTATATTGATTCATGTTATTTCCTGATATCCGGATTATTTAAAAAATCATCATAGGTTTTTCGTATGCCATCCTCCAGGCCTGTTTTAAACTTCCAGCCAAGTTTATCAAGCCTGCTAACATCCATTCTCTTTAGCATTGTGCCATCCTGTTTGGTTGTATCAAAGACGATCTCACCCTCAAAACCTACGACCTTCTTTATCAGTTTAGCTAAACCCTCAATGCTTATATCCTCACCGGTGCCAATGTTAATTAATTCCCCAATATCTGCAGCATCATATTCTTCCATTAAATGGAAACAGGCCTCAGCCATGTCATCAGCAAATAAAAACTCTCTACGCGGCTTCCCTGTGCCCCAGACAGTGACTGTCGTATCCTGATTGACCATTGCCTCATGAAATCTTCTTAAAAGCATGGGTAAAGCATGGGCATTTTCCAGATGATAATTATCCCCTATGCCATATAAATTTGATGGCATCACACTAATATAATTGGTTCCATACTGGCTATTAAAGGCCCCGCATAATTTTATTCCTGCAATCTTGGCAATTGCATACGGTTCATTTGTGGACTCCAGAGCTGAAGTAAGTAGATCCGTTTCTTTTATCGGCATTGGTGCATTTTTAGGATAAATGCAGCTACTGCCGAGGAATAATAACTTGGATACATTGCTGTTATATGCTGATTCTATGACATTATTTTGAATCTTAAGATTATCCAGTAAAAATTCAGCCCGATAGGTATTGTTGGCATATATCCCACCGACTTTTGCTGCAGCAAGGAAAACCCAGTCGGGTTTCTCTGCTTTTAAAAAGTCATCAACAGCCCGGGGGTCTAAAAGGTCTAATTGCTTATGTGTGCGAGTAATGATGTCATGGAAATCCCTGTTTTTTGCTGTTCGGCACAAGGCGCTTCCAACCATTCCTCTATGTCCGGCTATGTAAATCCTGGGCATAAAATGAACCTCGGTGTTGAATTATCTATATTTTTGTTTGACTC